>CAZONU010000001.1:0-27171 GCA_964581145.1 uncultured Planctomycetia bacterium
GCGTTTGCTACTTTCAGTTTCTCTAGACTGTTTATGGACATGTGAATCACCTCGTTGTGGTTTTATTGGTAGCAGGCTGGGCTGCACCGACGGCAGGCCAGCCTGCCAGCAGTGTTGGTCTTCTCTCATTCGAGCCGCCCTCCGGGGGATTCTGGCTGGTGCCCTCTTGCCTCCAGCAGGATGTGTCTGACTGTGTGCATCGACTCATTCCGCACATCTGAGAAGCTGTGAAAAATGTACTCGTTGAGGAACTCTCGGGCCTCGGCTTGTACCTTGGGCCCGCCTTTCAGCTGATGCTTCAGGAACCTGAGGAACCGTTCAAGCGCCTCTTGCGTCTTATCCATGGTAAATCACCTCGTGTGTGGGAGATACGTGTGCGCCTCCCTCTGCCGTAGGAAGGGAGGCGCCTGATGGGGCTCGGCCGTCCTAATGTGGGGCTGCTAGCCTGTAAGCCTGACGCTCTCTGCCTGCCGCCTGGGGCGAAGGGCGCGAAGCGGGCGAAGCCCCTCCAGGCAGGCACGGGAGTGGGCCTGGGTGGCTCTGAGCCTGTTCCTATGGCCCCCTAAGCCGCGTTCCCCTTCTCCAGCTCGTCCAGGACGCCTTTGAGGTCCTCTGTGATATGCAGCACCTCCCGCTCGATGATGTCGAAGATCTGGGGCCATTCAGTGGGGACAGGCCGCTTCCGTTGCTTGGCCACTTCGGGGACCAGTATGTCGAAGTTGTACAGCAGCTCGCCCATGACCATGAGGAGGGTCGAGCTCTCCGGCTTCAGAATCCCGGTCTTCACGACCGAGGTAATCAGCTGGAAAAAGCGCTCGTTCTCGAGCATGTAGGCCCTAAGGTTACTGGCCTTCAGCCAGGAGCGTAGGGTTTGGGGCTTGCCCCGACCGTGTCCAGGACACTCAGCTGGCTGCAGGTAGAATTTCGCGGCCTCGCCCCTCTGGCCCATAGTCCCCAGGGGATAGAGTCGGCAGACGGACGGCCTGTCGTCATGGACGGCGCATTTACGCTCCTTCAGGAAGGGGCATGCTCCCTTGCCGTCCTCGAGGAACTTGAGCATCGCCAGCGGTAGGCCGCTGTCCTTGCCCACATAGCGGACACAATGCATGGCCAAGAACTCCTTGGTTGTCAGGCCTAGCGACCTGGTGAGTCTGAAGATGTCGTAGGATTTCAAGAGTATCTGGTTGTCGTGGCAGCAAACACCGCAGCACGTGCACTTGAAGGCGAAGCGATCCTTCATGCTGAGCGGGCGGGCCTCGCCATCCTCGATCTGGTGGAAGAAGCGTTTATGTACGGGTTCGCTCATTGTGACCCACCTCCGCTCATTGTCTGATGCTCCGCAGTCGGAGACTGAGCCCACACCTCTAGCGTGCGCTGCGGTGCCGCCTGGGGATTGCGGTAGTCTGACGGTGGGGGAAGGCGGGCAGGACTTTGGCCCGTGCCTGCCGGCGTGGAATAGGACCGCAGGTCATCGTAGGTATCGTCGTAGGATTCCAGATTGGCCTCGGTGGTAGGGATGCCGCTCAACCGCGACACTCTTGCGGCGGTCTCCGCCGTCACCCTGTACAGGCGGTGACTCTCCTCTTGTCCTTTGCTGCCGACCTCGATGGTGTGGTTGAATTGGTTCGCAGCAGGGGGTGTGTCCGCCCATATGGTGACCACGGACGACGGCCTTACCTCGACCTGTCCATTGGATTGTGTTCGGACTTTCATCTTATGAGTCGTGTGAGGGGGCGCTCACACGAAGTGGTCCACGACATTCTTGTGATACTCTTGCCCTGCGTAGATGACGGTTTCGCCCCTCAACACTGCTTTCATACCTACCAGGCTGGTCAGGAACTCCTTTAGGCTGACTTCGTTGGGTGACTTCTCAGTCTTATCAATCCAGGCCCTGAACAAATGTGCCACTGCGCTTCTGCCGCCTACCCAGAATGTAGGCTCTGACCAGGTGCCATCGTCCTCAAAAAACTGACGGAGTCCCCCGAAATGTTCGAAAGCCTCGTTGCTGTATGTCAGCTTCAAGAGCACTGTCCTATAGATTCTAGATTCGTCCTTGGTCTTCAGCTCTTCGTCCTTTGGCGTTAGGCTTACCTTCTGAATGGTAACCTCTTGACCGTCCAGGTCGGGTTTCTCGCTGCCGTTGAGCTTGCTGTTACCTAAGCCGTTCAACTCAATTTCCTGGACTTCTTCGCTTGCGCCAGGGGCAGGTAATACACGTTCTTCTTTGATTTCTTGTTGCATTTTGTTTGCCTCCGCTGGGGTTGCCAGCTACACACTCCCTTTGATGGGGGAGTGTCTCTTCGATAGTCGAGAGACACTCTCCACTGATGTGTTACTCCTCGCTGCGCAGGAACCGTTCCGTCGCCGCCTCCTCTCTCCTGGCACGAGCCTGTTTCATCTGCTTGAGTTTGTCGTGCAGTCGCAGGATGCACCGCTTAAGCTCGTGGCGCCTTTCTGGCGTTATGCTGCGCAGACAGTCCCAGTCCAGGCACTTGTCTTGTAGCCTTTCCCAGGTCTTCTTAATCGCCCAGCCCAGCTTGTCGAATTCAGACAACTTGTCCAGGAAGTCGCTAGTAGCGAATGGATTGCTGTCGCCTTCAGAGGCGCTTCCCTGTGACTTCAGCACGTGCAGGCTCATGTTAGCCTGTCGCTTGGTGCGGGAGCCGACGGTCACGCTTATGTTTCTGGTGCCGTTATTATTGTGGATTATCCGCAACTTCACGTCTGCTTCCTTGTCCAGGAGGTGGACCAGCGGGCCGTAGAAATCGTACAGCATGTTGTTATGGATAAACTCAGACCTTGCTTCGGCTTCGTCAGGGTCCTCTTCTTCAAGCCAGTGCCTGCCTAGTGGCTTCAGGATTACCAGTCGATTGTTTTCGGAAGCTGGTCCGTCTTGTGCTTCCGTATCCAGGACTGCTTCGTTTTCGTAATTCATTTTATTACCCCTTGGAGAGCCCGTCTGTGCGTGCTCTCTCTCGTCATTGTGTGCGAGAGAGAGCGAATATCTGCTTGGTCTCGCATGCTGCGAGACCGAAGGGCCTAAGAGTGTGTGGTGGTCACTACTCCATGTGTGGTGATTGCAGTCACCACTGGGAGTAGTGTCCTACTGGACCACCCAACTCTTACGCCCTTTGCAGTGCATATGGTAAAGGGAGTTGAATAGGGGGAACCAAGTTCCCCCTTTCCGTAATTGTCCTAATCATGCTTCCTTGGCGCGTGCTTGAAGCTCTCAGCTTCGAGCGAAAGCTTTACTAGCGGTGAACACGATGAGTGTTCACCCAGATAAAGCTTTCAGCATGTTCGGGTGATGTTCTTCTCTATGTTGCCAAGTGCTGGTGGTTGTGTATTGGACGCGCTCCGGCCGGGTTTTCGGCCGGTAAGAAAGAAGAGATAAAGAGTAAGAGAAAGCGAAAGATATAAATAGCAGAAAGCACATCTGGACTTCATGGAGACATTGCGAAACGAAGATTACCAGCTGGACCGAGCACATGCAGGGTTGGTGGAAGATTGGGTTAGTGTGATGTCCGATAGCTTTGAGGTTATCGGTATAGAGCGTAGTTGGGGCTTCTACGGCCACAGGGGCACCCTTGACGTCGCGCTGAAATCGAAGGCGCTGGTTGACGGTAAGAGACTGTGGCTCTTGTGCGAGCTCAAGCCCAAGCTCCTTGACGTTGGGCAGGCAGTGAGGCAGGTGAAGAAGGTGGAGGCCTATTTCTTCCGCGATGAGGACCAGCGGAAGCTTCTGAGCGATGAGCCCTGTGAGATTGTCTGTCCGCTCGTGCTTCTTGCGAATGAGCGCAACCTGCTGTGTTGCGTGAAGTATTGCCATCTTCTTAGTGAGGTTGATATTATCTTTTTCCATAAGGACCCCGCTGTGGCCAACGCGACGGCGGGCAAATATGAGGTCTTCAGGGCCATGGCTGCGGTACGAGGCGTAAGCCCGGCGGTGGAGCCGAAGTATAAGTTTCTTTGTGGTCCGAGTTCTGGTTATGTTAGTGACTGAATGTTTCCAGGTTGGTCATTCTGTATCTTGTTGTTCTTGTCTGGCTATGACAGGGGTAAGTCCCTGTCGTGCGTTTCTTGTTTGATCGTATTGGTCTTGAGTTCCCGGGACAGCCTGTTGGGCAGGTTGTTTTGGCCGGTAGGTTTCTTTAGGCTGTATAGGCTGGCTGAGCAGCCTGTTGTGCCTGTGACACATGTTGTATTTGTGTGTCTATGTGGTCATTTCGAGATGCTTTGTATCTGTTCTATTCCCTCTTGAATTGGTGTGTCTATGTAGTTGTTTCTAAGTGCTTTGTATCTGTTCTATTTCCTTTCTTTTCCTTATTTAATGCGATTGGAAAGGAAGGTCTAACCTATTGGCGATGTTGAAGTAACGTAGTGAAGGAAATGGGGACCGATGTGGTTGCTTTACGTATAGTTCCCCGGCGGGAAGGTCATGTCCGTGTGGCCGGGGTGTGGCGCCTGGGATGTGGGGCAGCAAAACTCACAGCTCCGTCGCCTCCTCCTCGATCTCCTCGTCATCGTTACGAGCCCTCTCGGCCTGGGGGTCTTTGGCGGCCTCGTCGAGGATCCCCTGGAATTCCTTCTCCAGGCCCCCATAGACATCGTCAAGTGACAGGTTGACGCTGTGAAAATCCTCCTCCAGCCGCTCCCGACCGCCGAGGATCGCCTGCGCATAGGGCGAGTCCGGCTCGGGCGGGTCCGGCGGCGCATCCGCGAGTTCCGCCTCGAACCCCTCCTTCTTGGCCTCCAGTTCTTCCTTCTGGCGCTCCATGAACGCCTTGTGGTCCCGGGTGTAAAGATCCGCGTTCGCCGCGCCTTGTTCCACCACCTGCCGGTGCCGGTATTCCTGGAGCGCCTCTGGCTCGAGCTGCGCCTCAGTATCATCGAGTGCGGACTCCGTGCCGCAAATCCTCGCTCTCAACCTCCGGCCGCGTGGCAGCCGGGCCTCCCTGCCCCTGTATGCTCGTCTGTGCTGCGAGGCCACGGCTACATCTTGGTCCGGCACCGCTCGAATGCGGCGACAATATAGGGCATGAAGATCCGTGTGTCCATCCGGCAGTTGGGGTTCAGACTTAGCGCCAGCTGGAACCACCTCTTGGCTTCAAGATCATTTCCTGACAGCCAAGAGGCGGCTCCGGCGTAGCTCGCAGCCCTCACGCGTTCGCTGACCCTGAACTGCTTATTCGTGGCGACCCCGCTCAGATACCGCACACAATCGCGCCAGCGGAAGGCTGTGTACGCGTCCAGTCCTTTGGCGAGTCGAGTGTCATTTGGGGCCCTTTGTACTGGTGGCGACCAGGCGACAACCTTCTCTTGCTCGGCGCTGCTCTTGGGGGGGGAACGGTCAGTAGGTTCTCCCAGAGCCAGCATGGCCGGCACTAGAAGCCATACCGCGCTACACCCCGTCGTGCCGAGGAGCAGCAAGAGACAGAAGAGTCGTCCAAGAGAGCGCCGCATCTTACTCAGCACTCCTAACCGGAACTGCCCCGGTCAAGTCGCCAGCGGACCTCCAGAATGTTCCCCGCGAGCACATTGACCTCTCGTGTTACCGTGGGAAGAGAGTGAGGCTCAAGGCGTATGATGTGACGGCCGGGGGATAGCTCTACGGGTGTGCGCATCGGTGCGTTCCCGACGTACTTCCCGTCGACTTTCACACGACACCACGGATGCGTGAGCACGAGCAACCGACCATTCTTTGGCGGCTGCACCGTTGAAGTGTCCCGGGCAACGTGCTTTGGAGAAGCAGGTATGGGGATGTTCCGAGTCGTGGGTTCGGGTTCACGTACTCCAGGCGACTCGCGCGACGGGGAAGGTGATCGTCTCTTTGGCGGTCGCACCGTTGGTGGCGATTGAACAGCGGGTTCTGAGGTGATGGGGGTGGTGGTGACTGCCCCGCGGTTGTCCGACCCATCTTCCGGCTTCTCGGATGATCGGCGAGACAGGCCGAAAATGACTGCGACCAACAGGACAGCTATGGCTATTGCGACGGGATGTGCCCGGCCGGTCCCACCGCCCGCTCTCGCGGGCGTTCGACGAGGAGTTGGCACAGCATACCGCAGCGTGTTGATTGCCCTGCTCGCCATTCGACGGGAAGCGCCCCCGCCATGGCCGGGGTTGGTGGGGATCCGGTTGTCATTGGCCGGCGGCATGTCTAGCTCCTGTCAGCCCAGGCCGTCCCCGTTCAGTCTTCCACAACTCGCCACGCCATCACGACGGAGCCGGGACCTTCACCTCCTGCTCGTCCTCGACCGCGGGAGCGTCGGTTCCCAGCCCCTCAACTCCATCAACACCGCAGATCTCGCACTGCTCGGATTGTTTGGACGCCAGGTGGAGAGTAGTCAGTTTCTTGTTGAGCTCGTCGTACCCTATGACCGTGGGCGACTTGCAGAAACCGGTCAGGTACCCCAGCAGGACGTCCAGCCCCATGCTGGCCACGGCCGCATTCAGTGTGATGACGCTCCCAGGGCTCTCCCCCGTGTCCTCGATGTAACCTGCAGCTCGTCTTGCCGCCCGTTGTGTGGCTGATGTCAACGCTTCCCGCCTGAGCAGGCCCTGACAGAAGAGGCATGACCTCCCGGGGATGTAGAACCCCAGCCGAGTGCCCTTGTCGGTTACGGTTTTCCCGTCCTTGGCCAGGCGAATGCCGCTCCCCATGTCAATGAGAGGCTTGAGATTCCGCGCGCAGAAGACCAGTAGCTTGTGTCGGGCTTCGTCGTTGTCCACGCCGGCCACGATCACGTCCCGATCCAGGAGTGCCGCCTGTGCTTTGGGGTCTTGGATTCGTGCACAAACTGTGCGGACTTGTACGGTCGGGTCGAAAGCTTCCGCCGCGCGCTTGGCCATATCGCCCTTAGGCGTGCCGATGAGATCTCGGCGAGAACCGATAAGCCGGTTGAAGTTCCGCGATTCCAGCACGTCGTCGTCGACCACAACGAAGTCACGGACACCGGCATGCACGGCGAAGTGGATGAAGAGGTTCCCGATGCCTCCGGCACCGACGCAGCCCAGCTTCAAAGCGCGGATCTTCTGCTGACCGGCCTCACCAAGCCATTCGACATTGGCAACAAAGGGGTCGTCCTGGTCCGGGTAAGGAAGCGGCGCTTCTTGAGGCCCTTTGTGGGCGACTGTGATAGTCCGCGCGCCATGGACGCCAACGACCGAGACCTCCGTAATCTCGCGCGGTTCGTTGGACCCTCGGACCCAGTACTGACCGCTAAACCCATCCTCACGCTGTCCCAGCACTATCCGTGCCACCACAGCGTCGTTCCGACGTCTCTGGAAGTCCTCCAGCAGCTCGGGCAGGTAGTCGTTGTCAATACCGCTGAAAGCAGCTCTGTCACTGAAAGGATGGGAATGGAAGTATACGAGCGTTCGCTCTTCGCCTCCTCGATATGCCTCGGCAATCCGTACAGTGTACGGTGCCGTGAGTCTCACCCAGACCCCTGAACGCTCAACATAACTCCCTTCGTCCGGCAGGTCGATTCGACGCATGGGCAACAGGTCGAAGCCATCTCCACACGACAGGCCGCCAAAACCTATTGCGGCACCCTCTCGGCCATGGGGGTCTGCCAGAAGGCCGAGCAGGGCGGCGTAGTCTGCCTCCTTCAGCGCCAACCGCCCATGTCGCACGGGATCTCCCTTCTAGTAGCCCCAAGGGTCCTTGAGAAAGAACTCGATCTGCTTCAGGAACGTCAGAATGTTGTCGCCGGCTTGCCATTCGGGGTGGATACAAAGCCAGCGCCAACCCTTCTTGGAGTACTTGTTGAAACTGGAGCCCGGGTCATCGAAGACGTGAGGTATCTTCTGCCACCGGCCATCCCTGTCAATCCGGAGGGCTGGATTCACATAGAATTCGCCCAGACCCGCTCCCTCTCCATAGCCGTCCGGGATGGGGATCAGGCAGTTCGTGGATCGGCGGTTGTAGTAGGTTGGCAGCGGAAAACCCTTGATCATGATCCACTCGTAGTTCGGCGCCCAGACCACGTTATCCGATCCCAGGGCGGGTTCGGCCAGGGCAATGTCGCGGCGGACCACTGCCTTTCTCCGCTGCACGGTCATCTTCTTGGTCCTTCTAGTCGAAATCGAGCGTCGGGGCTGCTACCCCGCCCTGAAAACGCTGATGACCTCGATGCGCTCGCCCCTGACGAAGCGTATCTCTTTCCAGTCCTCGATGACATTCTCCTGCCCCTGCGGAGTAACCTTGTAGACGCACTTGTTCTCCGGGATGTTGAGCATTTCGCGCAGCTGCATGCCGTTGAGCCTCTCCGGCACATGCACGATCTCGCCATTCTGGTCTCTGACTTCGACCATGTCGCACCTCCTCTCAGTTTATCCGCCTACTCTGAGGCACTATCTTCCCTGTTGACCTCGGCGTGGTACTGACCGCCTACCCTTCGCCCCCTGCCGCGGGCTGCCAATCAGCCGTCGGTCATGAGGTCTGTCAACAGCATGACAGTAACGCGCTTCTCTTCCACCGAACGCGCGAGGCGATTCACATTTGTGCGCTGGGTCGCCGTCCGGGTCGCAAAGATGACCCGGTCGAAGCGCTTCAGATCCTCTTCGAGGTTACGCCTCTCCCTCTCCAGGTCGTCACTGATCACGATCTCGACCGCTACCGCCTCGTCGCCCTTGCGGGCAACGACATCCGTTCGCTTACCGGAGACCTCCTCCTCCACGCGGCACGCGTAGCCATCTGCTGTAAATATCTTCTTCACAAGCACCGCGAACTGGCGGTGCAGCGTGCCCCCACGTCCCTTGCCGCCGTCGCGAGCAGCGGCAACCTCCAGCTTGCGCCGTCCTTTGTCTGTTAGCGCGGCGATCTTCACATTGCCCCCCCTGCAACGGCTGAACTCCCTTACTATAATATACCCCATTACCCCAAGCCGTGTTGCCGTCTTTGATCCATGACTCTGCGACCCGATGACGCTGTAGTTCACGCCAATGGGCCGCAACGGGTGATTGTGGATTTCCATAAGGAGCCGTCTCTCGGCGTCGGTCAACGGACGTTCTTCGCCGAGCGCGGACTTCACTGTGTAGTAGGGCACCCTCGGCGACACATCCTGCTCTGCGGCCAAGGCTTGAGGGTCTCCGGCGACTTCGGCGTCCGTCAAATCCCGGAGCCCCTCCAGCTCTGGCATCTCCCGGATGTCCCGAACCTGCACCGCGAAGGGTTCCGGGAACCGTATATCACGCACGATCAGTTCCCGCACGCCCAGCTCGGGCACCAGAGCATGCCACTCCCGACCAAGGTTCATACTCCGGCCGAGGTCCCAGATGTCATTGCCATCAGCCAGCCCGCCGCAGATGATCTTTGCAGCCCCGCTCGCCCTGACACAGTCGTCGAGTTTGTCTTTGGTCTGGTGAACCACGGACACGATGCCCATGCCCGCCTCCCAGTTGCGCGTGAAGACGTCCGACTGGAAAGACTGGCCTTCCCGCCCCCGTTCCTTCGTGAGGTATCGTGTCGCCTCGTCCATGACTACCAGAAGCCGAAGTGCCCCACCCAGCCCTGGAAGCGGATTATTGAGGAGATAATAGTAAAGGTAGGCCAGAAGGTACTTTCCGAAGAGCTTCTGGTTCTGAATCCGCAGGCCGTCCACCTCGAAGATCACGAGGTCGCGGTCCCGGATGAATGGATCAAGTACGTACCCTTTAGCAGTGGCCAGGATACTGCTCAAGGTTGGCCGGAGGGCGCGGATGCGACCCTGAATTCGCTCCTTGGCCTGCGCAAGCGGCCCATAGAGCTTCCGGTGCGCATCATCCAAGTAATCCACAACGTCCAGGTAGGTGGGCAGGATATCCGGACCCGCGTGCCTCCGGTACATTTCGTGCAGCTGGCCAAACATATCAAGGTACAGGCCCTGACTCAGGTCAAAGAGACCGTAGCTTTCAGTGAACACCTCACTGATTACGTCCAACCAGACACCCATCGGAACGTTCGGCGGTTTCTGGTGAAGATTGCCACGCCAATCGCGCACGTGAATGACCCTTGCGCGCGGGAAGACGCTCTTGATCTTCCTGAGCTTGCGCTTGCAGTCGATGGCGAAGATGGGAACACGCCCGGCCAGCAGCGCCATGAGGATAATGAGTAAAGTCGTCTTTCCCCGCTGCTGCTGGCCGGCAATCAGGATCCCGCCGGCCAACTCATGGGCGCCGAAACCGAAGGGCGCGTCCCACGGGCTCGTCCTGCCTATCTCAAACAGCCCGGCCACCTCGGAACCGACAGGACTGCGTGTGCGCGGCAACCGCGACAGGAGTTTCCTGGCTTCAAATTCCTTGATCAGCCTGTCGAATACTTCCACCAGGCGGGGGTTGATTCGCACTCGGAAGGCCTGGAGGAGCTGCTTGACCCTGGGGTCAGCGGTAGCATCCACCGCGTCGGCCCGGGCAAAGAGCTCCTTAAGGGATGCTTCGCGGACCGGCTTCCGGCCCGCGCGGAACTGTCTCATCCGCTCCATCCTTTTCCTTCCTCAGCCAGTCCCGCAACCATCCGAAGGTGAAAAGCCGGCGGTTGCGCGCCGGGCCTGCGTGTTCCGGACAATACACTTTCTCGCCCACCACACTCGCGCATGACCGACAAATGCCAACACCACACCCGTCTTTCTCACACATCTGAAAGCACTCGTCGCAGACCAGCGCGCCGCAACCACACTCACCGCCGATGTTGAGATTACGTGTTTGGTCGACCACGAGTACGGGGTGTGCGCAGTCCCAGACGCTACGGTTTGTAGTCTTCAGAATCTCCGTGACGCCTCCGCCTCCGCTCGTCACCTCTTCGGTCCGTTCGAAGATGACTCGCTCTCGGCCGTCCCGACTCACGACTCGAGAGACTTCTCGAGTGCGCTCCAGCGTAGCGTCTACATCCGGGAGTAGATCCTCCGGGCGCAGGCGGTTGTCTGGCATCCTCCTCTCCCTCTACCAGAGCACGTCAAAGAGCCAGCGCAGCAGTTTCAGAACCAGGAGGAAGACGCAGTTGAGCACTGTCAACACGATGACCACCTTCATGATCTCGATTGGATCTATCCGAACCGATTGCCTGTCCCAGGCCATTGATCTGGTCTCCTCTCAAGCTCGGCGGCATGACGCAACTCGGCCAACTTTCGCCTGTGGCTCAACCAAAGGCGGAAGAAACCACACACCGTGATGGCTCCCACCATGACGAGCGCGATCTTTACGTAGTCGGGTTTCCCTGAGTCGTTCCTGAACCGAAACACGTCCTGCCACGACGATTCATCCCGCGACCATCTCCACTCGCGGCGAACGTCGTGGGACCGTGTGGCGGGGCTCTCCGTTCCGCTGCCCGGAACCATGCACGCCGCGATAATTAGCGGCAGGACCGCGATCAACGCCGCCACAAGCCAGCCGACCGTCCGGCGTACAGGTGCCGAACTCAAGACCCACCACACCCCTCGTACCAGACTGCTCAGCGGTCTGATCAGTATCCGCAGGACACTGGTCCGCCGCTGCCTGGGCGGCTCGTGCTGGGGCGGGCGAAGCGGGATCATCGGAAACATACCGTCCGGCATCACGCCTCCTTTCTGACCGCCAGGTACAGGGGGCAGCCCGCGCGGCACTCGGCCCGCTTCGGGCAGGTGAAGCCCAGGCGATCGCACCTCATTGGCAGATAACCGTACTTCTGATACCTCCGGACCCTGGCATCCGTGTCGGTCCGGTCGTATCGTCCAGAATCCAGGGCGGAGACCTCATGGACCAGATCCCGTCCGTTCTGAAGAGGAATGAGATTGACCATCATGGCGAACCACTGCTCGTTCGTGACCTTCTCGGGCCGCTCAATGCAGAACCGCAGGAACTCACACCGCCTCATGGCCTCGACACTTCCCTGAAGCGGAAGCACCAGGCCGAGATCGCTCCCCCTTTCCGGAACAGAGGCACACTCAATGTACTCGATCTCGGCCGAGGCTTCCTCGCTCCGCTCGCCTGACCACGCCGTGATAAAGGTAGCCCTGCGATGCGGCCGATCTTCTTCCGGATCTCCCTTTAGATTGAGAGTCCCGATGACCCTCATGATCCGGGAGGGGTTGGAAACCCTGTCCGACTGGTACCCGCGACCGCTCTTGCGGTGTCGGTCGTGAAAGATGCGGGCCTTCGGTTCATTCTCCCTATCCACTTGAATGGCGCGAAGGGGAAGGATTACGTAACACCCGTTGCCGGACGTCGCCAGGACGCCGCCCTTCGCAAATGCAGGCTCCTCCAGTAGGACCCGCCCCGCCCGGACTGTGCGCTGCAATTCCTCTTCGCTAGCGGGCCGGCCGTCGCGTGATGTCGGGTCGATGTCGTAGAAGATGGCCGTGACATATTCAATATCCACATCCCTTGCGCACAGTCCCATCGGAAGGGCCTCCGTGTTGACGGAGCCCAGGTTCTTCCAGGACGCGCACCGCACCCAACATTCCGGAGCACAATCGAAGAGGTCCAGCGGCCGCGGGTTGATGCCGGCGTAGATGTTCTTCTGGCCATCCTGCTTGAGACAGAGCCTCGTGAATCCCCGCCTCGATGCGGTATAGGCTACGAGGCGTCGCGTGCCCGAGAAGGCGCGAAGCTCCGTGACGCCGTACCCTTCATGACCGAGAAGGTCATAGAAGAGGCCCAGGATCCGCGAGACCTCCCGACACATGGACCTTAACCCCTTTCCAGCCAGGACTACGCCTCTTCGCTGTCCTCGACTTTCGCAGCGAGCTCGCGGTACTGCTCCACGTTGATCTTCGAAGAGCTCTCGGCGCCGCCGTAATCATCGACGTCGACCTCGCTGCGGATGCGGCACTTCACCTCCACCTGACCGCGATTCTCTACGAGCCTCTCGAAGGCCTGGACGTCGTCGGCCTCGATCGTCAAGGTGAACCGCTGCATGACCTCCTCCTGCGTACGCGGGTTCAGGGAAGGCACCTCGAGGTCCGCTTCGGCGCTGGTCCCGTCGTCCGGGCTGACCACATGGGGCACGCTGCCCACGAGAGTCGCCACCGCCCCGGGCTTTCCCTCGCCGCTGCCCAACTTTCTAAAGTTAGCGGGGTTATGCGGCGGCATGGCGTTGACGGACACAAACTTCCGCCCGTCGAACTCGCGCTGCTTGAGAGTCCCCCGGCAGGTGATGCGGTCGCCGGGATTGATCAGCCCCTTGATGAAGGAGACGTGTTCCTCCCGGTAGGTAATGTTGACACATCCCCCTCCCGGCTGCTGCACGGTAACACTCAACAGGGTCCCTTTCCCACCCTCGGGTTTTTCAAAGCTCCGCTCCTCCTGGGAGAGCACCTCTCCGGTCACCATCGCCTGGTTGGCAAAACGCCTGGATTTGTCGCTCATCTCGGTCACCTCCTCGTTCTGCTGACATCCTCATGGTCAGGATGTCATGGCCATTGGTCTTACATCCTCCCCGCTCGGCTACGCGCCCCGCGGGGCACCACTACTCAATCTCAACGGTCTTCTTCCGCCGGGCACGCCCCGGCCGCGATTGTGAACGCACCCAAGCCTTGACCTTTTCACGGTCGAAGCGCAGCGCACTTCCGAGCTTGGCGTGGGGGATTCTGTCCTCGCTCGCCCACCCGTATACGGTCGAAACGGCGACCTTGAGCATCGCGCTCACTTCCGCAACAGTCATCAGAGCGTCCTCGTCTGCCATGTCTCCGTCCCGGTAATCTGCTCCGAGGTCCGCCGGCGGCTGGCCACGTTTCGCACATACGACCGCCCAGAAGGCTGCCCCTACACGGGGAAAGTCGGCAAAAGACAGCTCAATCAGTCGAAATGCAAGTGCCTGGTTGGAGTGGGCTTGACACTGGCAGTGCCGCCGACATACTGAAATGAGGCCGGATACGTCCCTGTGGAGGTGGCTGGTGGTAAAGATCAGCCGCGAAGAACTCGACCGGATTCTTGCGAGATACCGCCGGATGATGTTCTTCACGGCCTTGGCGAGGGTTCATGATCCACATAAGGCGGACGACATAGTGCAAAGTGCCAGCATGAAGGCGGTGAGACTCATCGGGAACTTGCGTGAACTCAAGGCCATCGGGAAATGGCTACACTCGATAGTGGTGACGACTGCGCTCAACCCAGCGAACCACAATCAGCCACTCGCCCTTCACGAAGACCATGCTGCCAACGGCCAGCAACGCGGCCCTGCTGAGGAAGCTGAAGTAGCTGAACAAGAATCGCGTCTCAGAGAAGCTCTCACATTTCTCGAACCGGAGGAGCTTACCGTTCTCCTCATGCATGACATGGAAAGCTGGAGCTATGCAGAAATTGGAGTGCGCCTCGACCTGCCATCAACAACCGTCCGCTCACGGGTCGGGAGTGCGCGTGCCAAGGTCAGGCGACTGTTGGGCCCGTCGCAGCCCTGATTGGAGGAGATGATGTCCGGCTGGTGCCCGATAGCTGAGATTCTTTCTGAGGTCTACGACCTGTTCTACGATGAACTACAGGAACACGTTGGCAAGTGTCCTGATTGCGAAAGCCAGTTGGATTTGATAAAGCAGATGCACAGGCTTTCTCCCGATACCCGGCGAGAGGAATTCACGCCAATATCGGAGGAATGTCTTGACGAGGAAAAGATAGAGGCGCTGGCCAAGGGCACACTGCCCTCCACAACTGCAACGCGGCTACGTCTTCACATTTCCAAATGTCCTCGCTGTCTCGGCGCCGTCCTTGAACGTGGTAGTGATCAGGAAACCCAGGATAGAACTGTGTCCGCTCGCGCAAGACTGCACAGGGCTCGCCAGCTTTTGCCTCTCAGAGATGTTCAGCTCTTCCGGGATAACAGCCTGGTCGAGATAGAGGGTATGGAATGGACAAGAGAATCAGAAGGATTCGCTGCCGATATTTTCGCAGTGCGGGAACCGGGTAGCTACCACGCCACGTTCAGGGGAGAGGCCTCAGCACCTGTTGAGATTGCAGGTTCCGTCAGTGAGCCGGACGCGATCTCTCCTGAGGTGCCCACGTCAGCTGTGCGCCTGGCGGTAGATGTGGACAATTCAGATGAATACCTCTGCCTGTTGCGGATTCAATTCCCTCGGAACCTGTTGGCGGCACAGACCGAGTTTCAGGAAGAAGTCGCTACCAACATACCTGTGGTTTCTCGGTTGTTGAAAGGCGGGCTTTCCCCACACGGATACGATGTCACCAGAGCGCTGGAATCGGCCGCGAGCCGGTCACCGCTTCCGGAAGACCTCCACGAGAGATTACAGAAAGCGCCCGTGCGCGGCCTTGTGGAACGGCTGCTCCCTGCCAAGAGTTCAGCTGCCAAGCGTCTGCTGGACGCTGAGTTCGACACCATGTACAGGCTGGTATCGACTAACCGGAATCTCGCTTTGAAGGCGCAGTATCACGAATGCTTTGAAACGCCCCGTGCATGGCTCTCGCTCGCGGAGGGTACACCCGCTGACCGGCGTCTTGCGGAAGCTCTTGTCGTAGCCTTTAACTTGATATCACCCCTCGTTTCCGCAACAACTTCGGACCCACACTTCGGCGCCATCCTGGCGGTTCTCGGAGCGGCCGCTCAGAGCCTCGTCGACAGGAAGTACCCCAGGCAACTGGTCAGAAAGGGTGAAACCCTGCTAACGGAATGCCTTCAGGCTTCTGCTTCCGACGCCTGACAGCGCTGCGCAACGTCCTGCGCCCACTTGTGTACGCGAGTGCCCAAGATGACATCCGATGCTACGATCGGTAACTGGCCAACCGCTTCGGCGACCTTGAGGAAGCTGTGAAACTCGACCACGTTCTGGTCGATCCGGAGGTTCCGCATGTCCGGTATCTTCTTGCGCACCCAACTGCGCCACGCATCTGCTTCATTGCTCAGCTCTCCCGCGAGGGCCAGCAACTCGACGTATTGGCGGGCAATCTCCCCCTGCTTCCATACGCTTGATTTGTGGCCCCGTGCTGCGCCCACAATGCTCATCAACGCAGGTTCTCGCCCAGATCCGCCGTCGGATACTATCTGGGCCAGCATGTGCAGGTCTGTGGTCGGGAGCATTTGCAGCCGTCCCTGTTCTTCCAGAGTACGGACAACCTGTCCTCCCCATCTTGCGCTTTCGTCCCACAGTGTTCCACTTACCGATCCGAGCTTCCGCAACGCCGCGAGCGCATAGAACGTGCTCTCTATACAAGGCTTCCCTCCTTGCCACGCACCAAAGCCGCCGTCCACGTGCTGACAAGACAAGAGAAATGACCTCAGCGGCTTTTCGTCTTTCACGGCATCTGTTAAGATGTCTTGCAGCGCCACGTAATGGTATATGTGCTCTACAGTATTCCTGTTGATCTTCATGGGTGAAAGCGCAGGAGGGGTTACCAGACGAGCGGCCCCGGCCAGACTGTTGCGCGCGACATCGGTTGCCGCCGGACTGCTATGGCCGGCAAATCGCCATATTACTTCGTGGAACAGTAGCAGTTCCTCAGCCGCCAAGTGGGGTTCCACATTTAGCTTGGTGGGAGTCTTCTCGGCCTTCTTCCACGAAACGACCACAATGACCCCGAAAATGACCAGGAATCCCACTGCCAAGTGCTCATGAGTAATGGCACCCGCGGGGATCAGAGGGCTGGCAACGAGGGCGAGGATCACGCCGGGTGCCAGGAGGAAGAGGAACAAGTACACGGCCGTCAGCGCCGTGACGGTGCAGCCCCTCAGGAAAGGCCACATTGACGTTAAGTTGATTCGGTGTATGCTCTTCCCCAGTCGCAGGGTAATGCTGCTCCAATCTTCCAGTGAGGGCGTAACCTCGAATAGTCTGACTAAAGGATTCCACTTCTCGCCGAGCACCAGAGGCACAACCGCGAATATCAAGATGGTCAAAAAGAACGCCTTCCAGAAGGCGTCGGGCTCCGTCATGACTGGGAGGAGAAGACAAGCACTTGCTGCGAAGGCAAGAAGCACCGCTATGAGACCTACACACGTGGCCATGAACAGGCGGCGTCCAGACAGCCTAACAATCTTGCCCCTGACTACCGCCAGAACGATGCTGAGACCGACGGCGGGGAGATAGTGTATCACTGCACGCGAACATACTCCCTTCGCTATCTGTCCAACAGACAGGGAGCCGGCTACTACTCCGAGGATTCCGGCAGGGGCCATCATAATGAGTGCTGCCCCTACGCAAACGGCGAGGGAAACTACATAGCGGCTGAGTAGATCCCGGATATGGCCCAGATAATTCGTGAGCAGGCCGGTGGCTTCGTAGAGTGGTGCGGCGAAGACCCATACCAGAAGATAGACTTTGGCAGCCATGAATACATTAGGCAGTAACTTCGCCGTGAACTCATGCGTTTTCGCGACGTCTCCCAAGGCAAAGGATAACCCTAGCTCACTGAATAGGGATAAGTAGTCTATGACAGCGATCAAGATTCCCACACAGACTGCCGCCTCGAAAGATGGATGCCGGACAAGGGATAGCGCTTTGGTCTGCTTGAGCAACTCTTCCTGGCGGCTCACCGGATGTCTCTTTAGCCATCCAAAGACCGCGTCGCGAAACCCCCATACAGCCTTCTCAAGCCATTGACCGAGCTTGACGATCCAGTTCAGATGAGAGCGAGAACGGCTTGCCTTCGGCATGCGTTCTCGAATATCTCGTAACTTCTCGTCGCCGGAAGCCATCATGCGTAGCAGAAATGACCCGCGAAACAAGAGTGCCAGTAGTTCTTGCGCCTCTGACCCAGGATCCAGCAACGCCCTGGCTTCCTCAGAATCCAGATAGGTCAATGCTCTCACGTCCGCACAGCGCTGCCGGTGTTCCTGGACAAGATGCAGCAGCGCGTGGAAGCAGATTGTGGTCACAATCAGTAGCGGTAGGCTGATGAGGAGTAGTGCGCTGACCTCGACGAGAAATGCGGATACCGGGGACAAAGAGACTGGTATGAGCAGAAGGCTGAGGAATAAGCTTGCTATTGTCCAAACAATCATGGCCGGGGCCAGCTCACGAGCCCAAGGCATGAAGGCCAAATCCTTGTTCTTCGCGTGTGAGAGTTCGTGGGCTAGCACGAACTTCTGGATAACACTCACGGTGTCTTTCCGGTATCCGGTGAGTTTCTCAAGCTGTAGGAATGGCAATGTGAGAACCACCGAAGCCTTATTGGGGGACGGGCCGAACACCGTTGGTAATAGGTCACTCTCAGCCGAGTACAAAACCCTTGGAGGGGGGGAGAGGCCTATCACGTCGGTCGCAAGTTCATTGACCAGTCTCTCCACTTCAAGTGAGCGTATGTGGTCAGGCACCTCTTCTGCCGTCACGGTTTGTTCAAGATACCTGCCAGTTGACAGCCGGTAGCTTCGCCAAGCAAGTACCGGCGGCACGAGCAGGAGAATGACTACAAACACGGCGATAACGCTGTCCAGCGGGGCAGGTTGCTCCGCAATCCAGTGACCGATGATGCCGCCAACAAGGATGAGACACCACGCGTTCCAGATCAAGACCGTGCATATTGCCGCACCCATGCGAATGCGCGTTTCCGAAGTATCGATGGCGTCCCTTCTACTTTTCGTCAGCAAATAGAGAAATCCTACAATAAGGGGAAGAAAGAGGGTAAGGGACAGAACCAAATCCACTTCAGCCACTCCCGGTGCCGAGGATGGCACCCGCTGTCGGGGTCTTACCCTTCTTGGTTGGGCCTCGCCCCCTGAGCGCTTCACATAGTAGCCTGTTCCAGGCGCGCGGACAAGTCCGGTGGTCACGGGTCAGCCCTTCGGCTAGCTGGGGGGAAGAGGTGACAAGAATGGCTAGAAATCGGGAGAGCAATGGACATTTGAAGGGGCGTAGAGCGAAAAGCGGCTCGGAACTGCGGTGGGCAATGAAATGACTGCGTTCATGATGCCGCGCCTAGATTCCTCTGTACTTCGCTTCGGAATGTGGCAGCGCCCCAGCCCGCATCTTGCCGAGGCGCTGCCTGCCGTCTTGACGCCAGGTCCATCTGGACATGAATCGCTGACCGAACCACGGTCAAGAAGTGCCGCTGTAATCTAACAGGTTGACCGCCTTCTGCCTGTGTTCCGGAGTCAAATGAGCATAGATCATCGTGGTCTCGATCCGGGTATGGCCAAGTAGGTCCTTAACCGTCGAGATGTCCACGCCGCTCATAACCAGATGGCTCGCGAATGTGTGCCGGAGGGTATGAAGCTTCGTGACCTCCGGGAATCCACAGGCTTTGGTCAACGCCATGAATCTGCGCCTCAGTTTGGTCCTCAGTTGCTCCCCGTCCTTTCCGTGGAATACAAACTGGGACCCGTTTGAGGTTTCGGCCTTCACGCGAAGCAGCAGCTCTCTCAGCTTGGCACTCATGGGGATCTCGCGTTCTCCGGTCTTGGGTTCCCAGAACTCCTTCGCCTGAACTATGACCACGTTCCGCTCGAGGTCTATGTCCTCCCAGGTCAGATTGAGGAGTTCGCCTTTCCGGAGTCCGGAATGGAGGAACATCATCAGGATATCCAGAAACTGACCGGAACTGCGAACCAAGAGCTGACTGACCTGGTCCTGCGTCAGGAAAAGCGGCCCTTTGGGCGCTTTCACTTTGAGGCGCCTTACTCCCGCCACAGGGTTCTTGTCCAGATAGCCCCATTTCACGGCCAGCCCGAAAATGGTCCGGAGAGTCTGGATTTCCATGTTGATGGTTCTGGGTTTCGCGCCAATCCGAGCGGGCTTTGACCCCTTACGTGCCTTTCGGCCGTTGCCCGTCACAGGTGCTTGCCGCTTGTATGTCTTATACACCTCGAAAACCTTTGGCGAGAGCTGTGATAGCCTCGTGATCCCTACCTGAAGATTAAGGAAAGCCTTGAAATTGTCTACAATAGCCTGGTACCTGCGCACTGTATTGGGCCTGTGGTTCGTTCCAGAGTACTTCTCGAACTCCCGAAAGAACTCCCCAATGCCCTTGTCCTTCTTCTTGGTTGGCGGTACGAAACCTGCTTCCTTCTTCTCCAGCTTGACGGTGATGTCCGCCAGGGCTAGTTCAGCCACCTTCTTGGACCTGCCGATCCGCTTCCGGACCCGCCTGCCCTTCACCCGGTAGTAAACGTACCAGACCCGGCCACGCTTGTAGATGCTGGCCATGATGAGCCCTCCAACACGGGGGTCGGAGTCGGGAATGTCCCCAATTTGGCCACAAGGAATGACCAGGCTTACGTAAGGCCCTGCAGTTCAAAAACTAGGAAAATATGGCGGAGAGGGTGGGATTCGAACCCACGAGACGGTTTCCCGCCTACACGGTTTCCAACCGTGCTCCTTCGGCCACTCAGACACCTCTCCGCGGGCTCTCGAAAAGGGCCGGCCCGTGCCTGCGCAGGATCTCCAGCACCTCGTTGAGCGACTCCTCGATGCGCGACAGGCCCTCCTCGTAGCGCGCCGAGTCCTCCTGGAAGTCCGCCTGGGACTCGGCCGAGAGCGCCTTGCCCTCGCCGCGCTGCAGGACGGTCATGAAAGTGGCCAGCCGGGCCTGCTGGCGGCGGATCTCCTCCTGCTCGGTGGCGATCGAGGCCATCATGCCCGCCAGGTCCCGCGCCGCGCTGGGCGACTCCTCCGCCCCGATCACCGCCGGCCCCAGCGCCTCGTTGAGCACCTTGCGGAGGTCCCGCAGCGAAAACGGCTTGCGCAGGAAGCCATCGACCAGGCCCAGGTACTCCTTGCCCACGTCCGGGGGACGCAGGCCGGTCATGAAGTAGATCGGGAACTTGTGCCCGGCCGCGCGCAGGCTCTGGGCGATCTTGCGGCCGTCCTCGACCTCCTCGGGCAGCAGGATGTCCAGGAGCAGCAGGTCCACCTTGGTCTTGGCGACGGCCTCCTCAACCACTCCCAGGTTGGCGGCGGTCAGGACTTCACAGCCATAGGCCCGCAGCAACTGTCCCAGCAGTTGGGCTATATCCTGATTGTCCTCGACCACCAAGACGGTCTTGGCAGTGTCTTCAGCCACAGGCGATCCTCCCCAGAGAACATAACCTTCGTTTACCGCGTCCCTGCGCCGCCAGTTGAGTGTATCGACGGGGCCCGCAAGTGTCAAGGGGACAGGAACATAATCGATCCGGAAGGCGCTGGTGCTCTGTTGCGGAAGTTCTGCAACAGAGCACCGCCGGGGGTTGGGGGGTGCGCCGAGGCACCCCCCAGGGGTCACAGCGGAGCGGCGCGAGCTGGCCGAGCGCCGCGGAGCGCCATAGGGGCGAAGCCCCTGTGGAAGTGTCGTGTTGAGCAACTTCCTCGGGCGTATCCCTGCAAGAGTTGCTCAACACGGCACTATCCGTGGTGGTACTTCTCGCCGCGCAGTATCGTAAAGGCGCGGTAAACCTGCTCGACGAGTATCAGGCGGGCGAGTTCGTGAGGCAGGGTCAGCCGGCCCATGGAGAGGACCAGGTCCGCCCGCGCGCGCAGCGCCGGGTTCACCCCGTAGGGCCCGCCCACCAGGAAGAGGATCCGCCCGCGCCCGGCGCGCTCGCGCCCCGCCAGGAACTCGGCCAGCTCCCTGGAAGCCAGCTGCTCGCCGCGCTCGTCGCAGAGCACCAGAAAATCGCCCTCGCGCAGCGAGCCCGCGAGGCGCTCGGCCTCCCGGCGGCGCGCGGCCGGGTCCTCGCCGCGCTCCTCCTTGAGCTCCAGCACCTCGGCGGAGGTGTATTTCCCCAGGCGCTTGAGGTACTCGCCGGCCGCGGCGGCCAGCCCGGCCGAGCGCATCTTCCCGAAGGCCGCCAGCACCAGCCTCACGCCGGGACCTCCAGGCCCGCGCGCCGGGCCAGAGCGACCATGTCGTCGGGCAGCGGCGCGACGTACTCGGCCCGCTCACGGGTCACCGGGTGCTCCAGCTCCAGCTTCCAGGCGTGCAGCGCCTGCCGGCCGATGATCGGCTCGCCGCTCTCCGACCGGCGCCGGCCGCCGTAGAGCTCGTCACCGGCGATGGGGTGGCCGGTGGCCGCCAGATGCACCCGCAGCTGGTGGCTGCGCCCGGTGAAGAGTTCAAGCTCCAACATGGTGAAACTGCCGCCGACCGCCAGCCGCCGGAGCCCGGTGCTGGCCGGGCGGGCCTCAGTCCCGTCGAGGGCCATGCGCTTGCCGCCCTCATCAAAGCCGATGGCCCCGTCGATGTCCGCGCGCTCGAAAGGAACCTCCCCGTGAACGATGGCCAGGTAGCGCTTCTGCACGTCGCGCTTCTCGATGGCCCGGGCCAGGCGCTTCTGGGAGCGCTCGTCCTTGGCGTAGATCAGAAGGCCGCTGGTGTCCAGGTCCAGCCGGTGCACGGGGCCGATGCGGAACCCGGGCTTCCCCTCGATCTGGTCCCGGAAGTGCCAGAGCAGGCCGTGGTAGAGCGTGCCCGAGAGGTGGCCCCGGGAGGGGTGCACGGGGATGCCCGGCGGCTTGTCCACCACGAAGACCGCGGAGTCCTCGTGGATCATCCGTACCTCCATCTCCTCGGGCCCGGAGCGCACCGCCTCGGGCAGCACCACGGTGATCTCGTCGTCGGGCAGGAGGCGCCGGCCGGGCTTGGCGCGCTCCCCGGCGACCAGCACCCGGCCCTCGCGGCAGAGGCCGGCCAGGAACGAGCGCGAGTAGCCGGTGAAGCGCGTCGCCAGGTACTGGTCCAGGCGCAGCCCCCTGGTCTTCGAGCGGAAGACGTGGGTTTCGGCCCCCGGCCGGGAGCGCGGGAAATGATGGCGGGTCTTGCGGCGGGGCTCGCCGGGGGTGCGGCGCGACGGGGACTGGGGCACAGGCTCTACGGATAGCGGTAATAGACTTCCAGGGCCAGCACCGCCGCGGCCGTGGTGTAGATCCGGCCGCCCTTCAGGCTGTTGGCGTCATACGGCGGCCAGGAGCCGGTCCACTTGCCGGTCTTCTCCTGGCTCGCCGCCAGGGCCTTGATCAGGGCCTTGTTCCAGATCGCCCAGTCCTTGCCGCCCAGCCGGTGGAAGGCCATGGTCGCGTGGTACAGGTAGTAGTAGTCAACCTTCCGGGCCTTGGCCTTGGGGCTCCACTTGGGGTGGTAGTCCGGCTTGGCCTGGCGCATCAGCGTGCGCGCCTGGCGGCGAATCGACTCGGCCGAGGGGCTGCGCCCCAGGTAGAGCTGGAGGAGCAGGCCCATGCCGGTCGAGCCGTAGCCGATGTGGTCCTGGCTGAAGTCCCACTTCTTGTCGTAGCCGATCTTGAAGGTCTGCCGGTCGGTCATGGCGTCGAACCAGCCCAGGCCCTTCTCGAACACCTGGCGCGGCACCTTGATGCCCGCCAGGTGGGCGGAGTACAGGGCCGAAAGCTGGCAGGCGGTAACCGGGGTGTCCGCCCGGGCGCTGGGCCTGTCGTAGTAGTCCCAGCCGCCGGACTTCTGCTGCGCCGAGATGATGTAGTTCACCGCCTTGCGGGCGGCCTGCCCCAGGTAGGGATCGCCGCTCATGGCGTAGGCCTCGGCCAGGGCCGCGGTGGCCAGGCCCTGGTTGTACATGAAGTGGCCCTTCTTGGGTCCGATCAGGCCGGCATCGGGCCCCTTAATTACTTGTTGAGAAGTCAGGAAGTTGATGCCCTTCTTCACCTTCGGACCGTACGTGCTGTAGACCGGCTTGCCCTTGGAGTCGGTGCCAATCGGCACCCAGGTGTGGCCGTCGCCCAGCAGGGCCAGGCAGGCCAGGCCGGTCACGCCCGCGCGGCCCCAGCGGTCGATGAGCCGGTTGCCGCCCTCCTTGGCGACGTACCAGCCGCCGTCCGGTCCCTGGTGCCCGGCCAGGTACTTGAGGCCCCGGGCCAGCATTCCCTTGACCACCTTGCTGCTGCCCCCGCTGGAGACCTGGAGCTCCCCCTTGACCGGGTTGCGCCGCCAGCTCATGCCCTGGGGCGCCAGGGTGCGGACCCGGGGCACGGGCGCCTCCCGCGGGGTTACCTCCAGCTTCAGGCGCCTCTCCCTCTCGACCTTGGGGGGCGGCGCCGTGAAGCACAGGGACCCGGAGCGGGACGCGGGGAACTTCTCCTCCAGGTAGTGGTTGTTGAGCAGCTTGAAGCCGACCCACACGACTATCAGGATGCCGATCAGGTTGATGAGGATCTTCTCGGTGCTGCCCGTCCGGCGCTCGGCGGCGTCGGAGAGCACCGCTTCCTGGATGTGCTCGAAGCCCACTTCGATCTTCTTGCCGCAGTTGGCGCAGAACTGCTGGCCGATGGGAACCTCGCTGTTGCAGTGCGGGCAGCGCATGGCAGACTCCGGCTACTTGACCACCACGAACGTCCAGGTCTCCTCGGTCTTCAGGCCGCGGGCGTCCTGCACGCTGATCTTCACCCGGTAGGTGCCCGGCCCCAGGCTGCGGCTGGAGCTGAACACCACCTTATCGTCACCGACCTGGACGCCCTTCTTGATGCCCAGGGCCGCGTAGCTGTAGTGGTAGCGCCCGCCCATGACCGGATTCTCCCTGATCCAGGTGGTGGCCCTCACGGTGGACAACTCGATCTCCACCGAGGCGGGGTCGATCCCCGAGTAGGTGTCGCGGTAGTGAATCACCAGCCTGGGACGACCGGCCTTGATCTTGCCGCCGTCGGGTGGCTCGGTCTTGTGTATCTCCGGCCGGGAGCCGTCGACGTGGAACTCGAACTTCGCCGAGGCCTTGCGACCCAGCAGGTCCTCGGCCTGGGCCTCCAGGGTCTGCGCGCCGTCGGCCAGTTCCTTCTGGGGCAGGTGCAGGAACTCGCTGCCCCAGAAGTAGCCCGCGACCTCCCGGCCGTCGAGCTTCAGCTTGACCTTCTCGCCGTCGAGCGGCACCGGGCCGGTGTAGGCCCGGAACAGCACCCCGACCAGCGGCCGCGACGAGCGGGCCAGCGCCGAGCTGCCCTTGACCCCGGGGGCGGCCGCCGGACGGAAACCGACTACCTCGATCTTCGGCGCGAAGACGGCCTGGACCGCCTTGACGTCCGGCTGGTCGGCCTCCAGGGCGATGCTCCGGTCGAAGGCGGCCAGGGCCCCCTTGACGTCCCCGGCCGTCAGCCGGCGGATGCCCTGGAGCCGGTGCAGCCGATGGTCCTTGGGAAACTTCTTGAGCGCCTCGGCCAGCAGCGGGTCGACGCCGGCCAGGCGCTTCTTGCCCTGAAGCTTCCCCGCCGCGTTCCCATAACGGACCAGCCACCCGCCGATGTCCGGGAGCATCTCCAGGCGGATCAGGACCAGCTCCAGCTCCAGCCCGGGGGGAAGCTTCTGCACCTTGGCCAGGGCCCGGGCGGAAGCCGCGTCAAAAGCCATCTGCGCCTTCCTGAAATCGCTCCGCGCCTTGTGGTAGAACGCCAGCGCATCCTTGCTGTGCTTGGGCCCGCCCTGCTTGCCCAGCGGGGTCTGCCAGCGCCGCTGCTGGGGAGTTCCCGGCAGGGGCGGGAAGAGCTCGCTGTGCTTCTTCCGGAACGCGGCGCGCTTGGCCTCGCAGATTTCCCACCTGACCGCCAGCAGGTTGAACTGGGCAGCGGACCTCTCGGGGTCCTTCTTGACGGCCAGCTCCAGATACTTGAGCGCGTTGGGGATGTCCTTCAGGCGGTAGTAGCCGCAGCCCAACAGGTTGTAGGTATCGTAGCTGGGATTCCTCGTTGACTTCAGGCCCCTGACGAGCTGGGAAAGCAGCTTCCTGCGGAGATCCGCCTTCATCTCCGGCGCGTCGGTCATGCCGCGCATGATGATCTGCCGGTTGCGGTCCGGCACCGTCCACTTCTTGCCCTTGCGGTCCTTGGGCCGGTAGACCTTGGCGATGCCGAAGTACCGGGCTGCCCGGGTGGGCCGCCCCTGGGCGGGCTGCAGCACGCCGATAGCGTTGTAGAGCTCGGGCAGGACCTCCTTGCTCAGCACGGTCTTGTCCGAGAGGGCCTGCTTGAAGCGCTTGTCGGCCTCGTCGAAGTCGCCGGCCCACAGGGCCAGAAGGCCCAGCCCCGCGCAGGCGTCGCCGAAGGCCGCCAGCTTCGCCCGGGGGGGCTTCCCGTCCTCCTCTTCGCTCTTGCCGGCCTCGCCGGGCTTGGGGCTCAGGCCCT
This sequence comes from uncultured Planctomycetia bacterium, assembly GCA_964581145.1. GTDB lineage: Bacteria > Planctomycetota > SZUA-567 > JAKLDR01 > JAKLDR01 > CAZONU01. Next base: position 25,947 of record CAZONU010000001.1, read on the forward strand.
CGGGGTGCTCGATATTGATGGCCGCCTCGAAGTGGGCCTTGGCCGAGGCGAACTTGTCCTTGCGCTTGACGGGGTCCTTGCTCTTGACCCCCGCGGCCCCGTCCATCATCCCCAGGGCCACCTCGGCCAGAGCGCGCAGCTGCTTGAGCTCCTTCTCCTCGCCGGGGAACTTCGGGAACTTGTCCTTGGCCACCTTCTGGTACTGCGCCCTGGCCTTGGGCAGCTGGTCCTCCCCCAGGTACAGCTCGGCCAGCTGCAAGCGGACGTCCGGATGGTCGGGGCACAGCTCCAGGAAGTGCTCCAGGGGTTCAATGGCCGCGCGGGGCTCGTCGTTGACCAGCTTGTCCCGGGCCTCGCGCCAGGTGCTGGCCACCTCGCGCTGATGCGAACCGCTGGACCAGGTGTAGATGCAGCAGGCCGCCAGCAGCGCGGCCAGCACCGCCTCGATGATCAGCAGGGGCGTGACGCGCACGTCCGCAGCTCCCCTACAGCTCTTCGACCTTGCCGACGATCCGCCAGACGGGGATCAGGCAGGGCAGGCCGCCCTTGTTGCTCACGCGGTCGTCGGGCAGCACGTAGGCGTACCCGCGGGGCACCCGCTGCTTGGCCACCCGCAGGGCATCGTTGGTCCGGACGGACACCGCCGTGTACTCCTCCTTCTCGCCGTTGATGGTGAGGGCGCCCCGGGGGGCCTCGATGACGTCGCCCTCCACGGCCACCACGCGGAAGGGGAACTTCTGCATGTTTCTCTCGCCGCTCGCCGAGGCCGCCATCATCATGGCGATGACGATATCCCCGCGCTTCAGGGCGGCCTCGTTCCAGGCCCCGGGGTTGTAGCCGATCTTCAGGCGGGTCTTGCCCAGCGCCTCGCGCATGCCCAGGTCTTCTGAATCGATGGCGCAGGTGCTGCCCCATATGGGCAGCACGAACGTGGCCCCGGCCCACAGCAGTATCAGGGCCACCACGTACTTGATGAGCGAAACCAGCGTGTGGATTACCTGGCTGGCGGTCACTTCCATGGGTCCGCTCTCCGTCCTGGGGCGTTACTCTCCGAGCACCGGGACCGCCATTCTAGCGTGGCCCCCGGGGAAAATCAAGGAGGGCGCCCGCCGCTCGCCCCGGACCCGGCGGATCACTCCCCGAAGGCGGCTCCTCCGCCCCCGGCGGAGCCGCCGCCCCGCTCGGCGCGGGACATCGCCCCGTCCTCGATCACCCAGTTGCCGCT
>CAZONU010000001.1:27181-45872 GCA_964581145.1 uncultured Planctomycetia bacterium
GGGAGGCCTCGCGCTGGCGGGCCAGCGGGCGGCGCTCGGCTTCCGCGCGGGCCTTGGCCTCCTCGTCGTCAGAGACCATCTTGGCGGCCAGGGCGATCCACAGCAGGGCCGCGCCGCCCACCAGGACGGCGATGATCACCAGTGCCGTGTAGTTCACTCCGCCGCCCTCCCGCCCTTCCCCGGGCTTCCGCTCAGGGGCGCTCGTCGAACGCGTAGAGGAAACCGTCGTCCGAGCCGAAGAGCACGAACCCGTTCACCCATCTGGCCGCCGAGCGCACCCGGCCGCCGGTCCGGTAGCTCCAGACCGGCGTGCCGTCCCTGGCGCGGTCCAGGGCCCAGAATCTCCCGTCGCGGCCGCCCACGTAGACGCGCTTGGGGGTGACCAGCGGCGCGGCCGATACCCGCGCGCCGAGCTTGTGCTCCCAGAGCGGCTCGGCCGACCGCCCCTTGGGCCGGACCGCGTGAATCGTGCCGTCGGCGCTCCCGAAGAAGAGCCGCCCGCCGGCCAGCACCGGCCCCGAGCGGATGCTGCCGCCCACCCTGCGGGACCAGACCAGCGCATCCCCCGCGGCCCTGGCGGCCTTGGCGGGGTCCACCGCGAAGAGCTTGCTGCCGTCGGAGCCCAGGTAAATGCGCTTGCCGTCGGCCGAGAGGATCGGCGTGCCCCGCAGCGCCGAGCCGATCTTCAGCTTCCACAGCTCCTTGCCGCCGGTGGGTTCCAGGGCGTGGAGGTAGCCCTCGTCGCTGCCGGCGTAGACCGCCTTCCTGGTGACCAGCACCGAGCCCTGCACCGCGCCGAGCTTGGGGCTCTTCCAGCGCAGACGGCCGCTGGCCGCGTCGGCGCAGTAGACCCGGCCGTCGTCCGAGCCGAAGAACACGAAGCGCCGGTTGTTGAGCAGCTGCACCCGGGCCACCCGCGGCCCGGAGCGGATCAGGCCCCCGCAGACCAGCGGCTGCTTCCAGCGCGGGCGGCCGGTGGCCAGGTCCAGGGCGTAGAGCTTCCTGTCCAGGGCGCCCACGTAGACGGTGCCCTCGGAGACGGCCACCGCGCCGGTCACCGCGCTGAGCCGGCCCAGGGGGCGGCGCCACAGCTCCTTGCCGTCCTTGGCGGCCAGCGCCCAGACGTTGCCGCCGCGGTCCCCGAAGATCACCGCCGTGCCGGCCAGCACGATGGGCGCCTCCACGGGCAGGCCGATGCGCACCTTCCAGGCCGGCACGCGCTCGAGCTTCTCGCGCACCGTCCGGGTGGCGGGGACCTCGATGGCCTCCTTGGAAACGGTCTTGTCCTTGTAGCCCTTGCGGGTGAAGGTCAGCTGGGTGGCCCCGCTGACCGGCAGGCGCACGGTGCAGGGCGTGGGGGTGGGCGCCCCGCCGGGCAGCTTGACCAGGCTGCCGGTCGGCTCGCACTCCACGCGCACCGGCACGTCCAGCTTGCGGACCTTGGCGTGGTTGGGGTACCTCCTGACCAGGACCATGACGGCGCGGAACTCCTCGTCGTCGTTGGCGAAGTTGCCCACCTGGGCGAGCACCCCCTCGATGTAGTCGATGTCCTTCTGGACCTTGGGGAGCTGCTTGCGGGCCCAGGCCCGGGCCTCCTTGTTCCCGGACTGCTCGAGCCGGAGCAGCAGCTTCCTGGCCGCCTTGAAGTCGTCCTGGGCGATCAGCGCCTCGATCTTCCCCTTGGTCTTCCTGGACTCCTTGGCCATCTTCTTGGCCACCTTCTCCTTCTCGGCGCGGATGATGGTGATGTGCATCTCGCACTCGCCGCGCATGGCCTTGGCCTTGGAGTGGTAGCCCTGGAAGGAGAGCAGTCTCTCCACCGGACGGCAGGCCTCGGCGGCCTCCTCGTAGGCGGTGATGGACTCCTCGTAGGCTTCGATGGACTCCTCGTAGGCTTCGATGGACTCCTGGTAACGGCCCTTCTGGAAGTGCTTCTCGGCCACGGGCTTCTTCTCGTCGACGATCCTGAGGGCCCTCAGGTACTGGGGCCTGGCCACCAGGTACTCGTAGGCCGCCAGGCCGCCGGCCAGGCCCGCGGCGATGAGCATGACGATCAGGCAGGTCACCACCGTCCCGGCGGTGCGCTTCCTGCGGGCCTCGGCGGCCAGGATGGCGGTGAGCTGCTGCTTGGCTCCCTTGCGGCCCTGGTCTATCTGCAGCACCCTCCGGTAGGCGTCGGCCGCGCCGCGGGTGCGGTGGCTCTCCAGCAGCTGGTCGCCGAGGGTCTCGAACTCGTCGGCGGCCTCCGAGCGCCGGCCGGCCTCCAGCAGGGCCTCGGCCAGCAGGGTGCGCAGCTCGATGGCCCGGCCGTCGACCTCCAGGCCCGCGCGGGCCGCGGCGGCCGCCCGGTCGGTCGCGCCGGCCCGCGCGTGAGCCCGGACCAGCTCGGCGTAGTGCTTGAGGCACTGCTTCTGCTGCCGCTTGCCGCGATAGTGCTCGGCCAGCCCCTGGTGGGCCCGGGTGTTGCCGGGCATGACCTCCAGCATTTGCCGCCAGATCTCCGCGGCCTTGTCTCCCCGGCCCGCCTCCATCTCGCCGTCGGCCAGCACGCCCAGGTGGATGATGGCCCGCCCCGGGTCATTGGCCTGCACCGCGGTCTCCGCCAGGCGCTTGCGCATCTCCGGGGTGTCCTGGCCCAGGGAGATGAGCCGCTCGTAGACCTTCACCGCGCGCTCCGGCCGGCGGCGGCGGACCAGGTCCTGGGCGGCCCCCTCCAGGTCCTTGATCTCGGCGGCGCGCAGCAGGCTCTCCTCCAGGAAGGAGCTGAGGATGCCCCCGATCTCGAAGCGCGAGAGGTAGCTGTCGGCCACCAGGTCGTCGATGTCCCGGGTGCCGTCGGCCAGCCCCAGCACCCGCTGGCTCACGGGGTCCAGCGCCTCGGCCCGCTTCTCGGCGGACTCGTCGGCGATGAAGACCTCCCGGCCGCTGGGCAGCGCGTTGCGGATGCGGCCCCACTCGTCGATGCGCCGGGCGGCCTCCATGACCAGCCCGCCGGTGGGCAGGCGCACGCCCACGCTGGCGCTCTCCGGGCCGAAGACCCCCTCGGGCGCCTCGCCGTCGGTGAACTCGAACTCGCCGCTCTCCCAGGTGAAGAGGTCATAGACCTCCTCCTCCACGTAGCGCGATACCAGGCGCTTGACCTCCTCCTCGGAGGCGTAGCCCACTTCGGGGATCACCCGGGCCAGGTTGGCGTCGGTCTCCTCGACGCGCCGGAGGGCGTACTCGGCCTGGTCCTCGTTGATCAGGCAGCGCCCCGCGAAGTAGCCGGCCAGCGGGCGCAGCCCCTGCCCGGTGTGCTCCCGGGCGGCGTCGGCGATGAGCCCCCCCTGGAAGTAGACGTAGCGGCGGGCCTCCCCGCGCTCGACCTTCAGGGTGCCGCTCTGCCCGTTGGCCGCCAGGTTCTGGAATATGTCCGCCAGCGACATGCTGGCCAGATTGCCGCTGAAGCCCATCTTCGCCCGCTATCCTGCTCCGGCAGTTCCCGGCTACTTGCTCTCGTCGAAAAACTCGTTCAAGCGGTCCTGGGCGGCCTGCTCGTAGCCCTCCTCCAGGTCCCTCCCGCCCTCCTTGGGCCGTCTCTCGGCGGCGGCCGCCAGGATGGTCTCCAGCTGCTGGCTCAGCTCCTTGCAGTAGATGCGCACCATGCCCACGGTGGTGCGGTCGTCGAAGATGATCACCAGCAGGGCCCGCTCGGCGACCATGCTGATCTGGATGTTCTCGTTCTGGCCCTGGTGGAAGATGACCGAGAACTCCGACTCCCCCAGGATCCTGGCCAGCTCCCGGGTGGAGGCGAAGGATCCGGCCACCAGCGCCGCCAGGCTGTCGGGGTCAAAGGAGCTGGTCAGCCCCTTCTTGGTCACCGGGTGCCCCTCGCTGTCGATGAGCAGGGCGGCGTGGGCCTGACTGGCGGAGAGGAACTCCTCCAGCACCGCGTCGATCTTGCTGACGTCCTCCTCGTAGAACACCAGCCGCGCGCGGCGCATCTGCTCGCTGTGTCTTGGCTCAGGCAAGCTGCTTCCTCCTACCCAGGCGGGGCGCGCCGCGGCTCAACTCAACAGGCCCATCCGCCAGGCGATTCCCACGCCGACGGCGATGGCCACCACGATGATCACGATTATCCAGACCACCGGGTGGACCCGGCGGCCCTTCTGCACCGAGCGGATGGTCTTGATGGGCGGCGGGGCCGCGGCCGGCTTCTTCTGCTCCCCGGAGGAGGCAGCGCTCTCGGCTTTCCGGCGGCGGCGCTCGAGCTCCCGCCGGATGGGGTTGTCATCCTCCTCGGCGGCGGCCCTGCGCCGGGCGGCCGCGGCGACCGGCTCCGGCCTGCGCGGGGGCGGCGCGGCCGGCGGTGGCGCAGCAGGCGGAGGCGGCGGGGCGGCTGGCGGCGGCGCCTGAGCGGCCGGCGCCGGCTTGGGAGCCGCCGGTGCGGGCGCGGGCCGCGGGACGGCCGGCTGGGCCGGGGCCTGCGGCGGAACGATTTTCGGCCGGGGCGCGGCGGGCTGCGGCGGGGCGACCGGCGCCGGTGCGGGCGCCGCGGCCGGCTTGGGTGCCGCGGGGGCCGCGGGCTTGGGGGCCGCGGCCGGCTTGGGCGACGCGGCCCCCATCTGCCCCTCGCCGTACTCGTGGTTGAGCTTCTTGATGACCTGCCCGGCCACCAGCTTGAGCGCCGGGAAAACCCCCTCGCCCCTGATGGCCACCGACTCGCAGGTGGGTGCGTTCCAGCGGTTGAGGGCCTGTTCCATCTCCTCCGTGGGCATGGCATCGGGCAGGTCTCGCTTGTTCCACTGCAAGACTAACGGTATGGTTTCGATGTCCAGGCCGTTCTCCTTGAGGTTCTCGATGAGGTTCTCCAGGCTCTCGATGTTCTCCTCCATCATCTTGCTGGAGGAGTCGGCCACGAAGACCACCCCGTCGGCGCCCTGGAGCACCAGCTTCCTGGTGCGGTTGTAGTAGACCTGCCCGGGCACGGTGTACAGCGCGAACTTGGTGGTCATGCCCGCCACCGAGCCCAGGTTCAGCGGCAGGAAGTCGAAGAACAAGGTGCGGTCCGTCTCGGTGCTGATGGAAACCAGCTCGCCGACGCTGTCCTTGGGGGCCTTGGCGTGGACCATCTCCAGATTGGTGGTCTTGCCGCTGCGGCCCGGGCCGTAGTAGACCACTTTGCAGCCGACTTCACGCAGGGCGAGGTTGATCTGTACCATCGGTTGACCCCAGTTGACCCCTAAAGCAAAATGTTCCGGGCCGCCTCGTTGGCAGCGCCGCCCAGCTCCAGCTGGATCAGGCCCAGGTTGGCCTCGCTCTCCAGGAGCGCGGCCAGATAGGCCGCGCCGGCCCGGGCCAGCGCCACCCGCCCGCCGGCCCCGCTGAGCAACACGCTCTTGAGCTCCCCGCTGCCCAGGCGCTCCACCGTGGAGGCCGCGGTGCGGCCCAGGTTGCCCACCACCGCCGAGGCGGCCTCCTCGGCGGCGCGGTCACCCAAGCCGGTCTCCGCGGCGATGAGCAGCCCGTCGGCGCTGACCATCAGCGCGCCGGCGACCCCCGGGAGGCGGCACAGCCTGGAGAGAATTTCCTTCACGCTACCGTCCTCCTCAGTGCAGGTCCAGGGCCCGCTTTGCGAAGGCGTGCGCCTGGCGCTCGACCATGCCGGCCTTGGCCTCCGGGGAGGTGAAGACCGCCAGGGTCATTTCCTGCAGGGCGTAGACGTAAATGGTCCCCGAGGCGCTCTCCACCACCAGCTCCTCGAAGGCGCCCAGGCCCATCTCCCCGCAGGCCGGGCTGGCCGCGCGGCGCAGGCCGGTGACCATCGCTGCGGCCAGGGCCTCCTCCATTGCCCCCGGCAGCGCCGCGGCCACGGGCAGCCCGTAGTTGTCGACCAGCAGCGCCCCCTTGATGCCCGCGCTGCCGACCAGTTCGGCGAGCGAGACGTCCAGCTCGGAGCCGCCCCCGGCCGCCGCCGCCGCCCGGGCCAGGCCTACAACCGCCTCCCCGGTGGGGATCACCCTGGTGTCCTTGGTGGGCGAGACCGCTCGTACTTCCGCGGCCCCGCTGGCAGCCAGGGCCTTCTCGCGGAGCCCCTTGATCTCCTCGTCGTCGGGGGCGAAGACCAGTATCTTACCGTAGACCTCGGCGGCCTCGGCGTGCCGGCCGAACTCGACCTGCACGTCGCCGAGAATCCGCAGCGCCTGGTAGTTGTAGCTGTCCAGCTCGGCGGCCCTGCCCAGGTGCTCGCAGGCCTCATCGGTCTTGCCCCCGTCCCGGGCCAGCAGGCCCAGAACGTAGTGCAGCCCCCCGTAGTCGGGGTAGTTGCGCAGGCCCCGGGAAACCGCCTGCCGGGCCTCGTCGGCCCTGCCGTGGGCGCGGAGCAGCTCGCCCAAGCGCGCGTAGAGGCGCGGGTTGGGGAACTTCTCGATCTGGTCCTGGAGGCGCGTGCACTCGGCCTCGCGGTCCAAACGGGCCAGACCCTGCTCGGCGCTGCCGATCTCGGCGCTGTCCGGGAACTTGGCCGCGCCGCGCTTGGCGATCTGGCGGGCCTTGGCCAGGTCCCCATCCTCCTGGTAGATGCGCGCCAGGCGCAGGAAGGCCATCGGAGTGGGATCCTTGAGGAGAGACTCCTCGAGGTGCTGCTTTTCCCTGTTTCGCAAGAGGTTGCGAATGAAACCCATGAGCCTCCGCTCCGGCTCGGCACCAGCACCCACGGACCTCGACTCAGTGGGGGCAGTCTATCCGCCCGAACCCGACCGTCAAGCGACTTTAGGCCTTCCAGGGCCGCCCCCTGGACCGTAAAGCGGCGCCGCTTCCATATCTTCTCAGGCGGGCACCTCGGCCTCCGGCCCGGAGCGCTGGTGGAGCGCCCGGCTGAGGGCCGCCAGCCGGCAGGACGAGGGGCTCTTGCCCAGCTCGTCGCCGGTCTCCAGCAAGGCCAGCCCCGGGCACCTCACGCACCAGCGCGCCAGCCGGCAGCTCGAGCACTCCTTCAGGTCGCCGATGGTCAGCCCCTTGACCCGGGCGAGCTCCTTGGAGGCCAGGACGTCAGCGAGCGACTGGCCCGCCAGGTTCCCGAGCTCCTCCTGCCAGACGGCGCAGGGGTAGACCTTGCCGGTCGAGGTGACGTACAGGCTGGAGCGGCCCGCCGAGCACATCGGCCCGGCGGGGTCCGCGTTCTGGATGTTGGTGGCCGGCCGGTAGGGCCCGGCCTCCTGGACGCGCCGGGCCAGGAAGTCCAGCAGCTGGTCCTCGGAGGCGCGCATCTCCAGCGGCGCGGGGTCGCCGTCCAGCCGGCAGAAGATGGCGGCGTCGGTGATCAGCTCGGCCCCCCAGCAGTCGGCCACCTCCTTGACCGCGCGGTACTCGTTGAGGTTGGAGCGCATCAGCGGCATCTTGACGGTGACCCGCACCCCGCTCTGGGTCAGCAGCCGCCCGGTGCGGCAGGTGGCCCGGAAGGCGCCGTGCGAGCGGGTGATGTTGTCGTGGGTCCGGCGCTGGCCGTAGAGCGAGAGGTCCACCGAGAGCGGCGCGAACTCGGCCAGGCGCGAGATGTCATCACGGTCCAGGCCGGTGCCGTTGGTCAGCACCCGCACGGCGAACTCCTGGTGGCTGGCGGCCTCCAGCAGGTCCCAGATGTCCGCGCGGGTGAAGGGCTCGCCGCCGGTGATCAGGAGCAGCAGGAAGCCCTCGGCGGCCAGCTCCTCGATGATCTCCAGGGCCCGCCCGGTGCCGAGCTCCTCGGGGTCGGGCTCGTGCGCGGGGTGGTAGCAGTGCCGGCAGTCGAGGTTGCAGCCGACGGTGACTTCCCAGACGCAGACCAGCGGGCGGCCCTCGCGGGTGGCCCGGGCCCGCAACTCGTTAAGGTAATCGCTGCTCTTAGTCACCGATGGCGCCTCCCAGGTGATGGTTCCCTACGCGCTGAAACTTCATTCCACTAGACCCAAACGCCGGCACGTATTCCGTATGCTCCCCCTTATACTAGCGCGTCCCGGTCCCGGCGTCAAGCCTGGACCGGAAATACTTAGGGCGGGGGGGGGGGGTGGAACCTTGTGACCCGCCCCCGCCCGCTTCTGCGAGAGCTTCCCCGCCGGGCGACGGAGGGCGCTGGAAACAACCCCTTGCCCCCCTTCGGGCTGGGACTGTATGATAATGGGAGAGTTAGAGCTGACACCGACGGACGAGGGCGGCGCGCATGAAAGCAGAGACACAGGAGACTCTCCCCGCAGCCGGCGAAGAGCGCGGCGCGAGCGCGGGCAGGTCGCGCCTCACCCGGCTCCTGCCCTGGGGCTGCCTCGGGCTGCTGCTGGCCCTGCACTTCGCCCTTCTCATGACCCGCTTCGCGCCGGCCATCGCCACGCCGGACGCCAACGGCTACTGGGCCCAGGGCAGCCTGCTGTTCACCACCGGCCGGACCTGGTTCGAGCCCCAGGCCGACGCCCAGTACGTCGGGGGGCACTGGCTGGTCACCGAGTCCGGCCGTTACTTCAGCCGGTATCCCCCGGGGCTCTCCGTGCTGGTCGGGCTTGTTTACAGGCTTTTCGGCCACGAGGCCGGCGTCCTGGTCAATCCGGGGCTGGCCGCGCTGTCGCTGGTGGGGCTGTATCTGCTGCTCAAGCGCTTCCTGGGTCCGTGGTGGAGCCTGGCCGGCGTCTTCGTGCTGGCCGCCAACCCGGTGTTCAACCAGCACGCCATCTGGTGCTTCGCGCACATGGCCGTCACTTTCTGCCTGGCCTGGGGGCTGTACTTCCTGGCGCGCTGGTCCGGGCGGGGCAGGCTCTGGGAAGTCTTCCTGGCCGGCCTCTTCCTGGGCTGCATCCCCGCGGTCCGTTACCCCGAGGCGATCTTCGGCCTGGGCGCGGGCGTCTTCCTGCTCATGCACCTCGGCTCGCGGAAGAGGCTCTGGCTGCACTGCCTGGTCGCCGCCGCGGGGGCCGCCCTGCCGCTGGCGCCGCTGCTGGTCAGGAACCACCTGGCCTTCGGCGCCTTCTACCGCACGGCCTACGCGCTGACCAACGAGCAGACCGGCTTCGGCTGGGGCCACTTCAGCAGCCACTTCATCGCCTATGTCCGCGGCCTCCACGGCGAGGGCGTGGGGCCCTTCTTCCTGCCGGGCGTCGCGGGCATGACCGCGATGTGCTGCCTGCGCCGCTGGCGCCGCAGGGGGGTGCTGCTGGCCCTGCTGGCGGCTCCCTCCGCGCTGCTGTACATGGCCTACTACTGGGGCGGCGGACGGGGCGGCGCGGGCATGCGCTTCCTGCTGCCGACCTTCATCTGCTACATCTTCGCGGGCGTCTGGCTCCTGGCCCGGCTGACCCAGCGGGCGCCGGCGGCCCTGAAGTACTCCGCGCTCGCCGTGGTCCTGCTTCTCCAGTTCGCCTGGGGAAGCTTTCACACCCGGACCGAGGGCGAGCAGCTGCAGCACAAGAAGCGGGTGCTGGTCCTGGTCACCGACGCGCTGGAGGAGCGCGCCCGGCCGGGGGACGTGGTCGTGGCCGGGCCGCAGATACTGCAGCACCTGGACTTCGTGCGCCGCTGGCGGCTGGCCGACCTCAAGAACCTCCGCCCCGTGCGGCCGGGCGGCGCGTCGCGCGGCATGCGGCTCCGCGGCGGGGACCCCGACGCGCCCGCCCCCATGCAGGTGGAGAAGCGCGAACTCCGCGCGGAGAAGTACAAGGACCTCCCCCCGCGGGAGCAGGAGCGCCGGATGGCCAGGGGGCTCCACGGGTGGACCGGCGAGCACAAGGTCTACTACGTCGGCACCGAATCGGAGCTCGCCGAGCTGCGCGGGTTGATGTTCAACCGCAAGGCCTTCAGGGTCGTCGCCCGGATAGCGCTGCCCGAAGCGCCCCCGGCGCCCGAGCGCGGACGGGGGCCGGGCATGCCCGGCCGGGGACGGCGGCTTCCCGCGCCCGGACCGGGCGGGCCGGGCGATGCCCGCCGCAGGCCGGGTGGCGACGGCCGGGGCTTCCCGCGCCGGGGCCGGGGCGGGCCCAGGGGCCGCCGGAACTTCCTGCAGGGCGAGAAAGAGTTGGTCATCGCCGAGTGGAGCTACAAGCCCGGCGGCTATCCGCTGCGGCCCGGAGACCCGGGGGGCTCCCTGCCGCCGGGAGCGCGTCCCCCGGGCGGGCGGCCTGGGCCGGGGACCCGCCCGGAGCTTCCCGAGAAGCTCGCCGAGCGGGTCCGCAAGCTCCGCCGGCTGCTGAGGCGCATGCTCGATGCCGGGCAGCGGCCGGACTACTTCTGGCCGCGCCGGCGCGGGCAGGAGCTGCGCAGGCTGCTGGACGCCAAACGCTTCAAGGAGGCCAACGACCTCCTCGACGAAGCCTTGAAGGATTACAAGCGCGGTCCTCCCAAGGAGCGGAAGTGACCGGGCAGAAGCCCTCCCGCCGCGGGTGGCGGCCGTTCGTGCTGGGATTAACGGCGGCGTTCGTCGCCCTGCTGGTCGTCATTGTCGTGCTCGCGGACCGCGGCGAGCTGCCCGATTCCGTGAGTCTTGTCCGGCGCCTGCCCTTCGGCGACGCGCTCTGTCACTTCTTGCTGGTTGGCGGGCTGGCCTTCCTGGTCAACCTCAGCCTGCGCGCCAGGCGCTTCCGGCTCTGGCGGCTCTCGATCCTGGCCGGAAGCGTCGTCGTCGGCGTCGTTGTCACGTTAGAGGAAGCCAGCCAGGCGTTCCTTCCCCAGCGGACCTTCTCGTGGCTGGACCTCTTCGCCGACTACGCGGGCATAGCCGTCATGGGCCGCGCCGCCCTCTACCTCGTGCGCAGGAGCGAAGCCCGTCCCCCGGAAGGGAGCGAGGCTGACACTGAACAGCAGGCCGAAGCCGTCCAGGAGCCTCCGAAGCCCCCCGACCAGCATGGCCCCTCCCACCGCGCGATTATCGGCTGGAGCGCGGGGATGTTGGCGGCTCTGGGCTTGGCCTGGTTCGTGGGGACGGCCGTGATCCGGCTCATGGACGCCCGCGCCGCCACCAAGAGGTGCCTGCCACTAGCGGATTCGAGCGAATGGGACGCTTCGGCGCGGAGTGAGGTTAAGAAGCTGGGGGGCGCCCGGCGAGCCGTGCCCCTGCTGTCCACCTACGCCCGGCTGCCGGGAGTGGCGAGAGAAGACCGTTTCACCGCCAAGATGATGATCTGCGCGTGCCGCGAGGAAGCCCAGCCGACCATCACCGAGCTGACGGAGGACGAGGACCCCTACGTGCGCTTCTGGGCGGCGGTGGCGCTCGCCCGTATGGGAAAGCCCGAGGCCATCGCCCCGCTTCTGCGGGAGACGAAGGGCGGAGACGACGCGGTGAAGCTCGTCGCCGGCGAGGCCCTGGAAGCCATTGACCGCCGATCGGCACTGGCCCGGCTGGAGCAGATAGCGCGGCAAGAAGACTCGGAACTGCGGGACACCGCAACCTGGGCGCTGATCTGGCTGCGCGGCGAGGATAAGGGGAAAGGCGACCGAGGCGTCGCGGAAGTCTTGAGGGAAACGCGGGCCGACCAGGGAGAGAACCCGGAGGAGCGGAAGTGAGCGAGCAGGGCCCCGTGGAAGACATCCCCTTCGACACCACCGAGTATTCGGTCACGCTGGAGCGCCCGCACGGGTTCTCCCTGACGGAGGAAATCCCCGGCACGCAGCTCTTCTCGGCAGCCGGCGGCTCGCTGCAAGCCGACGGCCCCTGGGGGAAGTCCGGCTACCGCGAGACCGCCCGGCGCTTCCTGGCGGCGCGCGAGCCCGGCGGCCGGATCCGCCTGCGCTGCACCGGCCGGGCCCTCAGCCTGCTGCACCCCACCGACTTCCCCCTCCCCGCGCCCCGGCCCTACGGGCCGCCGATGACCGGCCCGCTGGCCTGGCGGGTCGACGCAGGCGACTGGCGCCCGGTCTCCTGCGACGCGGGCCGCGAGGTGCTCCTGGCCGGCGGACTCTCCCCCGGCGCGCACGAGGTCGAGATTCAATGCGCCGGCCCCTCGCCGGACTTCTGGGCCGTCGAGGGGGTCCGCGCGTGGCCGGAGCGGCCGGCGGTCGTCACCGGGCGCATTGACGGCGGGCCCATGCTGGTGGACCTGCGCGCCGAGGTCAGCGGGCCGGCGGCCTTCACCCGCTCGCTCCGCGACGGGCGCACCGGCCGGTTCTCGCTGCTGCTGCCGGCGCCCGGCCGATACGAGATGGCCCTGAGCGCTCCGGGCTGGGAGCCGGCCTCGGTGCCGTTCGACGCGCCGGCCGGCGCCGGCACCGAGTTGCCGCCCATCAGCATGCGGCCGCCGGCCGCCGCGGACGCCCGGCCGCGCCCGCTCTCCCCCGACGAACCGCTGGTGCTCGTCGCCAACGCGCACTGCAACACCTGGGGCACCGAACCGGCCGAGTGGCTGGCCCGGCGCGCCGGGTGGATCAACGCCCAGCGCCCGCACGCGCTGCTGGCCGCCAACGAGGTCAACCCGGCCTACGTGGCCGGCGCGCTCGGCGGCGTGTCATGCCCGTGGGTGATCACCGACGGCAACCACCGCCAGGCGGGCTTCGGGGGCTGGCAGGGAGATGCGCACCGCGACATCCGCATCGGGCCGGCGCGCATCCTCACCGCGGGGATCGGCACCGGAGATGAAGAGTGGCGCGAGATCCTGGCGCGCTTCCGGCCGGACGAGGAACTGCGCATCGTCTGCGCCTACGAGCCCTTCGCCCCGCCGGAGCTCCTGGAGGCGGCCGGGGTGCGGCTGTACTTCTACGGCCATAACCTCGAAAATCCCCCCTACTGGACGCGCGGCGGGACCACTTTCCTGCGCAAGGTCGATTCGAACACCTTCTACCGCATCGAAATCGGCCCGCCGCACGACGCGACCGCTCCGATCAAGGTCAGCCGCTTCGTCTTCAACAGAGAAACGTGAGCATGTGATGATGGAAAAGCGCCGGTCCTTGATAACCTGGAAAGAAACCCGGGCCGGCACCGCCGGTTAAGAGATACGTGATGCAACGGAAGACGCTCAAGGGCCTGGGACTCCTGGCGCTGGCCGTCCTCGCGGCATCCGCCGCGCTGGCCTGGCGGCCGTGGGAGCAGGAAGAAGAGAAGCCCAATCTCAACGTGCCCCCGCCGCCGGAGGCAGGGATCAGGATCGAGGCCCCCCGGACGGCCACGGTCTTCGGCCTCTGCGAGCTCAGGGTCGAGTTCGGGAAGGGTCTTGAGAAGCTGGCCGCGCTGCCCGACGCGCAGATTCACGATGCTTACGACGCCGACCGCGACGGCGCTTTCGTGCGCCTCAGCGCCGAGTTCGAAAACGAGAGCGGCCGGCGCGTGGCCGTCCCCGGCTTCGCCATGCGCGAGTCGGCCGGCGGTGAGTGGCGGTGGCGGGTGCGCTGGTCCCCGCGCCGGCCGGGCAGATGGAAATGCCGGCTGGTGCTGGAGGGCCGGGCCGGGCGCGAAGCCCAGGCGGTCCTGGCCAGCCGGAAGCTCAAGACCCCCATCACCGCCCGCGCCCTCAAAGGCATCACCGGCCCGCTGGTCGCGCCGGGGGAGGGCCAGCATCCCGGGTATTTGCGCAGGCTTCGCCCCGACGGGACCTCCGAGTCCCTGTGGCTTTTTGGCGCGTGCCGCGCCTGGGTGGTCGACCGCCAGGACAAGAACAACGACTGGTATCCCCATGAGTGGCTGGACCGCGAGAAGGAGCTCCTGGCGCCCATGCGCGCGGCGGGTTTCAACCTGCTCAACCAGTGGATGGCCCCCTGGGAGTTCCTGCTGGTCCACCACGACCGCGCCGAGTTCTGGAAAGGCCCGAAGGGCGCGTGGAAACGCCGGCCGCTGCCCGAGGACGCGGCCTGGACGCCCTACCAGTCCTACGACCAGGGCCGGGCCCGGGCCTTTGACGACTTGGTGAAGCTGTGCGAAGGAGGTCCCGGCAGGCCCACCGTGCACCTCTTGCTCTCTCCCCTGCCTCACCAATGTCTGCAACTGGCCGAGCACCCCTGGGGCGCGCAGGAGAGCGGCTGGAGCCCGGCCGACGACGCCGGCAAGCAGACCCGCGAGCGCCTCAATGGCTTCAGCGCATTCCGGAAGGACATGCCGGTCTGGGAGTTTTTTCAGGCGGACCCCGCCAGGCCGCTCAAGGACTGGCGCTCGCAGCTCTTCGACCACCAGGCCAACTATTTCAGGTACCTGGTGGCCCGCTGGGGCCACTCCCGCGCGGTGGGCCTCTGGGTGCTGGTCGACGAGCTGGACGCCGTGGGGGACGAGGTCGGCGTGATGTCCGAGAAGAAGGGCTGGTGGGCGCACCCCGAGTGCGACCGGTGGTTGGCGAACCTCGCGCGGCTCTTCCGGGGGAGGCTGGCGCGCTCCGACGGCCTGGAGTACCCCGGCGATCCTTACAAACATCCTTTGCACGCGGCGCCCACCAGCTACGGGGGACAGGCGGAGCGCGGGGGGAACCTGGACTGGCCCGGCGGGCCGCCGGACGCCCGACCGGACCTCTTCGGCTGGCACTGGTACCCCTGGTTCCGGGGGGGAACCGGCTGGAAGGCGGCCTGGACGCAGACGGTGGACGGCGTGGCCAGCTACTCGCGGGCGCGCATCGGGCGCTCCGCGCGGCTGGTCAGCGAGTTCGGCGCGCCGGACCGCGACGCGCCGGGGGACGCGCCGTCGGCGCTCTATCCCACCCTCTTTCACCACGCGGCCTGGGCGGCGGTCTTCAGCGGGCAGGCGGGCACGCCCATGGACTGGGACGACGGCAAGCAGTTCGGCGAGCTCTGCCCCCGGGCGCGGGAGGGCATCTTCGACCGCAGGACCTACCCCATCGACCACACCGCCCAGATGAAGGCCCTGCGCGCGTTCCTGGGGGACCTCTCGCCCGAGGACCTGAATTCGTGCGCGGCGAAGGATTCGGAAGTCCGCTGCACGCCGGAGGGTAAGCTGCGCCTACTGGCGCTCTACTCGACGAAGAGGCCGACGGCGGCCTACGGATGGGCGTTCTCGCCGGACGGGAAAGGAGCGTTCCGGGTAACCGGGCTTCCGGCTGGCAAATACCTCCTCACTTGGTACGATCCCTGGACCGGGAAGCCGGCGGGGGGCGCGAAGGAGCAAATGTTCACGGCGACCAAGGGACGCGCGCTGGAGCTCGACGCCGGGCCGGTGCTGGCCGCGCTCCGCGCCGGGGCCACCCAGTTCCCCGCCAGGAGCCGGGAGGACCGCGGCCGGGACGCAGCCTTCAAGCTGGTGCCGGTGGAATAGAGCGATGCCCGTGGGGGTTTAGAGTTTCGAGCTCGAGCCATTCAGGAGGAATCGAAATGAGCGCCGAGGAAGAACTGCAGAGGGTCGTCGACGCCGCCCGCAAGACCGAGATGGACGGGCGCGAGTTCTACGCCCAGACCGCGGCCAAGACCGCCAACCCGCTGGCCAGGCGCATGTTCGAATCGCTGGTCGCCGCCGAGCAGGAACACCTGGAGTTCATCGACCAGCTGGCCGCGGGCGAGTTCAAGGTCCTACCCTACAAGGGTGAGTTCGCCCGGAACCTGGCCACGGTGTTCTCGGACATGGGCGGGGACGTCAAGGCCCGGACCGAGAGCATTGAGGACGACATCAAGGCCCTGGACTTCGCCATCGACATGGAAGACAAGTCCATGGCCTTCTACCGCCGCTGGGCCGAGAAGACCTCCGACGGGAAAATCCGCGAGTTCTGCGCACGGCTGCGCGACGAAGAGCAGGACCACTGGCGCATACTCCAGAGCACCAAAGACTATCTCGACGACACCGGCAACTGGTTCATGGTCCAGGAGGGCTGGAGCTTCGACGGCGGGTAACCGGCGCTCACGTCCGGAAATATTTGGGGCAGTCCGGCCGGGCGAGGTCCCAGGCGGCGTCGAAAGCCGCAGCGACCTCCTCGGGAAGCGGTCCGGCCGCGCAGGCCGCCAGGTTGGCCTCGGCGTGCTCGACCCGGCTGGCGCCGACGATGGTCCCGTCTCCGGCCGCGGCGGACATCCTTGAGTGATGCGCCAGCCACCTCAGCGCCGCCGCGGCCATGGAAACTCCCGCCGCCGCGCAGGCCGGGCGGACCCTCTCCGCCGCCTGAAGATAGCTCTCCTTCCAGTAGCGGGGCCTGTAGAAATCGTAGTCGTGAAAGCGCCCCTCGGCGGGCGCCTGGGCCTTCCAGCCGGAGTACTTCCCGCTGAGCACCCCCGCGGCCAGGGGGTTGTAGGCGTAGAAGCGGAGACCCAGCGCGCGCAGGCAGGGGAAGAGCTCGCGCTCGACGTCACGGGTGATCGCGTTGTACATGCCCTGGTAGACGGTCGGCGCCGGCCAGCCCTCGCGGCGGCAGATGTGATGGATATCAGCGACCTGCCAGGCGGCGTAGTTGCTGAGCCCTAACTCGTGAAAGAGGCCGCGCCCGTGCAGCTTCGCGCAAGCTTCCAACGTAATCTCTATCGGCGTCGAGAGGTCCGGCTGATGCAAATAGAACAGGTCGGCGCAGTCGATGCCCAGGCGCTTGAGTGAAGTTTCAAGCTGGTCGGTGACCGCCGCGGCGTCGAGCTTGCCGGTCGCCGAGGGATGCGCCTTGGTGGCGATGTAGAGCCTCTCGCGGTCGAGGGGTTTCAGGACGCGCCCGAGCATCTCCTCTGCCTGGCCCTCCTGGTAGATGTAGGCGGTGTCGATCTCCCGGCCGCCGGAGTCCAGGAACAGCCGGACCATGCGCTCGGCGCCGGCCTCGTCGACCTGGCCGCCGAAAGTCATGCTGCCCAGGACGGCGCGGACGGTCTGCGACTCTTTCACGGCATGTCCTCCCGAAACAACCGCCGAGATTGTAGCCCGGCGGCCCGGCGCGGCAAGCTAGTCCTTCAGCGCGTATTCGTCGAACTTCTTGACAACCCGGTCGAGCAGGATCGGGCCTGCCAGACTCAAGGCCATGAGCCCGATCGTGTAAGTGATGTAGGCCAGCAGCACCGCGTAGGCCATGAGACCCGCAGTCAACTTTCTGCGGGCCCGCGCCGAGACGTACAGCGCGATTCCCGCCAGGCAGAAGACTTGTCCCGCCAGGAGAGCCCAGAATCCCGCGGTCCCGAAGGCTCCGAGCAGCACCAACCAAAGCACCCCGGCCATCCCGCTTGCCGCGATGTCAGCGATGTCGGCCGAACCGTGAGTGAGGTGCATGACCACGACCATGACGCCCGCCGAGCATCCCGGCGCGGCGGCCAGCAGGAAGCGCCTCACGGGCTGCGTCCGGCCCAGCAGCTTGGCCCAGACCAGCTCGTAGCGGTCCACCGGCGTAAGCACCAGCGCGTCCAGGGTGCCACGCTCCCTCTCACCAGCTACGGCCGATGCCATCAGGGCGGGCACCAGAAGGATGGCCACCAGGACAGTGACGCCGCTGGCGGCCCAGGCCGCAATGAGCGATGCCCCTGGGTCGAGCCAAGTCCCGGAACCGTCCAGCAGTTCCCCAGAGCAGAGCGCCCAGAGGCCGGCCAGGTCAATCAGTCCGGCGAGGACGTAGAGCACCACCATGGCCGCGGGGCCTATGGCCATGCGCATCTCGTGCCGGCAGAGCGGCCGGCGCATTATCTCCCGGAGCTTGAGCCGCCGTTGGGGCGCGCTTTCCATGAGGGCAATCCTAGCGGCCGGGGATTCGGCGGTCAACGCCGTAGGACCCGCAACCGCCAAACGCTCCTTGACTCCGCACGCGGCAGCGGTTACACTCGCGCGCGAATGAAGGATGAGAGTGTTGGCCCGCACGTGGCGGGCGAGTTGGCGGTTTTCGAGGCAGAAGCTCCAGGGCTCCGGTTCTCTCCGGACGACCCGCTTCCCTTTCGAAACTCCTGACTTTGCGCTCGCCGCGCCGGCCGTTCCGGCGCGGGGCGTCTAGCACCCTCAGAGCGGGGCTGGCCCCTTTCCCCGGCCGCGCACGAAACCGGCGCCCATCGGGGGCGCGAAGGAGCAACCCGGAAAGGGCCAAGGAGTCGAAGCGGAATGGCAGTCAGCAAGGAACGCAGAAAGCAAGTCGTCGAGGAGAGCCGGATCAACCCCAAGGACACCGGCTCGGCCGATGTGCAGGTGGCGATTATCACCGAGCGCATCAACGACCTCACCGCGCACTTCGAGATGCACAAGAAGGACCACCACTCCCGGCGCGGCCTGATCCTGATGGTCAGCCGGCGCAACCGGCTGCTCAAGTATCTGCGCAACACCGACTACGACCGCTACAAGAGGCTCATCGACAGGCTCAAGCTGCGCAAGTAACGTCCCCGGCCGGATCGTCCGGCCGGAACAAAGCACCTGCGCCAACACAGAAGGAGTTACATTTTGGCATTCACCGTTGAAAGAGAGATTGGCGGCCGCAAGCTCACCATCGAGACCGGGCGCCTGGCCAAGCAGGCCGCCGGAGCGGCCCTGGTCCGCTGCGAGAACACCGTGGTCTTCGCCGCCGTGAGCGACGCCGAGCCCCGCGAGGGCATCGACTTCTTTCCGCTGACCGTGGACTACCGCGAGAAGGGCTTCTCCGCGGGCAAGATCTTCGGGGGGCGCTTCTACAAGCGCGAGGGCCGGCCCACCGACAAGGAAATCCTGACCATGCGGATGATCGACCGGCCCACCCGGCCGCTCTGGCCCGAGGGTTACACCCGGGACATCCTGATCACCGCCATGACCCTCAGCGCCGACGACCAGAACGACCCCGACGTCCTGGCCATGGTGGCCGGTTCGGCGGCGCTGGCGGTCAGCCCCCTGCCCTTCCTGGGGCCCTTCGGCGCGGTGCGCATC
>CAZONU010000001.1:45882-50891 GCA_964581145.1 uncultured Planctomycetia bacterium
GGTGGTCAACCCCACCCACGCCCAGCGCGAGGAGGGCGACCTGGACCTGGTGGTGGCCGGCACCGCCGAGAGCCTGGTCATGGTCGAGGCCGGCGCCAAGGAGGTTCCCGAGGACGTGCTGGTCGAGGCCCTGGTCAAGGCCGGCGAGGTCTGCCGCGAGCTGGCCCTGATGCAGAAGGAGCTGGCCGGGAAGACCGGCGTCGGGAAGCTGACCGTCGAGCCGCCGGAGGAATCGCTGTTCGAGGAGCTGGCGCCCAAATACATGGAAAAGGTCGCCGCCGCCTGCCGCGCGCCCGACAAGATGGAACGCAAGGAGGCCCTCAAGGCGGTCTGCAAGGGGGCCGTCGAGGAGCTGGTCAACGAGTCGGACCCCCAGGCTCCCACCAAGGCCCAGGTGCGCAAGGCCTTCGAGGAGATCCAGAAGGCCGCCATGCGCAGGGACATCATCGAGACCGGCCGGCGCTGCGACGGGCGCAAGTCCGACGAGGTCCGCCCGGTCAGCACCGAGGTGGCCTTCCTGCCCCGGGTGCACGGCTCGGCGCTGTTCACCCGCGGCGAGACCCAGGCGCTGGTCACCACCACGCTGGGCACCGCCGGCGACAAGCAGATGGTCGAGGCCCTCCACGAAGAGTTCGAGATGGACTTCCTGCTGCACTACACCTTCCCCAGCTTCTGCGTGGGCGAGGTGCGCATGCCGCGGGGGCCCAGCCGCCGGGAGATCGGCCACGGCATGCTCGCCCGGCGGGCGCTGCAGCCGGTGCTGCCCCAGGACGAGACCTGGCCCTACACCATACGCGTCACCTCGGACGTGCTGGAGTCCAACGGCTCCAGCTCCATGGCCACGGTCTGCGGCGGGGCGCTCAGCCTCATGGACGCGGGCGTGCCCATCAAGGCGCCGGTGGCCGGCATCGCCATGGGCCTGATATCTGACGGCGATAAGACCGTCATACTCAGCGACATCCTCGGCGACGAGGACCACTTCGGAGACATGGACTTCAAGGTGGCCGGCACCGCCGAGGGCATCACCGCCCTGCAGATGGACATCAAGCTCAAGGGCGGGCTGGACGCGGAGCTGCTGGAGCGCGCCCTGGGCCAGGCCCGCGAGGGCCGGCTGCACATCCTCGCCAAGATGGCCGAGAGCCTCTCGAGCCCGCGCGCGGAGATCAACCCCCTGGCCCCCAAGATCCTCACCGTCAAGATCGACCCCGAGAAGATCGGCAAGATCATCGGCCCGGGGGGCGCCACCATCCGCGGCATCGAGGAGCAGACCGGCGCGGAGGTCAACGTCGACGACGAGGGCATCGTCCAGATCGCCGGGGCCACCACCGAGGAGGCCGAGGCCGCCAAGGCGATAGTCAAGGCCCTCACCGCCAGCCCCGAGGTGGGCAAGGTCTACAAGGGCAAGGTGCGAGGCATCAAGGACTTCGGCGCCTTCGTGGAGATCATGCCCGGCACCGACGGCCTGCTGCACATCTCCGAGTACGACCACGGCTACGTCAAGCACATCGGCGACCACCTCAAGATCGGCGACGAGGTGGAGGTCAAGCTCATCGAGGTCGACGAGAAGACCGGCAAGCTGCGCCTCAGCCGCAAGGTGCTCATCGAGCCGCCCCCGGAGGGCGCCGAGGGTGCCCGGCCCCAGGGCACCCCGGCCCGCAGGCCGGGCGGGGGCCGCGGAGGCGACCGGCGCGAAGGGCGCGGCGGGCGCGGCGGGGGCCGCGACCGGCGCTAGGAGACGGAAAGCGGACCGATGGCCGAAGAGGGGCGCGAAGAGATGTCGGCGATGCAGATGGAGACCACCGACCGCGACGGCGTCATCGTCGTGGCCATGAGCGGGGACCTGGAGGTCCAAGAGATCGACGGCTTCAAGACGGCCATGGACAAGGTCCTCAACAAGGGCCCCCAGCCCAAGACCGTGCTGGACGTCTCCCGGGTGACGCGCATGACCAGCTACGTGATCGCGCTGATCGGCTTCTACAACGCGCAGTTCAAGCAGGCCAAGGGCCGGTTCGTGGTCGCCGGGGCGACCAGCCCCGCCCAGCGGGCCCTGGAGCTCAGCGGCCTGACCGAGGTGGTCACCACGGCCCGCACCCTGAACGAGGCCCTGGAGATGTTCAAGGCCTGAGCCGGGCCCCACTCACCCACGGAAGAAAAACCCGGGCGGCGGAGGAATCCGCCGCCCGCTACTATTGGATGGCCCCACCGGTCAGAATACCAGACCCCTTGCACTCTCCTCTCTGCGGAGCTTCTCCAGTATCTGCCTTGCCGCGCAGCGCACGGAAAAATCCTCGTCATTGAGGAGCCGCTTGAGGGCCGGCATCGCCCCTTCGGCCGCCGGACCGAGATCGCCAAGCTCCCGGACGGCACTGCGGCGCACCCACGGACTGCTGTCGCCGAGAGCCCGGACCAGGGCAGGCACGACCTCGGGCCGGACCGCGCCGATCCGGCCGAGCGAGTGGACCACCGCCCCGCGCACATCGTCGTCCTCGTCGCCGAGCGCCGCGGCCAGCGCGGGGACGGCCCCGGCCGCATCGGGGCCCACCTTCCCCAAGAGCGAGGCTGCCATCAGGCGCAACCTCTTGTCTTCCCGTTCGAGAACCCTGGCCAGGGCCGGGACGGCCGGCTTGCCGCACAATCCCAGGAGGAACAGGGCATTGAACTTGTCCGGCGCCATCCGGTCGGGCATTCTCAAGTAGAGCGAGAGCCGCGCGGCGGCCTTCTCCCCGCCGCCGAGACGCCGGACGGCCGCCTCGGGCAAAAGACCCGCCTGCGGCCTGGGGACCGGATTCGGCGGCCCGCTCATCTGGTAACCCCGACCGAAAACCATCATACCGACCACCTCGCGGGTCTCGCGAAACGTCACGTAGAAATGCGCGCAGAAGAACACCAGCCCCAGGAAGAGCAGGCTGCCCGCGCCCCACATGACAATCGTCCGGGTCGAGAGGCCGCTCCCGGCGGCTTCGCGCCCCGCAGGTGTCTTCTTCCCCGTCACAGCCGCTCCCCCGGAGGGAATTATATCCCCTCCCGGGAGCGGGGGCCATCAAAAACCCATATCCCCATCGTTCATCGGTGGCACGGCCACCAATCCCAGGCTCCTTTTCCGGGGACACGAAGTCGCGCGCTGCGCGCGCTTGGTTCATGTCCCCGCGGAGCCCTCTCCTACAGAAAGACGTACCGGGCCAGCAGCGACCGCGTCGCGCGGCTCAGCCCCGCCGGCGCCGGCAGCCGGTAGCGGCACTCGTCGGTGTCGGTTATCACCGCGCCGCCGCCGGGCAGGCGGGTCACCCCCTCCTGGGAGTCTCGGGTGGCGAACTCCCGCTCGCCGCGGTCGGTATCGGCCTTCCAGTAGAGAAACCCGAAGTCGCGCTTGAGCCCGGCCACCTCCTGGATGTTGGGCAAGAGGCACGAGCCGGCCAGGTGGCTTTCAGCGGCCCGCCGCGCGGTCGGGGCGAGCTTCCCGAGGTCGCGGATTACCCCGATCTCCGGGGCGCCCTCGCCCAGCGCGCAGCGCACGGACACGTACCTGTCGGGGTCGCTCACCGGAAAGCAACGCACCAGCCTGACGGCCCGAAACGAATATTTCCCCACGATGGTCAGGCGAAGCTGGCCCGTCGGAGAAAACCCGAAACTGGTCTTCTCCGGCGGCAGCTCGCGCAGCTCGCCCTCGCGGGGCAGCAGGGTTTGGACATGTCTTCCCTCGGCACACATGACTGATCTCCTTCGCGCCGCTCTTCAGGCGGCGCTGACCGCTTTCTTCTTTCGTTCCCGGGGAACGCGCTCCTGGCTCTCGACCAGCCTGCGGTAGACCCCGCCGGGAACGGCCATGAGTTCCTCGTGGGCGCCTTCCTCAACCAGCCGCCCGCGGTCCATGACCAGGATGCGGTCGCAACCACGCAGGGTAACCAGGCGGTGGGCGATGATGATCGTGGTCCGGCCCTCGACCAGCCGGCCCAGCGACTCGTGGATGACCCGCTCGGCCTCGGTGTCGAGCGAGGAAGTGGCCTCGTCGAGGATCAGCACCTCGGGATCGTGGAGAATCGCCCGGGCGATGGACACGCGCTGCTTCTCTCCGCCGGAGAGCCCCGCGCCGCGCTCGCCGACCTGGCTGTCGTAGCCCAGCGGCATCCGCGAGACGAACTCGTGGCAGGCGGCCGCCGTCGCCGCGCGCAGCACCGCCTCGCGCCCCGCGCCGGGCTTGCCGTAACCGACGTTCTCGGCGACCGAGCCCCGAAAGATGAAGGGCTCCTGGAGCACCAGGCCCACGTGCCGCCGGAGGTCCGCCGAGGCCATGCCCCTGACGTCGCGGCCGTCGAGCAGCACCCGGCCCTTCTGCGGATCGTAGAACCGCGCGGTCAGGCCGGCCAGGGTGGTCTTGCCCGCGCCGCTGCGGCCGACCACGCCGACCACCTCCCCCGGACGTATCTTGAAGGAAATATCCCTTACGACCGGACGGTTGGGCAGGTAGCCGAAGGTGACGCCCTGGAACTCGATCTCCCCGCGGAAGGTGCCCAGCGGCGCGGGCTCGCGCGGCTCGGCTATCTGCGGGCGGCGGTCGAGCATCTCGAAGACCCGCTGGGCGCTGGTCAGCGAGCGGGTCAGCCACTGGCCAACCTGGCTGAGGACCGAGAGCGGCCCGTGGAGCATGGCCAGGTAGCCCAGGAAGGCCATCAGCGTGCCCAGGGTGATCTCCCCGCCGAGCACCCGCCCGCCGCCGAAGTACCAGACCAAAAGGCCGCTGGCCTGGAAGGCCAGGATCACCCCCGGGAAGAAGACCGCCCAGACCTGGTCAACGGAAACCCGCGCGCCGCGCAGCGAGTCGTTGTGTTCCCCGAAGCGGGCCTGCTCGCGGCCCTCCTGCCCGAAGGCCTTGACCACCCGGATGCCCGAGAAGCAGGTGTTGAGGAAAGCGTTGACCCGCGAGCGGGTCTTCCAGTAGCGCTCGTGACGGGGGGTCACCGACTTCCAGAAGAGGTAAGTGGCCACTGCCACCAGCGGCAGCGGCGCCAGGA
>CAZONU010000002.1:0-25362 GCA_964581145.1 uncultured Planctomycetia bacterium
AGCTTCTCGGCGCCCTCAATGCTTCCACGGTCGCTCGCGGCGGGCGTTGTCGCGGTACTTGCCCGTTTTGTGAGTATGTCCCGCGCCCAGGAAGGCCAGCAGTGCCGTGGCGGTGACCGCCTCGTCGTTGGCCCTTCCGCCGGAGACCACTCCGCCGCCCTCGTATTTCCGGATTTCCCAGTGGCCGTCGGGCTCCTGGTGGCGGGCCAGCCAGCGCAGCGCGGCTTCCACCGCGCTCTCCGTCGCCGGCGAGCCGCCCCAGCGGGCCACCGCGCGCTTGCGGCCGCCGCCGTCGCGGTAGCCGTAGACCCCGGCCATCCCGCCGCCGCCGGCGCCCATCACGCCGGTGACTCCCGTTCCGCCCAGGGGGATGTCGCTGATGGCCTCCTGCGATCCGCGGGCGGTCTGAGCGTCCATGTCGTTCTCGGTCTCGTCGTGGGTGAAGTCGGTGACCTCCTTGTGGACCACCAGGGGCTTGTCTACTTTGGTGTCGGCCTTGACCTCGTGCGGATTGCGGAAGATGTCCCGCTGCTTCTTCTCGTCGAACTCCGGGGGTTTCTTCTGAGCGACGTCGGAGGTGATGGTCACCTCGTCGAGCTGCGGGGCGGGCAGGGCCACGGTGAGCAGCGTGGCCAGCAGGAAGATCGCCGCGTGGACCACCGCGCTGACGGTCCACCAGGGCAGCGCCCCCACGCGGCGCTCGAAGCGGGTGGCCCAGTCGGCGCGGTACTCCAGCCCCTCGGCCTCCAACTCCCCGGCGGGCAGCTGATTCTGGACCTCCTCGATGGCCGCGCGAAGATCGGTGGAAGTAGCCATTTCGCTCTCTCCTTACGCATGCACTTGTGACTGTTGTCGAGTTAATAAACGAAAGAATCACTCCAAGTTCACCACAAACTACCAGATGTTAGTTCGCACATGTGTTCGTTCGAACACGGCGCCTCGAATCCGCCGAGGCTTTGAGGCGGGAGGCACCTGCTGGCCCGTGGCAGCCGGTGCGGGGCTGCGCCGGGCTTGACGGAGGGCGCCGGGCGGTTAAACTCCGCTTTCAATGGCCCGCTTCGGGGGAACTTCCATGCGCAAGAGGATACTGGTGCTGCTCGGCGTCTCCGCCGTCCTGGCCGTCGCCGCCTGGGTGCTGCCGCCGCTCTTCGTGAACCCCCGGGCCGGCGAGCCGGTCGGCAAGCGTCCCGGCGGCAAGCGCGCTGAGGCCCAGCGGCGCATCCGCCGGGTCGAGGCCCAGGCCCGGGTCCGGCGCATCATCCTGGACACCTACGTCGAGAAGGTCGCCGAGCAGAAGATATTCTACGGCTCGCTGCGCGGCATGGTCCGCGAGCTGGACCCCCACAGCCAGTTCCTGAGCCCTGAGGAGTACGCGGACCTCAGCGCCGCGACCACCGGCGAGTTCGGCGGGCTGGGCATCGAGGTCACCCAGCGCGACGGGTGGCTCACGGTGGTCACCCCCCTGGTGGGCACGCCGGCCTTCAGGGCCGGGGTGCTGCCCGGCGACCGCATCGTCAAGATCGACGGGGAGGCCACCGACCGGCTCAGCCTGGCGGAGGCCGTCCACAAGATGCGCGGCAAGCCGGGGACCAGGATCGTGCTGGGCATCGTCCGCCGGGGGGCGGCCAAGGTCCTGGACATCGAGATCGTCCGCCGGAAGATCAAGGTCGACTCGGTGCGCATCCCCCACTTCGTCGACGAGAAGAACAGGATCGCCTACGTCAGCCTGACCGCCTTCCAGGCCGACAGCGCCGAGGAGCTGGTCCGCGCCCTGAAGAAGCTGGAGAAGCAGGGCCTGCGCGCCCTGGTCCTGGACCTTCGGGCCAACGGCGGCGGGCGCATGGACGCGGCCGTCAAGGTCGCCGACCTGTTCATCTCCAAGGGCCTGATAGTCAGCACCCGGGGCCGGCCCACCTCGCGCCGCGACAACGTTCCCTACCGCGCCCGCAAGGCCGGCACCCGCCCGGACTACCCCCTGGCGGTGCTGGTCAACCAGAGTTCGGCCAGCGCCTCGGAGATCGTGGCCGGCGCGCTGCGCGACCACCACCGGGCCATCCTGGTCGGCGAGAAGACGTTCGGAAAGGCCTCGGTGCAGACCCTCCGCGAGATCCGCATCGGCAAGGACAAGGCCGGGCTCAAGCTGACCACCGCCTATTACTACACGCCCAGCGGCCAGCTCATCCACAAGAAGGGCATCGCCCCGGACGTGAAAGTGCCCATGAAGCCCCAGGTGCTGGCCGAGGTGTTCAGGAAGCAGCACGACGAATGGGTCAAGCTCAACGCGCCCGAGAAGAAGAAGCCGGGGGCGGAGAAGGACCCGGCGCCGGAGAAGAAACCGGAGCCCGGGAATAAACCGGAGCCCGCCAGGGCCCCGGAGAAGAAGGGCGCGGAGGACGGGAAGAAGAAGCCGGAAGCGGTCGACACCCAGCTGAAGGCCGCGGTCCGGGCCCTGCGGGCGGTGCTCATCGACCGCGCCCGCACGGAAGGGGTCGGGAAGCCCGCTCCCCCAACTCCGAAGCCCGTCGAGGCGCCGGAGGGGTAGCCGAGCTGCCAGATTTCCCATGCTGGTCCTGGGCATAGAGAGCTCCTGCGACGAGACCGCCGCGGCGCTGGTCGCCGACGGCAAGGATGTCCTTTCCAGCGCCGTGGCCAGCCAGGTGGCGCTGCACGCCCGCTTCGGGGGGGTCGTCCCCGAGGTGGCCGGCCGGGCCCACGCCGAGTGCATCGGTCGTATAGTGGAGAGCGCCTTCACCGCGGCGGACATAAGGCCCGGCGCCGTCGACGCCGTGGCGGTCACCGTGCGGCCCGGGCTGGCCGGGTCTCTACTGGTGGGCGCCAGCGCCGCCGGGGCCCTGGCCCTGGCCTGGGAGAAGCCGCTCCTCGGCGTGCACCACTTGGCCGCCCACGCCTACGCGCCCTTCATGGCCGGGCTTTGTGAGTACCCCTTCGCCTGCCTGGTGGCCTCCGGGGGGCACACCAGCATCTACGAGTGCCGCGCCCCGCTGGAGGCCGAACTGCTGGGCGCGACGGTCGACGACGCCGCCGGCGAGGCCTTCGATAAGGCCGCGGCGCTCCTGGGGCTGGGCTTTCCCGGCGGGCCGGCGGTGAGCCGCGCGGCCGAGAAGGGCGACCCGGCCGCCTTCGGCTTCCCCCGGAGCATGCTCGCCGAGCCGGGCTGTGACTTCAGCTTCAGCGGCCTGAAGACCGCCCTGCTCTACGCGATAAAAGGCCCCGGATGCCGGGGGCCGGAGCTGGAACTTACCGAAAAGACCAAGGCCGACCTGGCCGCCAGCTTCGAGCAGGCGGTCTGCGAGGTGCTGGCCGGCAAGCTGGTCCGCGCCGCGGAAGAGCGCAATCTCTCCACCGCGGCCCTGGCCGGGGGGGTGGCCGCTAATCAACATTTGCGAGAGATGCTCGCGGCCGCTACCGGGAAGGCCGGGCTGCGTTCGGCGGTTGCGCCGCCGGAGCTGTGCACGGATAATGCCGCCATGATCGCCGGACTGGCCTTCCACCAGTTGAAGAGTGGTGAGGGATCCGGTTTCGCCCGCCTGCAACTAGACATCGTCCCCCAACTGGAAAGACCCCGACGGAAGGCTCGGAAGAAAGAGAAGAAGAAAGGCTGATCGTGTCCTGTACCAATGGCCAGCGCGCCGACCTCCTCTCGATACGACTCCTCCTGCCTGTGCTGTTCCTGATCCTCCTGGCCGGCTGCGAAGACAGCGCGCAACCGGAGCCCGCGAAACTCGAGGTTTTCAGTGGGACCGAGCAGTGCGCACTGCTGGGCAAGCCCCTCGGCAAGGACCTGATGGTCAAGGTGCTTTCGGCTTCTGGCCAGCCAGTGAGCGGGGTCGAGGTCTTGTTCAGAGTGGCCGCGCCGGCCTCCGGGGCCGTGCTGACCGCCACCCGGGAGGGAGGAGCGAAGCCCGGCGCCGAGCTCCTGTGCACCAGCGACGCCGGTGGGATGGTCCGAGCCAGGCTGACGGTGGGCAAGATACCCGGCGACCTGGAGGTGGAAGTGTCACTGCCCCGCTATCCCTCCACCGCGAAAACGGCCTTCATCGTTTCGGCGGGACTGGAGCTCAGGGTTGGCGGCCAGCGGGTCAGCGGGACTGACGGGCAGGAACCCCGTTCCTGCCTGGAGGGCCGCTCCGGCCGGATGCTTGAGGATCCGCTGGTAGTCGTGGTTACCGGCCCCGACGGACGACCGCGCGCCGGGATCCGGGTGTTTTTCCGGGTCGAGAAGGGTCCCAAAGACACTCGGTTCACGGAGGTGGACCAACGGACCGACGCGGAAGGCCGCGCCAGGGCCCGGCTGAAGATGGGCGCGGGCAGCGGTCCCGTGGAGGTCACCGCCGCGGTGGCCGGCTTCACGCACCCGGCGCGCTTCAAACTCTTCTGCCTGGATCCCTGGAAGATCGGGATCGTGGTGATCGGCGGACTGGCCCTTTTCATATTGGGCATGCGCATCATGTGCGACGGTTTGGCCCGCGTGGCCGGCGCACGCATGAAGCTGATCCTCCAGGCCTGCACGCGCAACAAGTTCGTAGGCGTGGGGGTGGGCGCTCTGATTACCGCGGTCATCCAAAGTTCCAGCGCCACCAGCGTGATGGTGGTCGGCTTCGTGAACGCGGGGCTCCTGACTCTCGAGAGAGCCATTGTTCTGATCATGGGCGCCAACATCGGCACTACGGTGACCGCCCAGATGATCGCCTTCAAGCTGGAGAGCCTGGCCCTTCCCGCAGTGGTGCTGGGAGTGGCCATCCAACTGGTCACCAAGCGCAAGATTGTCCAGCAGTGGGGCCTGGTTTTGACCGGCTTCGGGCTGCTCTTCACCGGGCTGGCGACCATGGGCGGGGTGCTCAAGGGCCTGCAGCACTCGCCGACCATCACCGGGCTGTTTTCGTCTATAGACTGTACGCCTCAGGACGGTCGCGTGCCCATCAAAGCTCTGCTGCTGGGTATCGGCATCGGCACGTTGGTGACCGTCATCGTGCAGAGCTCCAGCGCTTCGATCGGCCTGCTCCAGGTGCTGGCTGTCACCGGATTGCTCAATTTCTACACGGCCTTCCCCATCCTGCTGGGCGACAACATCGGCACCACCACCACGGCGCTCTTGGCCGCGATCGGCGCCAACCGCGGCGCACGGCGCGCGGCGGTGGCCAACGCTCTGCTCAAAACCCTGGGCACGGCAATCATGTTCGGAGTGTTCTTCATCTTCTGGAAAGGAGAACCGGTCTTCCTCTACATCGTGAACTGGATGACGACCGGCAACGGCTTCGCGGGCGAGAACCTGGCCCGGCACATCGCCAACGCGCACACCCTTTTCAACGTGGTTCTGACCGCGCTCTTCCTGCCGCTGGTGCCGCTCCTGGCCTGGACGTGTCGCCGCCTCATCCCCGAGACCGCCGAGGAGAAGGAGGAGCAGCCCCGTTACCTCGAACCGCATCTTTTGGCCACCCCCGCGCTGGCCCTGGACCGCGCGCGCAGCGAGCTGGTCTACATGACCAAGCTGGCCCGCAAGGCCATCTCCGAGAACTTTGCGGCCTTCAGCGCCGGCAAGATGCCCGATCGCGCCCGCCTGGACCGCCGCGAGGAGCGCATCGACGAGCTCCAGCACAACATCACCGCGTATCTCGTCAAGATATCGCAGGGCGACCTCATCGAAGCGGAGAGCCGGCAGTTGCCGCTCCTGATGCACGCGGTCAACGACGCCGAGCGCATCGGTGACCACGCGGAAAACCTGTTAGAACTGGCCGAGCGGCGCCACGAGCGGCGCCTGCCCTTCAGCCGTGACGCGGACCGCGAGCTGGGCGAGGTTTACGGCGAGGCCGAAGCCATGTTCGGCCACGTGCTCGCCGCCCTGGAGAAGGGCGACCGCGGCGGGTCCGACCGCGCGCTGCGCTGCGAGTCGCGGATCAACGAGATGGCCAAGGAGCTGGCCCAGAACCACGTGACCCGCCTGGAAACCGGCGCCTGCAACCTGGTCAGCGGGGTGGTCTTCCTGGACATGGTCGCCAACCTCGAGAAGGTCGGCGACCACCTGACCAACATCGCCGAGGCCGCCGACGAGTGGCTCAAGGTTAAGAACGGCGGCTAGGTCTTGAAGCCCGAAAAGCTGCGCAAGCTGCTGGAAGAGGTGGCCGCCGGGCGGACCAGACCCGAGGCGGCCATGAAGAAGCTCCGCGCGCTGCCCTTTGAGGACCTGGGCTTCGCCCGCGTCGACCACCACCGCGAGCTGCGCACCGGCTTCCCGGAAGTCATCTTCTGCGAGGGCAAGACCGCCGCCCAGGTCGTCAAGATCGCCGAGAAGATGTCACGCATGGGCAGCGCGGTGCTGGCCACGCGCACGAGCCCGGAACAGGTGCGGGCCCTGCGCAAGAAGTTCCCGCGCTGCCGCGTTGAGAAAGCCGCCCGCGCGGCCATTATCGGCAAGCCGCCCGCGGCGCACGGCGGGCGCGTCGCGGTGGTCTCGGCGGGGACCAGCGACATGCCCGTCGCCGAGGAGGCCCGGGTTACCGCCCGGATGACCGGGGCCCAGGTGGTGACCATTTACGACGCGGGGGTGGCCGGGCTGCACCGCCTCTTGGCCCAGCACGACGAGCTCGCCGGCTGCGACGCCGTTGCGGTGGTCGCCGGGATGGAGGGCGCCCTGGCCAGCGTGGTCGGCGGGCTGGTCTCTGTGCCGGTGGTGGCCTGTCCCACGTCAGTAGGCTACGGAGCCAGCTTCGGGGGGATAGCTGCGCTCCTGGCCATGCTCAACAGTTGCGCGCCGGGGGTCACTGTGGTAAACATAGACAACGGTTTCGGGGCCGGCTACGCGGCGGGGCTGATCGCCCGCGCGACCGCGGCCGGCAGGAAGAAGGAGCAGCGCTGATGGAGAAGATGCATCCCACGGTGGAGAAGATCCGCGACCTGGGCGTGGTGCTGGTGGTCCGCGCCAAGGGCGACGAGAAGACTATGAAGGGCATCGCGGCCATGATCGAGGGCGGGGTCAAGGCCATCGAGATCACCTTCTCGGTGCCCAACGCCGTCGCGGTGATCAAGGCGGTCAAGGAGCGCTTCGGCGCGGACATCCTGCTGGGCGCCGGCACGGTGCTCAACCCCTCGGACGCCGCCGGGGCGGTGGGCGCGGGCGCCCAGTACGTCGTCTCGCCCAACACCAACCTAGAAGTAATCGGCATCTCCAAGCGCCTGGGCGTGCCGGTGATGCCCGGGGCCTTCACCCCCACGGAGGTGGCGGGCGCCTGGGCGGCGGGCGCGGACGTGGTCAAGATCTTCCCGGCTTCGGTGGGCGGGCCGGCCTACATCAAGGCGCTGCGCGGGCCGCTGCCGCACATCCCCATGCTGCCCACCGGGGGCGTCAACGAGGAGACCGCCGGTCCCTTCATCGAGGCAGGGGCCTTCGCGCTGGGCGCGGGCTCGAACCTCTTCGACAAGAAGCTGCTGGCCGCCGAGGACTACCAGGGGCTCACGGATCTCGCCAAGCGCTTCATGGCCGGGGTGGCCGAGGCGCGGGAGAAGCTGGCCGCCAAGTAGACGAGTTCCGAGAGGAGCGAGGCATCGACTCCGATCTGATCACCACCGATCCGCGATCCGAAGCCCTTTGGCACAAGTAGCGAAAGGCGTCCGCCTGCTCCGCAGAGCTTTTCGTCGCGCCGGCCCCTTCTCTTGACACTTTTCCCGTGAACGGTTACTAATGTGTCCTCAGCGGGAAAGCGTCTGCAGAGCAGGAACACTGACCCGCCGCGCAGACCGTCCCGGGGAGAGTCCTCTTGAGAACCGAAGGTCCTCACACTCTGATCTACTCGATAGCTACTAATGGCTACGCCTATCTGTTCAAGTCGTACCTCAGGAGTCAGCGTGATTATGCCAGAAAGCAAGGTTACGACTACGTAGTAGTCCGCCGGCCGCGGATTATCTGGCGGAACTCGGGTCATGACAGTGCATGGCTCAAGATTCCTCTCATGGTTGCGGCGTTGCTCAAAGGTTATCGGTGGGTTGTCTTTATCGACGCCGACTGCGATGTACAGGCAGAATGCCCTGGCGTGGATAGTGTCGAGAAACCGGGGTCATGCGTATACGTTTCGAACGGGTTCTCTGGGAGGCCGAACTCCGGGGTCATGATCGTCAAGAACTCGGAAAAGGCGATGGCTTTCTTCAGGCGGTTGATCGAGGCTTCAGACCGAGAGGACATCCCGGCCGAAGACTGGGCTCCATTCGAGAACGGGCACTTCATCCATTATGCGAGGCAGTGGGACGGCCTCCACATTCTCGATCCCATGTGGAACAATAACCGGGACGCTGACATGGACGACTATGTCCGTCACTATTCCGGTCAGTTAATCGGGCTGCGGTCAAGTGGCTTGAGATGCCGCGCGGCTCGTAGATTGTTCCGAATAATCCTGAGAGCGAGGAACGCTTGGGTTGATCTCTTCGCGCGGGGACCACACGTATCGGCTCCGTTATCTCAACGCCTTCGCGCGCTCAGTGATAGCACTTGCAGGAGGTACGCGAGGTATTTCGCGCCCATTCCCGCCGCCTACTGGCTGTCCGAGTGAGGGGCCGCTGTTGACCGGGAGAGGATACCCAGCGCGAATGAGGAGCACTTGCCGGCTGAGCCCCAACAGGGGCCGGACGTTTCCTTGGAGTCGGGTCCGTATCGTTGCTGAGGGAGAAGGCTGAGAGATGGGAAAGGTGCGTAAGTTGCTGAGTTGCATCCGAGCGCTGGTCCGGAACCCTGCCGTTCTCGGGCGAGTACTTGACGAACAGCCTCCACACAGACAGCGCTTGAAACAGGAGTACGGGTTGCCTCACGGATTGCCGGCCGTTGACATACTCGATCTCTTCCCGGGCTTTGCTGAAGAAGTTGAACCCTATAGTTTCCTGTACGGCACGTCTCCGGTCATAGATATCGCCATTCTGAAGGCTCTTGCCAGGCGTTTTCACTCCTGCAGTTACCTGGAAATCGGCTCTTGGCGAGGGGAGAGTATCGTCAATGTTGCCTCTGTTGCAGCCCAATGTACGTCTATCAGTCTGTCTCGCGAAGACATGATCAAGAGGGGGTACTCCAAGCGTCATGTGGAAACGCACTTATGCTACGCGAATGGCAAGAAGAACATTCGCTTCATAGGGCACGATTCGCAGACCTTCGATTACAGCACTCTGGATGAGAGATTCGACTTGATCTTCGTTGACGGCGACCACAGCTACCAAGGGGTCGTGAGCGATACGCGAAACGCGTTCAAGCTCCTGCGAGATGAGAAGTCCGTACTTGTCTGGCATGACTGCATGGTGATGTACGAGCAGCCGCGGTGGGATGTAATGGCGGCGATCCTGGATGGGACGCCCAAGGAAAGGCGTGCGTCCGTTTTTCATATATCGAACACGCTTTGTGCTGTATGCCTGCCGATCAATCACAGGTTGGAGTCGTCTGTTTCCCAGTTTCCCGCCCGACCAAATAAGTGTTTCTCGGTTTCGATTTCTGCCAAGCGTTGCCCGGACCCCTCATAGTTATAGGGAAATCGTTGCGATACTGACCGCCCGCAGTTAGACACCGGGGATGGCGCGGAGGTTCTTTCTCACCGCGAGGGTGTCCGCACCGCAGTGGCGGCACCTGTATCCTTCACTTTTCAATAGGGAGGCGGCGTTCTGTTTCTCCTCGTCGGACAGATGCCTGTGCTCAAACAGAACGATCGCGGGGCGGTACTTGCTGAAGTCCAGCTGGGCCAGCACTTTGTAGTCAAACCCTTCGGTGTCGATGTGCAGCAGGTCGATTCTATCGACTCCGTGTGCGGACAGTACGTCCTGCAAGGGGACACATTGCACCGTTTCTTCAACTATGAACGGTTCGAGCTTGCCCTGGACCAAGTTGGCTATGTGTTGCCTGTCGAACGACCCCACCTGATCATACCAGTTTGGGAGGTGCGCACCGAGAACGCGTCTGGCCTCTTCTGACACATGGTAAAACACTCGTGCGCCTCTTTCCGTTCCAACAGCCACGTTCTCAAAGATGAATCCGTCACGTCCTTGGTAGTTCGACTTGAGTTTCTCGAAGAGATGTTTGACCGGCTCAATGAACATGCCTTTCCATCCGCTGTTCTCGACAATGAGATCGTGGATCGGGTCTCCCCGGACCCCATCGTTGGATCCCACCTGGACGAAGAAGACCGAGGGGTTATCCGCCAACGCCTTTGCGATTCGCTCCTGCAGCGTCGGAGGTCGCAGAAATCGACGAATGGCTCGCAAAGCCCTGAACAGGGGGGGGATTCTTGCCAGGTAACGCTTGACAGTGTCTCTCACGCTTCTTTGTTTCCTCCTCCGCCGCAGATGGCTGAGCGACTTGGTCAACACTTATGCATATGAGAGGTTACGCAGCCAGGTGTTCCGTTTCAAGACCCTTCCCGGCATGGCCTCGGGCTATCGTTGTGTCCGTCCGGACGGGAACAGCGGCCTTCGGGTCTGTTCGGCCGCCGTCTTCCATCTATAAAGGGTTGACATTCCGCGGCTTCTGGCGAGACTATTCATTCGGGGGGAAGAGCGAGGGCGCCGCTTGACATCTCCTGAAGCTTCCGCTGCCGATCCAGGCGAGGCCCCCGGCGGCTACGCGGGCCCGGTGGCCCGTGCCGGAGCCTGGAAGTTTTCCGGCTCCATCCTCGGATACTTCGTGGTCTTCGCCCGGACCGCGGTGCTCGCCCGCCTGCTGACCCCGGCCCACTTCGGGGCCTTCAACCTGGTGCTGGTGGTCATCGCCTTCGTGGGCGCCTCCACCCTTCTGGGGCTTGAGACCGCGCTGGTCTACCGCCGCGAGGTGGACCGCAAGGTCCTCGAGCTGATCTGGACCCTCAACGTCATTCGCGGCTTCGCCATAGCAGGGCTCCTCTGGCTGTGCGCCCCGCTGCTGGGGGCCGCCTTTGGCCAGAGCGAGCTCGCGGCCCTGCTGCGCTGGAGCTGCCTGGCCCTGGCGATCTCCTCGCTGCGCAGTGCCGGTTTCCCGCTCCTGACGCGCGAGCTGCGCTTCCGCCCGCTGGTTGTGGGCGGGCTGATCGCCGAGGTGCTGGTGGTGGCCGGGACCATCATCTTCGCCATTTACGCGCCCGGTCCGGAGGCGCTCCTGGGCGGGTACGTGCTGGGAGCCGTGCTGCACGTCATCGTTTCCTACGTGATCGCGCCCTTTCGCCCCCGGTTCCGATGGGACTGGCCGATGGCCAAGGAGCTTCTCAAGTTCGGGCGGACGATCGTATGGTTGTGGCTTACGCTGGTGTTCATGAATTACGCGGACAATGCCATTATCGGCAGGCTGCTGGGCAGGTTCCGACTGGGTTTGTATTCGATGGCTTTCAACGTCGTGACCCTGCCCGTGGAGCGGCTGACCGGACCGGTGAACCAAGTGGTTTTCCCGGCATTCTGCCGCCTGAGGGAAGCGCCGGAGCGCATGGAGACCGCGCTCGTCCGGGTGTTCAACCTCATAGCCGGAATTAGCCTGCCCGTCACGGCGGGGCTGGCCCTGCTTTCGCGCGAGGCCGTGGTCCTGTACCTCGGCGCCGCATGGCTCCCGGCCGCTCCGGTCCTGACGGTGCTCTGTTTCGCCGGAGGCTTCAGGGCTCTGGGCAGGTCACTGGGTAACTGGCTGGTGGCCGACGGCAAGCCGCGCCTTCTCCTGAAGGTCAGGCTCGTGGAACTCCCGCTGTATCTGGCCGGGGTGGTGTTCCTGACGATCCATGCGGGACTCATCGGCACGGCGGCAGCGGTGGCGGGCACGGCGGCACTTGAGTTCGTGATCCTGCTGGCACTTGTGGCGCGCATGCGTCCTGGCGTGGCGAGACCGATGGTGCTGGTCCTCTGCCGCGTGGCAATAAGCGTCGCCGTCATGGCCGGTGCAGTATGGTGGCTGCGGGTGGCGCTTGAGGATACCGGCACTCTGGTCCGTGCCTCGATTTGCGTGCCGGCAGGAGCTGCGGTGTACTTCGGCGCGACAATGTTGATGAACCGGGATTTGCTCAGGGAGGTTGTCGCGGCTTGGGCTGCATTGCGCGCGCGTTCGGGGAGGGCAGCCGCGGGTGCCGATGGAGCGGGTGAGCCGTGAGCGATCCCCGATCCGTTCGCCCGCTGGGGAGATTTCGCCGGGCCTTGCGCCGCTCGGCGGCGCTGGGCAGGACGCTCCTGGCGGCCCTGTTCAGGAGCGGACGGGCGGCTGGGTACATCGGGCTGACCCCGAGCTACAGCACGCACAATCTGGGCGACTCGGCGATGCTAGGGATATTCGAGAGGGAGCTGGCGCCCGTGCGCCTGTTCCCGTCCATGAAGTACCGCAGGGTGGAACGCCGGGCCTGGAAGGCAGCCTGCCGGAGGAGCTTCTCCGCCTGCATCCTGGGGGGCGGGACGCTCCTCTTCTGGCGGCACTTTTACGACTACCTGTCGGAAGCCCTCGACGCCGGCGTGCCCTGTTACGTGCTCGGCACCGGGGTCAACAGCCCGGAGTTCTGGAGAAAGCACAGTCCCGCTTTCCTCTTCTCGCCGGAGCGCAGCGTGGAGGCGCTCCGCGCCTGCCGGTTCGTGGGCGTGCGCGGCCCGCTCTCGCAGCGCATCCTGCGGGAGGCGGGCCTTGAGGGCGCGGAGGTCGTCGGTGATCCCTGCCTGCTTCTGGCCAGGAGAGAGCCCGCGGGAATAACTTCGGGGCCTCCGGCCCTGGGGGTGAACTGGGGAACCGGGCGCGGCAGCGTCTGGGGCGGTGACGAAAGGAAGCCTGCCGCAGAACTGGCCCGGGCGGCGCGCATTCTGGTCGAGAAGGGATGGAGGCTCCGCATATACTGCGTATGGCCCGACGACCGGCGGGCCGTGGAGGAGTTCACTGCCATGCTGCCGGACGACAGCTTCTCGCGGGCCGACTACTACCTGCGCGCCGAGGCCTTTATGGACGACGTCGCACGATGCTCGGCGTTCGTGGGCCTGAAGCTCCACGCGACCGCGCTGGCGCTCGGCGCGGGGGTGCCTTCGGTCATGCTGGGGTATCGCCCCAAGTGCCTGGACTTCATGGACTCGGTGGGGCTCGGGGAGCATATCGTCCGGCTCGACCAACTCCGGGCCGGCGATCTGGCAGCCAGGGTGCGGGCGTTGCGGGAACGGGGCGGGGAGCAGCACGAGGTCTTCACGACCAATGCCGGGAAGCTGGGGACGGCCTTCCGGGACGCGCTCGCGTCGGTCAAGCGCGAGGTGTGCAGGGATGACTGAGCTCGAACCGGGAAGCTGCTTTCTCTGCCCGCCCGGAACCCCGGGGAGCGTCATCGCCGAGTTCGGCGAACTCGGCCTGCAAGAGTGCATCTGCGGGCTGGTTTACGTGAGCCCCCGGCTCAACAGTGCCGCGCGCGAGGAGATATACCAGCAGTCCGGATACTTCGAGGGGCAGTTCGGCTATCGCAGCTACTCGGACCAAGAACCTGAGCTGGGAGCGGCTGCTGAACGCCGGCTGGATTTTCTGGAGCACTTCGTCCGCCCCGAGGGGACGCTCCTGGACGTGGGTTGCGCTTACGGCTATCTGCTGGAGCGCGCCGTACGGCGCGGCTGGCGGGTGCGCGGCGTGGAGCTTTCCGCACATGCGTTCCGGGAGGCGGCCCGCCGCGTCGGGCCCGACGCGGTGGTCAATGCCCCCTTCGAATCGGCTGACTTGCCGGAGCGGCACTTTACCGCGATACTGATGGCTCACGTCCTGGAGCACAGTCCGGACCCGCTTCGCAGTTTGGCGAGGGCCCGAGACCTGCTCCGGCCCGGCGGGGTTCTCTTCGTAGAGGTGCCCAACTTCCTGGCGGTGCGGGCTTACGAGCAGGGACTCCAGCAGTCACTCCTGCGGCCGCAGTACCACCTCTACCAGTTCACGCCCGCCACGCTCCGGCGAAGCTTGGACTCCGCAGGGCTGAGAGTGCGCAAGGTGCGAACAGCGATGGTCGATCCCCGCGCGGTTCGGAAGTCCCGCCTGGCCAGGTTGGTGATGGGCCGGCTCGCCAGCGGATTCGAGTTGTCGGATTTCCCGCGGCTGGGCCTCCTGAAGAAGAACTTAGTGCGCTTTCTCTGGCAGTGGGAACTGGCCCGTGGCCGCGGGACGGTGATAGAGTCTTGGTCGGAGCCGCGCTCGTGAGCGCCAAGAGAGCCCTGGTCATCGCCGTGGGCTTTCCCCCCATGGGCGGCAGCGGGGTGCAGCGCACCACCAAGTTCGTCAAGTACCTGCCGGAGTTCGGCTGGCGTGCGGCGGTCGTCACCGCCGACCCGCAGCGCGACGGCCTGAACGACCTGGACCCCTCGTTGTCGGCCGAGATTCCCGAGGGCACCGCGGTGCTCCGCCTGCCCTACTCCAACCCCGCCGCCAAGCTGCTGAAGCTGCTGCCGCCCTGGGGAACCGCAGCGGCGGGGACGCCGGGAGCCTCGCTGGCCACCCCCACCGAAAGCCCGGCGCCCGGTTCGGTCGGCGCCCTGCGTCGTGCGGTGCGCGCGTTCAAGCGGTCCGTGAGCGCTCCGGTCGCGGACATGTATTTCTACTGGGCCCGCCGCGCTCGTCGCCCGGCGTTGGAGCTGGCCCGGCGCAGCGGGGCGCGGGTCATTTACGTCTCGGGCAGCCCCTACACTTCACTGCTCCTGGGCCTGTGGCTCAAGGAGAGAACCGGACTGCCGCTGGTCGCCGACTTCCGCGACCCCTGGACGCTGTTCAAGCCGGAGGCCGCCCGGGGCCTGCGCTTCCGTGTAAACCGCCACTTCGAGCGGGAGGTCCTGCGCGGAGCGGACGCGATAATCTGCAATCACCGGCCGATGCTCGAGGATTTCGGACGCATTGAACCCTCTTGCCGGGAGCACTGCGAAGTCATCACCAATGGCTTCGATCCGGCGGACTTCGAGAACCTCCCCGCGAGCCCGTCGGGGGGGGATTTAGTCCACACCGGATACGCGTGGGAAGATTCCCCCCAGCCGATGATCCAGGCGCTGGGCGCGCTGAGAGATAAGGGCGCACTGCCTGGTTCGTTCCGGGCCCGCTTCCTGGGTGGCTTGCCGCCCACTTCGCTGCGAACCGTAGGCGAGTTGGACCTGGAAGACGTTGTAGAGGTACAGCCCCGCACCGATCACGCCTCGGCCATTACGGCTATGCGCTCGGCGGGCTGTCTGCTGCTGCTCTTGCCCTCTTCGCCGGCCGGCAGCAAGTGGTATCCCGCGAAGTTCTTCGAGTACATGGCCGTCGGTCGGCCGGTGCTCTGCGTTGCTCCCCGGGGCATCGCGTTCGACCTGGCGCTGGAATCCGGCTGTGGCGCGGCCTTCGAGCCCGGGGACCTCCCTGGCCTGGAGCGGGCCCTCGCGGAGATCGCCGCCGATCCCGCCGGCTGGGCGGAGCGCAACTACCATCCCCGGCGCGAGGTCATCGAGCGCTTCGACCGCAGGAAGCTCACAGGTCGCCTCGCCGAGATTCTCGACCGGGTCGCGGCGAAGGGAGAGAACGTTCCCTGATGACCGCTCCTGCCCCCCTCTCGATCTGCTACAGCGTGCCCGCTTCGCTGGGGATGGGCGGGATGGGGCGGGGAATGCTCACCTCGGTGCGCGCCGCGGCCGAAGCGGGCTGGAAAGTCCGAGCCATCACCGCCCCCGGCGAGGAGCGCCCGCCCGGCGTCGAGGCGGCCGAGGTGGACGTGTCCTGGGTGCCCAGGCTGGCGCGGCTGACCCCGGCGCGGTTCAGCCCCGCCTGGATGCGCTACCTCCACGAGGCGGCCCACGACCGCCGAGCCGTCGGGCTGGTGGGGAGCGCGGACGTCTTCCAGGGTGCGGGGGGCTGCTGCCTAGCCTCACTGCGAGAGGCGGGGCGCGCCGGCGCGGTCACTATCGTCGAGAGCATGAATGCCCATGCCCGGCACGTGGATCGGGTCATGCGCCGGGAAGAGCAGTCGGCCGGCAGCTACGCGCATTTTCACAACCGCCGCACCGTGGCCCGCTGCGAGGCGGAGTACGCCGCGGCCGGCTTCATCTACTGCAACTCGAGCTACACCCGGCGGACCCTGATAGAGGAGGGCGTTCCCGAAGCCAAGGTGATCGCCGTGCCCCTCGGCGTGGACCTGCCCGAGAAAGTGGCCCGTCACGAAGAGGAGGCGCGTTTCCGAGTCCTGTTCGTCGGCTACCTCACGTTGCTCAAGGGTTTCCGGCACCTGCTGGCCGCCTGGGAGAGGTTGTCGCTCACCGGCGCCGAGCTCTACCTGCGCGGCGGCACCGGAGACCGGCCCTGCCGCCGGATACTGGAGGACTATCGGCGGCGGATCGAAGTCACCGTCGATGGCGCTTACGGGCCGATCCCCTACCACCAGTTCTCGGTGCTGGTGCTGCCCTCGATCAGCGACGGGTTCGGGCTGGTGGTCCCCGAGGCCATGGCCGCAGGGCTGCCGGTGATAGTGACCGAGAACGTCGGCGCCGCCGACTGCGTGCGCGAGGGCGTTGACGGTTTCGTGGTGCCGGTCGCCGACCCGGAGGCGCTGGCCGCGCGCATCCGGGAGCTCCACGCCGACCGGGACAAGCTCGCCGCCATGGGCCGCGCCGCTCGCGAGCGCGCCGCCGAGTTCTCCATGGAGGTCTTCGCGAGGGCCTACACCGCCGAGATTCGTAGGATCGCCGGGCGATGAGCGGGCCGGCACCGCTGCGCGCGCTGTTCGTCCAGAGCCAGACGGAAACGGGCGGGGCGGAGAGCGCCCTGCTGACCGCGCTGGGCGCCGTTGACCGCTCGCGGCTCGCGCCCGCCGTAGCCGTGCTCGGTTTCGGCCGGGGGGATTTCCCGGACCGGCTCAACCGGGCGGGCATAAAAGTCTTCGAGCTGAAGTCCGGGCGGCTGCGTAACCCCTTTGGCTGGCTGCGCACGGTCCGCAAGCTGGCCCGCATCGCCCGCCGGGGGGGCTTCGGCGCGCTGGTGGCCAACGGCTATCACCCGCACCTCTACTCGCACCCGGCGGCGCGCCGGGCCAGGGCGTGTTCGCTGGTCTTCTGTCACGACTTTCCCTGCGCCCGGGGACGGGCGCCGCTCATTGAGCGGATCTCTTTCGCGCTCAAGGCCGACGGGTACCTGGTCCCCAGCCGGGCGATGGCCGAGGCGATGCGCGGCCGGACCGGCGGGCGGGCGCCCCTGCACCTGGTGCCCAACGGGGTCAATCTGGAGGCCTTCGGGGCGGAGCCCTCCGCCGGGGCGGAGGTGCGCGCCGAGCTGGGGCTTTCGGCGGAGAACATCGTGGTCACTGTGGCCGGAAGGCTGCACCCCGGCAAGGGCCAGCACATTTTCCTTGAGGCGACCGCCCGGGTGGCCTCCGAAGTGCCCGAGGCGCGCTTCCTGGTGGTCGGCGCGGCGCTCTTCGGGATGCATGAGGACTATCCCGACCGGCTCCGCGCGCAGGTTGTGAGGCTGGGGATCTCAGACAAGGTGATTTTCACCGGCAACCGCGCGGACATGCCCGTCCTCTACGCGGCCAGCGACATCGTGGTCCAGAGCTCGCTGGAGCCGGAGTCCTTCGGCATGGTGGTCGCCGAGGCCATGGCCGCCGGCCGCCCGGTGGTGGTGGCCCGGGCCGGCGGGGCGGCGGAGGTTTTCGAGGAGGGCGCCAGCGGCCTGGGCTTTGAGCCGGGCAACGTCGGGGAACTCACCAGCCGCATCCTGGCTCTCTGCCGCGATGGCGAGCTTCGCCGCCGGCTGGGCGAGGCCGGCCGGGAAAGGATCGCCGAACACTACAGCGCCGCCGGTTCGTCCCGGGCACTGGCCGATGCCCTGGGGGCTCCGGGGCGGGCCTCCCTGTCTCCGAAGCCGGAAGAAACGGCCGGTAATCTCAACCAGGAGCGCACCGTCCCCGGTCAGAGCGATCCGGGGATAGTCGATCTGCAGGCTGCGCGATACCGTTTCGCGGCCGGGAAGCTCTCGGCGGGCGCAACCGTTTTGGATCTGGCCTGCGGGGTCGGCAGCGGCTCGCAGCTCCTGGCCGAAGAGGGTGTCCGGGTGGTCGGCGTGGACTACGACTTGCCGGCGTTGCGGTTCGCCGTCAGGGGATACGGAAGCGGGGTGCTGGGTTATAGCGCCGCGCACGCGCTAAGCCTCCCGTTCAGGGAAGCAAGCTTCGATGCCGTGGTCTGCTTCGAGCTGGTCGAACACTTGCACGAACAGGACGCGCTTCTCCGGGAAATACGCCGGGTGCTTCGCCTTGACGGCTTCCTGCTGCTGAGCACGCCCAACTTGCTGACCGAGACGAGCCTGGACGTGTCCGGCGGTCCCGGCGTCTCGCCCTATCACGTGAGCACCTTGACGCCCGCGGCGCTCCGCCGTTTGCTCCGCCGCCACTTCGGAAGCGTGCTGATGCAGGGTTACCGGCGGCGCGGAGGGTCAGCCCTCTACCGGCTGTTGCGCGCGCTGGATGTTTTCAATCTGCG
This sequence comes from uncultured Planctomycetia bacterium, assembly GCA_964581145.1. GTDB lineage: Bacteria > Planctomycetota > SZUA-567 > JAKLDR01 > JAKLDR01 > CAZONU01. Next base: position 18,418 of record CAZONU010000002.1, read on the forward strand.
CCTCAGATTGCGCTGGAGAACCCGAGAGGCCCTGGCCCTCCGACTGGGGGGGCCGACGCAGGCCGTCCCCGCTGGCCAAGACCCCGTGGATTTTGAACTCAAGTCGAGCGGTCTGCGGCAGGCAACCGACCTGATAGCCGTTTGCCGGGGGCCGAGGCCGCTCCGGCCTCCGGCGCAACTGACCCTGGTATCCGCCGCCTACCCGCCGGTCGGCGGCGGGGTCGCCGACCACACCCGGATGCTGGCCCGGGAACTGGCCGGGCGGGGTCAGGAGGCAGTCGTGGTCACGACCAGCGCAGCGCCGGAGGAGGAGGGTCCCGCCGTGCGCCGGGTGGCCGCCGACTGGTCCCTGAAAGGGGTCCGGCAAGTCGTGTCCCAACTTGCAGAGCAGCGGGGACGAGCGTTGCTGTTCCAGTACGTCCCGCACCTCTACGGGCGGGCGGGCGTCGCTCCGGGGGCCGCGTTGTTTCCTCTAATGTGCCGAAGCAGGGGTCTGCGAGTAATCACTCATTTTCACGAAGCGTGCGTGGGGTGGTCCGGGCATCCCCTGGGCTTCGCGCAGGCAGCCGTGCACCGGCTGCAAGCCCTGCTGCTGATCGCCGGGTCCGAGGGGATAATCCTTTCCAATCGGCGGATTGCAGGTATCCTGAATTGGATGCTGCGTCTTTGGGCGCGTCCTTGGGCTGTGCTGGCGTCCGGCCCCACTTCTCCACGCGTGGAGGTCCCCGCCGAGCGCCGCGCGGCCGCGCGCGCCCGCTGGGCCCGGGCCGGCGAAACCCTGGTAGTGGTCTACGGCTTGGCCTCTCGGGGCAAGCGCTACGACTTGGCCGTGGAGGCGCTGGATCTGCTTTGCCGGGAGGGCCGCGACGTTCGCCTGCTGATGCTCGGGGACCAGGAGGCCGGTGATCGCGATTACTGTCAGGAGGTGCGCGGGGAGATTCGAAGCAGAAAGCTGGAGAACCGCGTCTCCTGGAGCGGCCGGCTGCCTCCCGGGGAAATCCAGGAAGCGCTGGCCTGCGCCGACTTCATGTGGAACCTGGAGCATGGCGGGGTCACTACCCGCAATGCCACGGCGGCCGCGGCGCTGGGACAGGGCCTGCCGGTCGTGGCTTTCCGCGGGCACGGTCTTGACTCCTGTTTCCGGGACGGCGAGAATATCTTGATGGTGGAGGAGCTTTCGGAACAGGCCCTGGCGCGAGAGACGGGGCGGTTGCTGTCGTCTCCGGAACTGACGGAAAGGCTGCGCATGGGTGCGAGGCGCCTTTACGATGAGGTCTTCGGCTGGCCGGTGATAGTCGAGGGCTATCTAGACTTGCTCCGGCGGGCGGGGGTGGACGTTGGCTAGGTCGGGCTACGCAGGATCGCGCCTCGTCGGGATCGGCGTGCAGCTGGTCGTGGCCACGGCTCTGGCCGTGGCCCTGGGGCTGAGCGCCGGGACCGAGCAATACTTGCTCATCGGCGTGCTGCTCGGCGGGGCCGCGGTGATGCTCTCGGCGCTCAACTGGCGCCGGCACCTCATTCCCATAATCTTCGCCTACCTGTGCGTGGAAGGCTTCGTTTCCCTGCTTTTCAGGCACTACCGCGTGTCGCTGCTGCTCAAGGACTTCCTGATAATCATCGCGTACATGAGCTTCCTGGCTGAGGTGGTCACCAACAAAAAGTTCGTGTTTTTCCGGGGGATACTGGTGCCCATGGCCGTGCTCGGCCTGCTGGGCATCGCCGGGATATTCAACCCCGGCCTGCCCAACGTGCTGGTGGGCGTGGTCGGCTTCAAGATACTCTGTTTCTACATGCCGCTGATTTTCCTGGGGTACTACTGTTTCAGCTCCTTCACCGAGTTGCGCCGCTTCGTGGCCTTCCTGCTGGTCCTCAGCGTGCCCGTCGGCCTCATGGCCGTCTGGCAGTATCTGGCCGGCCCGGAGTCTTTCACCCGATTCGGCAGCGGCTTCGAAATGGCCGTGGTTTCCACCCCCGCCAGCGGCTACGGGCAGTATACCAGGGCCATCGGGACGTTCGCGTCTCCGGGGATGCTGGCCCTCTACTCGCTGTGCATGGTGGTGATGGGCATAATCTACCTGGGAATGCCCGGGCATCGCCGCGGAAGGTGGTGGGTCCTGGGCTGTCTGGCTGTGATTCTGGCCACGCTGCTGGCCAGCGGCACCCGCGGCGGCATCGTCTCCACGACCGTGATCGCTGCGGTCATGCTCTTCCTGCTGGGCAAGCGCAAGCATCTCTTCGTGGGAATGGGCCTGGGCCTGGTCGCAATCCTGGTGATGACCCTGCTGAGCCAGGCTCTGCTGGGCCGGCTGGAGTCCATGCTCAATCCCGGGATCTACTGGCAGCGCCTGCGGGTGCCGCTAATCATCACCGCCAAGGCCCTGACCCGGGCCCCGCTGGGCTGGGGCCTGGGCTACGCCAGCGTGGGCGTCCGGCACGTCATGCCCAGAGGCCAGCCGATCATGATGGCCGAGAGCTACATCGCCAAGCTGGCCTACGAGATGGGCTGGTTCGGGCTGATCACCTTCGCCTGGCTGGTGGGAGCTGCTTTTGTCCAAGGGGTGCGCTGCTACCGGCGGTGTGTGAGCCCCGAGAGCCGCTGGGTGGTGGGGTGCCTGGCTATTTTCCTTGCCGGCCTGCTGCTCTTCGGTTCGCTGGGCACGGCGCTGGACAAGATACCGGTCAACGTCTACTTCTGGTTCTTCCTGGGGGTGATGCTCAGGGTCCCGGAAATGCGGCCGACCTTGCCGGACCGCGGGGCTTCCCCCATGGCGGCGGCCCTCCCCGGCATGCCCCAGGCGCCGCCAGGTCCCAGACCCCCGCGATGAGGCTGGTCCTATTCCGCAATCTGCGCGGCCAGGCCAGCATGGAGCGCTACGCGCGCGCGCTGGCGGCATCCCTGAAAGCGGTCGCCCCGGAGATCGATCCCCAGCTCTTGCCCCCGCCGGGCTTCCCCCGGAGTCCCTTCCACTGGCGGAAGTACGTCAGCTACCAGCGGGCGGCGCGGCGCTGGGCGGGCGAGGTCAACCACATCGTGGACCACGGTTACGGGCACCTGGCACGGAGCCTGCCCGCCGGGCGCACCGTCGTGACCCTCCACGACATGGGACCGCTGTGGTCGGGCCGGGGGCGTTTCGGGAAACGCGAAGGAAGCTGGCGGGCCTCGGCGGCCTACGCGTACTCCGTGCGGGCCATGAAGCGCGCGGCGCGCATTGTGGCCGTCTCCGAGTCGGCCAGGAGCGACCTGCTCGAGTACACCGGCTGGCCGCCGGGGCGGGTGGCGGTGATTTATTCGGGAGTAGAAGAGCGCTTCAGGCCGGTGGCTGACCCGGGCGGCGCCCTGGCGAAGCTGGGGCTCGCCGGGCGGCGCTTTCTTCTTCACGTGGGGGCCAGCTCCGCGCGCAAGAACCTGGCCACCGTCGTCGGGACGCTGCCGCTCCTGGACGGCGAAATATCCCTGGTCAAGGCAGGAGCCCCGCTGGAGGCCCCCGAGCGGCGGCTCCTCCAAGAGCTGGGGCTCGCTGGGCGCCTGGTGGAGCTCGGGCCGGTCGGCGAGGAGCTACTTCCCGCGCTCTACTCGGCAGCCGAGGCCCTGGTTTTCCCGTCCCTCTACGAGGGCTTCGGCTGGCCTCCGCTGGAGGCCATGGCCTGCGGGACTCCCGCGGTGGTGAGCGGCATTCCCGCCTTGCGGGAGGTGGCCGGTCCCGGGGCTGTGGTGGTCGAGAGCCCCGAAGACCCCCAGGAGCTGGCCGACGCGATCAGGCGATGTCTGCAGGGCTCCGGGGAGCGAGACGAGATAGTCGACCGCGGGCGGGCGCGCGCCGCGGAATTCACCTGGGAGCGGGCCGCCCGCGCGTATCTTGAGTTCTACCAAGAAATCATCGAGGAGGCCGGCCGGTGCGGATAGCTGCGCTGGTGCCTTCCGTGGCCGTCGGGACCGGCGGCACCGAGCGCTGCGCGGCGGCGCTGCTCAGGGGGCTGGCCCGCCGCGGCCACGAAGTGGTGCTCTTCACTTCCGAAACAGAGGGCCAGGACCTCGGCGCCATTGAGACGCGGCGCGTCCCGCGCCTGGCGCGGCCCAGCCCGGCTGCCTACGTCAGTTTCATGGCCGCCGCCGCGCGCCGCCGGCGCAGGGAGGGGCGCTTCGACATCGTCTACTCGCCGGGGGCCAACACGCTGGCCGCCGATGTGGTCACCGCACACTACTCCGCGGCCCGCGGCCGCAAGCTGATGCGCTCCGGCGAGCTGGCCCTGGCCGACTCACGGCTGCGCCGCGCCGCCCGGTGGTGTTTCCTGGCCCTGGCCGAGCGCGCCGAACGGCGCCTGTATCGTTCGGCCCGCTGCCGGCGGATTATCGCCGTCTCCGAGCGCCTCAAGGGCGACTTGGTCGAGGACTACGACCTGGAATACGACCGGCTGACGGTGATTCCCAACGGAGTGGACGCGGACGAGTTCGACCCCGGCCTGCGCGAGTCGGCCGGCCGCGCGCGGCGCGAGAAGCTGGGCCTGGGCGCTGGCGAGCTCCTGGCCCTGTTCATGGGCGGCGACTGGGAGCGCAAGGGCCTGGCCACGCTGCTGGAGGCCTTCGCGCGGCTGAGCTCCGAGCGCGCCGCGCTCAAGCTCGCGGTGGTCGGCCAGGGGGACGCGTCGAGTTGGAAGCGGCGCGCGGCGGCGCTGGGCCTCTCCGGGCGGGTGCTCTTCTGCGGGCCGACCACCATGCCCGCCGAGTGGTACGCCGCCGCGGACTTCCTGGTGCTGCCCACCCGCTACGAGCCCTTCGGCCTGCCCCCCCTGGAGGCCGCGGCCTGCGGGACGCCGGCGGCCTTCAGCGCCCTGGCCGGCAGCGCCGAGCTGCTGGCCGACGGGGAGTGCGCCCTGCACTTCGAGAACCCCACCGACGCCGAAGAACTGCGCGTGAAGATGGAGCGCCTGGCTGCCGATGAAGAGTTGAGGAACCGCTTGGCCGGGAACGCGCGGGCGGTTGCCGCGGAGTGGACGTGGTCCCGGGTGGCCGCCGAGACCGAGGCGATCTTCAAAGAGGTCCTCGCCGAAACGAAGAGGGAGGAGCGGAGTTGAGCCGGCTGACCCGCAGGGTCTACGAGCTGGCCTACGGACGGCACCTGCCGCCGGGCGACACCGGCGGGGAGCTGGCCATGTCCACGGTGGAGCTGGTGGGGTTCCTGTGGCGGAAGGGCGGCATGGCCCGGCTGCGGGGCTTGTGGCGCTCCTGGCGGCTGGGCGGCTGCGCCGGGCGGCTCTTCGTGGGCCGGGGCGTCAGGATCGCCTTCCCCCGGCACCTGCACGTGGGTTACAACGTGCTCCTGGCCGACGGGGTCAACATCAACGCCTACTCCCAGAAGGGCTGCCGGCTGGGGGACAACGTGCGCATCCGCGAGAACGTCTGGATGCTGTCCACCAGCGTGCTCACCGATCCCGGCGTGGGCCTCTCCCTCGGCGACAACGTCTACGTGGGGCCCTTCTCGGTGCTGGGCGCCGGCGGGGGGCTGACCATCCATAACGACGTGACCATTGGCGCGCACGTGGACATCCTCGCCGAGGATCACAACTTCGACGACCCGGAAATGCCCATCAACCAGCAGGGCGTGGTGCGCAAGGGCATAGTCATCGAGGAGGACTGCTGGATCGGCAACCGCGCGACAATCCTCGACGGGGTGCGCATCGGGCGGGGCAGCGTGATCGGCGCGGCGGCGGTGGTCACGGGGGACATCCCCGAGTTCAGCGTGGCGGTAGGCTCGCCCGCCCGGGTCCTCCGCGACCGGCGCTACCGGGGCCCGGTGGTCGAGCGCGGCGAAAGCGGCGAGGGCCAGCCGGAGACGGGCGCAGAGGAGCGAGCAGCGGACTCTTGAAGGTCCTCTACCTGAGCATCACCTCGGAGATCGGCGGGGCGGACCTGGCCCTGCTCGGCACCGTGCGGGAGCTGGACCGCACCGAGTTCCAGCCGGTAGTGGCGGTGCCGGGGCGGGGGCCGCTGGTGGAGGCCTACCGGGCGGCCGGCGCGGAGGTAGCGTTCTTTCCCCTGAAGCGCCTCAGGCGGACCCTGAACCCCTTCTGGTACCTGGGTTACCTGGGAAGTTTTGGAGCCACCTGCCGGAAGATCGCGGACTTCATAAGCGAGAACGGCGTTGACGTGGTGCACACCAACTCGCTGCCCAACCTCTTCGGCGCCAGGAGCGCTCGCCTGGCGGGCATCCCCCACGTTTGGCAGGTCAGGGAGCTGGACCTCCGCCCCCGCCTGGTGCGCGCGGCCCTGGTGCGCCGCGCGCTGGGTGGCGCCGACCGCATCGTGACGGTGAGCGGCACGGTGGCCGAGGAACTCTTCGGCCGGCGCCGCGAGAAGGTCAGCGTCGTCTACGACGCGGTGGACCTGGAACGCTTCAGACCCGATCCGGGGGCCGCCGCCCGACTCCGTGGCAGGTTCGACCTGCCTGCCGATAGCCGGATGGCCGGCATCTGGTGCCGCTTCGACGAGTGGAAGGGCCTGCCCGTGGCGATCTGCGCGGCGGGCCTCTTGGCCAAAGACGTTCCCGGCTTCCGCCTGCTGGTGGCCGGCGGGCCCACCGCCGGGCACGAGGGCTACGCTGAGCGCCTCAAGCGCCTGGCCGAGCGCGAGGCGCCCGGCGCGGTGGTCTTCACCGGCTGGCTGGAGCCCGATAGCGTGCCCGGCCTCGTGGCCGGCCTGGACGTCGCGGTGCACGCCTCCACCAGCCCCGAGCCTTTCGGGCTGGTAATCGCCGAGGCGCAGGCCTGCGGGACGCCGCTGGTCGCCCCGCGGCTGGGCTCGCCGCTGGAGCTGCTGGAACACGAAAAGGACGGGCTGCTCTACGCGGCGGCGGATCCCGCGGCGCTGGCGGCGGCGGTCAAGCGCTTCCTGGACGACCCGGAGCTGCGCCGGTCCTCGGCCGCCGCCGGGCGCGCCAAGGCCGAGCG
>CAZONU010000002.1:25372-36723 GCA_964581145.1 uncultured Planctomycetia bacterium
GGCCGGAGGAGGGCAGGGCGGGTGAAGGTCACCTTCCTGATCCCCCCGCCGCGCCCCGGCGAGCGCCCCGCCGAGCGGGTTTTCGGCTGCACCTACGAGCTTTATCCCTTCCCGCCGGTGCCGGTGCTCTACGCCGCCGCGGCGCTGCGCGCCGCCGGGCACGACGTGAAGGTCGCCGACGGCGTCCGCGAGAGCTGGTCGCCCGGGGACCTCGAGGGCTTCCTGAAAGGCGGCGGCTTCGGCTGCTGCGTCTTTCACAGCGTGAACCTGTCCCGCGAGGCGGACCTCGCCGCCGGCGCCAGGCTCCGCGAGCTGCGCGGGTCCGAGGTCCCGGTCGTCTTCACCGGGCCGGGCCCCACCTACGAGCCTGAGAAGTACCTGGGCGACGTGCGCACCTTCGTGCTCAGGGGCGAGGTGGAGGAGTCCCTGCCGGAACTGGTCGGACTGCTGGGGTCCGGCGGGGAGATCGACCCGGCGAAGCTCCCGGGGCTGGCCGCGCGCGCCGCCGACGGGCGGCTGCTCTACGGGGAGCCGCGGGCGCCCCTCGAGGACCTCGACAGGCTGCCCTTCCCGGCGCGCGACCTCGTCGAGAGGAGCGCCTACTTCAACCCCAAGCTGGGCGCGCGGCCGTTCGCCGCGGTGCTTTCCAGCCGGGGCTGCCCGCACCGCTGCCGCTACTGCGTGCCCAACGCGCTGAGCTTCGCGCGCGAGCTCGAAGGCCGCCGGGCGGCCGGGGGCAAAAAGCCCCGGGCGCGGCTGCGCTCGGCGGGCAACGTGATCGCCGAGCTGGAGGAGCTGGCCCGCGCGGGATACAAAGCGCTCTCCTTCGTCGACGACGAGTTCGTGTGGTCGGCGGAGCGCACCGCGGAGATCTGCGCGGCGGTGGGCCGGCTGGGCTTCCGCTGGGGCTGCCTGGCCCGGCCCGATTACATCAATGAAAGGACCGCCGCCGCCCTGGCGGCCGCGAAGTGCCTGTACGTCGACCTCGGCGTCGAGAGCTTCGTCCAGGAGATTCTCGACGACGTGGGCAAGGACTTGAAGGTCGAGCAGGCCGAGGCGGCGATCAAGCTGCTCAAGAGGACTGGCGTGCCGGTCAAGCTCAACGTGCTCATCGGCGCCAGCTCCCTGGAGACCGCCGGGACCATCGAAACCACGGTGCAGAAGACCCTCGAGCTGGACCCTGACGTGGCCATGTTCGGCGTCTGCAATCCCTTCCCGGGCACTCCCTACTGGGACTTGGCCGTCGAGCAGGATCTCTTGGTCGAGCCCGGGTACCGCCCGGTGGACGTGCAGCGCGAGGCTACCGTGCGCCTGCCGCACCTCTCGCCCGACGAGCTGGTCCGCGCGGTGCGCCGCGCCAACCGGCGCTTCTACCTGCGGCCCCGGGTGATCCTGCGCAACCTCTTCAAGGCGCGCTCCGCCGCCGACCTGCTCCGCGGCGCCGGGGCCTTCTGGCGGAAGATGCGGCCGTGAAGAAGACAGACCACAGAGACACAGAGGCACAGAGGGATGAGTTGACAGAGAAAGTCATCGGTGCAGCTATCGAAGTCCATCGCGCACTGGGACCTGGCTTGCTGGAATCCGCCTACGAGAAGTGTCTGTGCCATGAGCTGAGCTTGCGGAACTTCTCGTTCCAAAGGCAGGTGCCTCTCCCGGTAACCTACAAGGGAGTCAAACTGGACTGTGGGTATCGCCTGGACCTCCTTGTTGAGGAAAGCCTGATCGTCGAACTGAAGACGGTAAACAAGATTCTGCCGGTTCATGAAGCGCAGCTCCTGACCTACCTCAAGTTGCGGGCAGGAGGGACGGGGTTGATTCTCAACTTCTACTCGCCCGCTCTCCGCGATGGAATCAAGAGGATAGTTCTTTGACAATGCGCGACGCAGCATTGCTCACATGCCTGAGTTCTTCTCTGTGTCTCTGTGTCTCTGTGGTAGTGTGGGAAGCACCATGAGCCCCGAAGCGGTTCCCGACATCTCCGTCTGCATCATCACCTGGAACTCGCGCGCGCGGCTGGCCGACTGCCTGGCGGCGGTGCCCGACGCCTGCGCGCCGCGCGCCTTCGAGATCGTCCTGGCCGACAACGGCTCGACCGACGGCACCGCCGGGATGGTCGGCGAGAAGTTCCCGGGGGTCCGGCTGCTGCTCAACGATAAGAACCGGGGAGTGGCGCCCGCGCGCAACCAGGCGCTCGGCGAGGCGCGCGGGAGGGTGCTGGTCATCCTCGACGACGACGCGGTGCCGAAGCCGGGATCGCTCGCCGGGCTGGCCGCGGTGGTCGAGGAGCGGCCCGGGGTGGGCATCGCCGGCCCGCGGCTGGAGTCGGAAGGGGGCGAGCTGCAGCTCACCTGCCGTCGCTTTCACAACGGGCTGACCCCGCTCCTCCGGCGGCTGAGCTTCGTCGGCTTCATCGCCCGCTCGCGCGCGATACGCAACTACGTCATGGCCGACTGGGACCACGCTTCGGAGCGGGAGGTCGACCACCTGATCGGCGCCTGCCAGGCCTTCACCCGGGAGACGTACCGGAGGCTGGGCCCGCTCGACGAGCGCATGTTCTACGGCTGGGAGGACACCGATTACTGCGTGCGCGCCAGGCGCGCGGGGCTGGCCGTCCTCTACGCGCCCCAGTGCCGGGTGGTCCACTGCGAGCGGCGGCTGACCCGCACGCACCCCTTCGGGCGGAATGCCCTTGAGTTCATCAAGTCGATGCTTATATTCTTCTGCAAGTACCCCGGCGGCCTCTTCGGGCGCTACTAGATTTCCTCAGGCGGAGCCCGCATGGAGCTTCATCCCGGCGTCTTCCTGTACCTGTTGCTCGCGGGCCTGGTGGCCTCGCTGCTGCTGGTGCCCCCCGCCAAGTACCTCTCCATCCGCTGGGGAGTGATGGACGTGCCCCGGCCGGGGCGGATTCACGTGCGGCCCACGCCGCTCCTGGGCGGGCCGGCCATCTTCGTCGGGCTGCTGCTGGTCGTCGGCGGGCACTTCCTGGCCGGGCAGCTCCTGTCGCAGAGCGACTGGGTGGCGGAATGGCTCTCTCCCGGCCTCATCAACAGGATGCGCAATGCCGTGGGGGCCACGCCCCAGCTGGTCGCCATCCTGGCCGGCGCGCTGGCCATCCTGGTCATCGGGGTGGCCGACGCCGTGCGCAGCCTGCCGGTCTGGCTGCGGCTGGGCGCCGAGTTCGCCGCCGCCGGCCTAGTGGTGGCCCTGGGGGTCAAGCCCGAACTCTACATCCTGCCGCGGCCGCTGGTCTACGTGGTGGCGGTGGCCTGGATCGTGGGCATCACCAACTCCTTCAACCTGATCGACAGCATGGACGGGCTGGCCGCCGGGGTGGCCGCGGTGGCCGCGGCGCTGCTGGGCTTCTGGGCGGCGCTCAGCGGGCAGCCCATGGTGGCCATGATGCTGGCCGGCTTCGTGGGCGTGCTGGTGGGCTTCCTGTTCTTCAACTCCTCGCCGGCCAGCGTCTTCCTGGGCAGCTCGGGGAGCATGCTCATCGGCTACTTCCTGGCGGTCACCGTGCTGGTCTCGACCTTCATGCTCGGCGAGGGCGCGGGGCTCCTGCCCATAGTCATGCCCCTGCTGATCCTGGGCGTGCCCCTCTACGACACGGCCTCGGTGGTGCTCATCCGCCTCTGGCGCCGGAGGAGCCCGTTCTCCCCGGACCTCAACCACCTGGCCCACCGCATCCACCGGCTGGGGCTCTCGCGCCGGCAGACGGTGCTCTTCATCTACCTGATGACCTTCGCGGTGGGCATGGGCGCGGTGGTGCTCTCGGAGTGCGACGAACTGCACGGCACGCTCAAGAGCTGGGCGGTGCTGGTGCAGGTCCTGGCGGTCTTCGCCGTGGTGGTCATCCTGGAAGTGGTCAGCTTCGGGTCGGGCTCGGTGAAGCTGTCCTCGCCGGTCCCGGCGGAGCTGGAGATGCTCGGGTCCCTGCGCACCGCGGGCCAGATCAGCCGGCTGGGCCTGTCCGAAGCGGAGCTGGAGGTCGAGGAGCTCGAACCCGTTCTGGCCGGCCGGGCGCTGGGAGAGCGCACCGGCGGGGAGCTCCTGATTCGTTTTCGGGAGCCCTTCACCGAGACGCGGGTGCCCGCCGAGCTGCGCGGCCTGCAGCGCACGGGGGCGGGCCGGTGGCGGCTCTCGCTGGCCCTGGGGGAGCTTTCCGCCGAGGCCCGCAAGAACCTCGAGTTCGCCCTGACCCACTACCGGGCCCTGGGGGAGGGCTGAGCGTGAGGCTGGTCGCGGCCAGGAGCGCGCTTTCCGGCGCGGTCGAGATGCCCGGATCCAAGAGCCACACGGTGAGGGCGGTGGCCGTCGCCTCGCTGGCCGGGGGCCGCTCGGAGATCCTCCGCCCGCTGGTCAGCGCCGACACCGGGAGCGCGGTGCGCACCTACCGGGCGCTGGGCGCGCGCATCGAGGACTCCGACCCCGCGGTCTGGCGCGTGGAGGGCACCGGCGGCTGCCCGGCCGCTCCCGCCGGGGACATCGACGTGGGCAACAGCGGGACCACGCTGTACGTGGCCCTGGGCTCGGCGGCGCTGACCGCCTCCGGCCGGGCCCGCTTCACCGGCGACGAGCAGACCGCGCGGCGCTCGGCGGGGCCGCTGCTGGACGCGCTGGCGGCGCTGGGCGCGCACACGGCCAGCCGCGACGAGGGCGGCTGCGTGCCCATTGAGATATCCGGGCCGCTCTCCGGCGGGCGCGCGGAGATAGCCTGCCCCACCAGCCAGTACCTGACCAGCCTGCTGCTGGCCACCCCGCTGGCCCCCGGCGACTGCCGCAGCGAGATAGTGGTCACGCTTCTCAACGAGCGCCCCTACGTGGAGATGACCCTGGGCTGGCTCGACCGGCAGGGCGTCAGGTACGAACGCGAGGGCTGGGAGCGCTTCCTGGTGCCCGGCGGCCAGCGCTTCAAGCCTTTTCGTGAAGCGGTCCCCGCGGACTTCTCCAGCGCGACCTTCTTCCTGGCCGCCGCGGCGGTAACCGGCTCGGAAGTCACCCTGCGCGGCCTGGACATGAACGACACCCAGGGCGACAGGGAGGTCGTAAGCTACCTCGAGAAGATGGGCTGCACGTGGAAGGAAACCGGGGAGGGCCTCCTCTTCAAGGGCGGCCGGCTCACCGGCGCGGAGTTCGACCTCAACGCCACCCCCGACGCGCTGCCGGCCATGGCGGTGGCCGCCTCTTTCGCCGAAGGAAGGACCGTGCTCGCCAACGTCCCCCAGGCCCGCGAGAAGGAGACTGACCGCATCGCAGTGATGGCCGCGGAGCTCACGAAATTGGGCGGCAGGGTCGAGGAGCTGCCCGACGGGCTGGTGGTTCACGGCGGGAGGCTCAAGGGCGGGAGCGCCCGCGGCCACGGCGACCACCGCGTGGTCATGGCCCTGGCGGTAGCCGGGCTGGCCTCGGAGAACCCCGTGGAGGTGGACACCGCCGAGGCGGTGGCGATCACTTTTCCCAACTTCGTGGAGCTGATGCAGGGTTTGGGGGCGGACCTCAGGCGGGCGGATTGAACCGCAGAGGCGCAGAGGCGCAGAGAGCCAACGGGATTCATGAAGACAAATCAGGCTATGGCATGAGCGACGGGAAGCCAGGCGAGAGGAATGGGCGCTCCAGGCGCATCTACCTCCTGTGGGGCCTCGCGCTGACGCTGCTCCTGGCGCTAGGGCTTTTCTGCTGGCTCTTCGCCGCGCCCGTGCTCCAGACCCGCAGGGAGATGGAGGCTTTCGCCGCCGGGGTCCAAACTGCGGGCCGAAGCATGTTTCTCCCCGAATCGGAGCCGTTCATAGAGCGCCTCGGCGGGCAGCAGCGGGCCGCTGAGAAACTCGCCCTTTACGCCCAGCTTCCGGACTGGGCGGCACCGCATCGCGAATGGGCAATGCACCTGCTCGCTGACTGCGGCCGGCCGGGTGCTGTAGAGTTGGGCAGGTTCCTCGATGCCCCGGATATTGAACGGCGCTCTGAGGCCGTCCGCAATCTGGGCCTAGTGCGCGAGGGAGTCCGGGAAGCGGCCGACGCCCTCCAGAAAGCGCTCGGGGATCCCGATCTCGCGGTTCGCTGCGCTGCCGCCGATAGCCTGGGTCGCCTCCCGAAGGGCGCCGAGTCGGCGGTGCCCGCGCTGATCAGCGCGCTGGCCGACCCGGAGACCAGGATGCGCGAGGAGGTGGCCGGTGCCTTGGGCTGCTTCGGGCGCGCGGCGAGGGAAGCCGCCCCAGCGTTGGAAAAGGTACTTGGGGACGAAAGCGAGCATGAGGATACGCGCTGTGCTGCGGCGCAGGCCTTGGGGGGGATCGGCGAGGCGCGGTCGTTGGAGCCGCTGGTTGCGGCACTGAAGGACGGGAAGAGTGAGTCGCTGCGCCAAGTGGCGGCGTGGGCGCTTGGGCGGCTAAAGGACAGCCGGGCCGTGGAGCCGTTGGCCGCGGCGCTGAAGGATGAAGACGGGTACGTGCGCGTGCACGCGGCGGAAGGGCTGGGATTGATCGGGGACGCCCGCGCTGCGGAGTCCCTCAGGGCCGCGCTGAAGGATGGGGAGGAGGACGTGCGCAAGGCGGCGCGGAGGGCGCTGAAGGAGATTCGGGCTGCCGTGCCGGGCAAGAACTGAGCTAAGAGTCCTTCTCTGCGTCTCTGTGCCTCTGTGCCTCTGTGGCGGAGGCGCTCACACCCTGAACATCTCCCCCATTCTGCGTCCCAGGTACATCCCCGCGGAGATCAGCGAGACCGCCAGCAGGGCCATGGCCAGCAGGCCCATGGCGCTGGCCACCCCCTCGCCGTCGCCGATGCGCCCGAAGAGCGTGTAGATCACTTTCGTTATCGGGTAGTAGGCCTTGTCCCAGGCCAGGATCATGGAGTCGGAGACCTCCAGCATCGCGTAGCTGAAGGCCAGTATGGCCCCGGCGGCCAGGTTCGCGCCGATGAGCGGCAGGGTCACGCGCCGCAAAGTCCTGAAAGGCCCCGCGCCCAGGGACCAGCTGGCCTCCTCCAAGACATGAGGGCACTGCTCCAGCCCCGCGGTCGCCGAGCGGAAGACCAGCGGTATTCTGCGGACCGCGTAGGCCAGGATCAGGAGAATCGTCGGATTTCTGCGCGGGTCGATGGCCGCGCCCAGCCACTTGACGAGGATGCTTGAGTCCTCGCCGCGCCCGATCCCCGAGTAGCTGCCCAGGTACCCGAAGGCCAGGACCAGCCCGGGAACCGCCAGCGGGACCATCATCAGCGCGTCGAGCAGCGCGCCGCTCCGCCCGCGCGCGCGGACCACCAGGAGCGCCGCGGCCAGGCCCAGGACCAGGGTGATGGCCGTGCTGCCCAGACTGTAAAAGAGCGAGTTGCGCACCCCGCTGGCCACGAGATCATGCCCGTAGGCGGTGGCCAAGTGATCCAGCGTGCAGCTCTCCGGCAGGGCCGAGAGGAACCAGCGGTCGGCCACCGCGGTGAGCACTACGGCGACGTGCGGCAGGAGCGCGACTCCGGCCACGGCCAGGAAGAGCGCGCCGGCGCCCAGCGAGCCCCAGGGCCCCAGGCGCCGGGGCTCGGCGCGGGCGGCGACCTTGCTGAGCGCGGCGGTGGAGCGCAGCGCGCGCCGGCCCATCCAAAAGAGCAGCGCGCTGATTATCAGGATGACCACGGTCAGCGCGTGGCCCGAGGGGTTGATGCTCTCGGACGAGGTGAGGTCGTAGACCTTCTTGGCGGCCACCCGGCCGTAGTCGAAGATCAGCGGCGTGCCCAGGTCGGTGAAGGCCCAGATGAAGACGATGGACGCGCCGGCAAAGAGCCCCGGGAAGGCCAGCGGCAGGGTGACCTTGCGGAAAGTCCGCCAGCGCCCGGCGCCCAGCGACCAGCTGGCCTCCTCCATGGCCGGGTCGATGTTGGCCAGCGCGGCGGCGAGGTTGAGGTACATGATGGGATAGAGGTGCAGCACCTCCATGACCGCGATGCCCCAGAACTTGGCCGAGCCCAGGAAGTCGATGGGCGTTTCAACGATCCCCACCGAAAGCAGCACCCGGTTGATGAGGCCGAAGTGGGTCAGCAGGCGCTTCATGCCGATGGCGCCCACGAAGGGCGGGGCGATCATGGGCAGGAGCAGCAGCGGCGAGAGCCAGCGCTTGCCGGGCCACTCGGCCCGCGCGGCCAGCCAGGCCAGGGGCAAGGCCAGCAGCACGGTGCCCAGCGTGGCCACCGCGGCCAGCGACAGCGAGGTGCTGACCCGCGCGAGGTCGCTGCCGCCGGTGAACTC
Organism: uncultured Planctomycetia bacterium; assembly: GCA_964581145.1. Taxonomy (GTDB): domain Bacteria; phylum Planctomycetota; class SZUA-567; order JAKLDR01; family JAKLDR01; genus CAZONU01. Next base: position 33,606 of record CAZONU010000002.1, read on the forward strand.
GCCCGCCCAAGGCAGCCAGAGGATGAGCGGCAGGGGGAGCAGCCCCCAGCGGGCCTTCTTGGGCCAGGAACGCCGGCTGCGGCCGAAGTGCGAGAAGGCCAGCAGCGCCGCGCCCAGGGCCAGGAGCGCGGCCACCGTGATCGCCGGGAGGTGCTCGCCGCCCAGCTGGTAGCCAAGGACGTTCTCGAAGTGGGCCAGCGTGGGCCGGCCGCCCTCGGTGAACGCGGAGACGGTCATCCCCGAGAGAGGAATCAGCAGGCCGACGACCAGGAAGCTCCCGACCGCGACCCAGACGATTACCCGCCAGCGCTTGCTCATGTCGCGCGCATTGTACGCCGCCGCGCGCGAGCGCTCAAGGGCGAGGTTGGCGACCGGGTCTGGGGGCGGACTTGAAACTCTGAAATCGCAGAACGCGCGGTGGTGTGCGTGAATCGCCTTGAACGGAGGCTCTCGATGGAGAGAATCATGATCGGAATAGACCGGAGGGATGGCTCCGAAGCGCCATCCGAGATGTCGGGTCAGATGAGATTAGACGACGACAGCAAAGAGGAGAAACTCCTGAAGTGGTGCACCTCCGTATTGGGCCCGTGCGAGACCGTATCTGATCACAGCCAGTCGCATCCCGGGGACCTGTCGGCGACCTGTCGGCTCCGCACCGCGTCGGGCTACTGCTACGCCAAAACTCACCGGGGCCGGTCCTATTGGGAAAGCGAAATCCACGCTTATGAGCAGTGGGCATCCGCTTTCGGGGACTTCGCTCCCAGGCTGCTTGCAGTGCGCGATGAGGAGCCGCTGGCACTGGTCGTCAGCGAACTGCCTGGGAAGAGCCTGGAGGAGGCGCAGCTTTCCGTTCCTCAGGAACGCGCTGCGTGGCACGCCGCCGGGCAGGCGCTCGCGGCCCTTCACGATCTTGGCGTGGGTGAGTACTTCGGTCCCTCTCGGCGCGACGGAACACCTGCCGCGACACCCACCTGCGATGCCAGGGAGCATGTCTCGACCTATCTTGAAGAGCGTGTGGATCGTGGCGTCCGAACCGGTTACCTGAGTGACGAGGAAGTGGCCATCGTCCGGGCGGCTCTTAGCTTGGTCCCGGCCTTCGAGGGCGAACGCCCCGTTCCTTGCCACCGGGACTACTGCCCGGCCAATTGGCTGGTCACCGGCGACGGTGTGTGGACGGGCGTGGTCGACTTCGAGTTTGCGCGTTGGGATGTGCGTGTTACCGACTTCACCCGATATCCTGACTGGGACTGGATAGGTCGACCCGATCTCACCGAAGCCTTCTTCGATGGCTACGGGCGTTCGTTCACGCCCGCGGAAGAACAGCAGCGCTTGGTTGCTCACGTGCAGTACGCCCTCACGGCCGTCGTGTGGGGCAGTGACAACTCGCACCACGGCTTCGCAGAGGAGGGTCGGCAAGCGCTGAAGAATCTGGGCGAGCTCTCGGGGTAGACCCTCTTGCCCATACCAGGCCCCTCCGCAACTTGGGAACTCAGCCTACCCCGCTCCGCCCGGGTATCAATGGATCAGGAAAGCTCAGGAAGGAGCCCCTGGAACGCTCCCCAGAGCGCCCCCGATGATGTTGGCCTCCGGGATGGGGTGGGTTGACATCTCCTGGGCCTGTTGGTAGCACGTGATGACAGCAGACCATCACCGTTCTCGATCAATTCGCGGATCTCCGGCACAGCTGCTTTGGCCTCGGGGCCCAGACTGCCCAAGGCCTTGAGGGCTGCGCCACCCAGATGTGCGTGGCCGTAGCGCGCGAGTTTGACCAATCCCGGTATAACCGTCCTTGCTGCGGACCCGATCCTACGGAGTGCCTCGGCCGCACTGCAGCAGACATCCTCGTCCCCGTCTTCAAGCAACTTACTTAGCTGAGGCACCGCCTGCTCTGCTGCCGGGCCTACCGCCCCAAGGGCCCGTGCAGCCGCCGCCCGAGAGTCGCTGTTGACATCTGCCAGCAACTTGACGAGTTCCGGTACCGCCTCCCGCGCAGCCGGACCAAAACCTGCCAGGGCGCGCGCCGCCGCCGAGCGCACGCCACCCTCACGGTCGTTCAGGGCTTCAGTCAACATGGGCACTGTGTTTGGCGCTGCCGGGCCAATGCTCCCCAAGGCTTGCGCGGCGCACTCGCGAACAGACGCTTCCTTGTCCTCAAGTGCCTTCAAGAGAGCTGGAACAGCCGACCTACCCCGCGGACCCATCCTACCTAACGCGTGGGCAGCACGGCTGACTTACCGCACAGGCGGAGGATCAGTATGGCCTCTCCTTTCTGCTGCTGCGTCTTGCCCGGTACAAAGAATGCAAGAATAACCTCACGCAGCTCAGAGGGAAAGCAACCCCGTTCCAGTCGGTATACGGCCGGAATCGGGCGGTCTGCCGCAGAAGCCGAATCTTGCAGTCATTGTTAGAGGCAGCTTAGTCGTCCAGGGGCTCCTCGCCGGTGAGCTCGCCGGAGCGCACGAAGGCCCGCAGCTTGGCGCGGATGCGCGCGTCGTTGACCGTGTCGCTGGGCTCGATGTCCAGCTCGCGCAGCCGCCGGAGCAGGGGGGAGACCCCCTCCCAGTCGCGGCCGAAGTCCACCCAGTTCTTCTCGCCGGTCAGCATTCTGAGCTCGGTCAGGATGGCCGACCATCTGCGGAGCTGCTCGCCCATTCGGACCTCCGGTGTCTTCTTCGCCGGGCGTGGAGCGGAGAGTATACCCACCGGGCCGCCGCGCGGCAAGGCCGCTGCCGCCTTCTCTAATCGCAGAGGGCGCAGAAGACGCGGAGGTTCACGAAGTACCATTGACCCCGGGCGGGTCGCGAGGTATTCTATAATATAGGGACGGCAGGGGAGCAGCATGGCCCGCATACCGCGCGCTATCGTGGTCGAGGACGACGCCCGCATGCGGCGCATCATCACCAAGGTGCTGGGCAGTTGCGGGATGCAGGTCCGGGCCGCCTCCGACGGCCTGGAGGCGCTGGAGGCCTTCGCCCAGAACCCGGCCGAGACCGACCTGATCTGCGCGGACATCAAGATGCCCAACATGGACGGCATGGAGTTCGCCCGGCGCCTGCGCCAGCAGGGCGCCGACGTGCCCATAATCTTCGTCTCCGGCACCCTCCAGACGTCCCAGGAC
>CAZONU010000003.1:0-35797 GCA_964581145.1 uncultured Planctomycetia bacterium
ACCAAACTGCTCAACAGCCGCCAAACACCTCGACCCAGAGCTTCTTGACGCAACCGGAACCGGTCCCGAGCTTGACAGGAGCCCGTGGAGGGCTATATTCGGGCTTCCGTGCTGCAGCGCCTTTCAGCGCTCCGTTTCGCCACATCGGAGCCGCGCAGCCTGATCGGAGCTGGTATCGCCCGCCGCAGCCCGGACACAGCCCTTCGGGGGATCAGCGAATGAACCTGTCACGGCCCGCAAAACTCTGCGTGATAGTCCTTTGCGGATTGCTTTTCGCCGCGACCGTCTCCGCCGGGGAACCCACGCCGAAGGAGCTGGAGAAGCTCAAGGAAATGCTCAAGAAGGGCAAGCTTACCGGCCCGTCCGAGAGCGTTTCCGAGTCCGACCCGGGCGCCGGACGGCGGCGGGTTCCGGATGGTGGGCGCCGCCGCGAGAAGGCTGGCCGCGATGACGGCCTTCCCCCATCAGTCCAGGCCGAGAGGGAGAAGCTCTCCGCGTTCGAGCGCTACGTCCGCGGCGGGAGCCTGGCGGAGGTCTCCACCGACCTGGAGCAGTTCGGTTACGACCTCTTCAAGAGGCCGGCGGGGCGCCCGGAGCCGGTGACCGCCGTGGCCGCGGGACCCGACTATATACTGGGGCCCAATGACGAGGTCATCGTGAGGATATGGGGCAAGGTGGAGTTGGAGGCCGCCGCGGAGGTCAATCGCGGCGGAAAGCTCGCGCTGCCCAAGATCGGCGTCTTCCCCGTGGCCGGCCAGAGCCTGGGCGAACTCCGCAAGAACATCAGGGCCCGCTACGACAAGGTCTTCAACGACTACAAGATGGACGTTTCGCTCGGCGCGCTGCGGACCGTCGGCGTGATGGTGGTCGGCAAGGTCCAGCGTCCCGGGCGCTACGGAGTCAGCTCGGTTGCCACGGTGCTCAATGCCCTAATGGAAGCGGGCGGGCCCACCAAGGTGGGCACGCTCAGGGGCATTCAGCTGAAGCGGAGGGGCAAGAGCGTCGCTGCTCTCGACGTCTACAAGCTGCTGACCGCCGGCGAACGCGCCGGAGACGTCCGCCTGCAGCCGGAAGACATCGTCTTCGTGCCCGGCGCCGGCAGGCGCGTGGCCATCGCCGGCAGCGTGCGCAGCCCGGCCATTTACGAGCTCAAACCCGACGAGATGAAGCTGCGCAAGCTCATCGAGCTCGCCGGGGGCATGGAGCCGACCGCCGTGAAGGACCGCGTGCAGATCGAGAGGGTGGAGCGGGGGGGCAAGGTCCGGCTCGAACGCGTGGACCTCACCGCGCCGGGCAAGGGCAGGGACTTCGACCTGAGAGACGGCGACATCGTCCGGGTATTCTCAGTGGTGCGCAAGATCGCCAACGTGGTCTACCTGGCCGGCAACGTGGCCCGCCCCGGCGCCTACCGGTTCAGGGCGGGCATGCGCGTCAGCGATTTGATCAGCGACCTGCAAATGCTGGTACCCGAGGAAGCCTGGAAGGCTGGCGAAGCTCCGCGGCCTCTTGATCCTGAGACGGGCGGTACATCCCTGAAGCCGGCGGAGAGGAAGCCGGCCGAGGCCGGCGGCGGGAGGGCGCGCAACAGCGCCCGGGAGGGCGAGAAGGACGCCGGCCGGCACGGGGCGGAGGAGGACGGGGAAAGCGGGGAAGCGGCGCGCCCGAAGGCGTTCCCCCAGCCCTACTGGGAGCACGCGCTGGTCCGCCGGGTGACCCGGCCACATCTCCGCGTGGAGTACATCCCCTTCAACCTGGGCAAGGCGTTCCTCAAGAAGGACCGCGCCGCGGACCTGTCCCTGGCCCCCGGCGACACGGTGATCGTCTTCTCCAAATGGGACTTCGTGAACAGGCCCACGGCCCGCGTCGGCGGGGCGGTCAACCGGACGGGAGCCTACCCGCTGACGCCCAACATGACGGTGCGCGACCTGGTCAGCATAGCCGGCGGCCTCAAGAGCTACGCCTATCGCGGTCAGGCCGAGCTGCTGCGCGTGCACTTCGAAGAAGGCGGCCAGCGCGAGGAGCGCATCCTGCTGGACCTGGGCCGGGCGCTGTCCGGCGATGCCGGGCAGAACTTCAAGCTCAGCGAGCGGGACCATCTGTTCGTGCGCAGCGTGCCGGAGTACAAGGCCCCGGCCAGGGTGAAGGTCTCCGGCGAGGTGCGCTTCCCGGGGATCTACCCGGTCGGAAAGGGCGAGCGGCTGAGCAGCCTGATCGAGCGGGCCGGGGGCTACACCGACCGGGCCTACCTGCTCGGCGCGGAGTTCACCCGCGAGTCGGTCCGCAAAGTACAGCAGGAGCGCATCGACCAGATGCTCACCCGGTTGGAGACCGAGCTCAGCCGCACGGCGGCGGCGGCGGCCCAGACGGGGACCACCAAGGAGGCCATCGAGGCCGCCTCCGAGCAGGCCGCCTGGCAGCGGAAGCTGCTGGGCCGGCTGCGGTCCATCAAGGCCCAGGGCCGCGTGGTCATAAGCCTGGCGCAACCCGCGAAGCTCAAGGGCTCGGGACACGACATCGCCCTGGAGAGCGGCGACGTCGTCAGGATTCCCGCCAGGCCGGACACGGTCAACGTTCTGGGCACGGTCCACAATCAAAATGCGTATCTCTGGAAGAAGAAGGCCACCTACAAGCACTACCTGCGGCTGGCCGGAGGGCCGACCCGCTTCGCCAGCAGGAAGGGCATCTACGTCATCCGCGCCGACGGCAGCGTGGCCAGCCTGCGCCAGGGGCGCGGCGGCCTGCGCTGGGACGCCGGGCACCGCAGGTGGGTCTCCGGCGGGCTGAGCGGCATGCCGCTGGCGCCGGGCGACACGGTCGTGGTGCCCGAGGAGCTCGAACGCGTCGCCTGGCTGAGGAACACCAAGGACATCACCCAGATCCTCTACCAGATCGCCGTGGCCACCGGTGTCGTGGTCCTGGCCTTCTAGCCCGGAAAAGGCCCCGTATCTGGTGCGCACCCGAGCCCTGCTGATTGCGGCGGCCGCCCTGGCCTGCGCTCTCTCGGCCGGCCGGGCGAGAGGCGGGGAGCCCGGAGTGCCATCGGGTTCCTGGGTGTACCGGGTCCTGGACCGCCTGCGGGCCGCGGGGCTGCTCCACAGCGGGACGGCGGGCTCTCGCCCGCGGAGCCGGGGAGAGCTCGCGCGCCTGGTGCAGGAGGCCCGCCGGCTGGCCGGTGAGAATGGAGAAGGTCGTTTCGAGGCCGGCCTGGCCCGCCTTGAGAGCGAGTTCGCCGCCGAACTCGAAGATCGGGAGACCGGGAGGGAGGTCGATTATTTTCGCCCCGTCGAGGAGGTCCGCGTGAGCTACCTCTTCCTGGACGGCGAGAACGACGTGCACAACGACCGCGGCCGGGAGTACCGGGAAGGCCACAATACCCGGCTGTCGGTATCCTCGCGGTTCGGCTGGAAGGTGTTTTCGGGATACGTGCGCTGGGAGGGCCGCCGCCTGGAAGAGGACGACGGCCGACGGGAAGTGACCGCCGCGCGGGTGGAGGAAGGTCACCTGCGGCTGTCGGCGGGCAAGTGGTACCTGGAGGCCGGGCGAGAGTCGCTGTGGTGGGGACCGGGACGCCACGGGGCCCTCCTGCTTTCCGACAACGCCCGGCCGTTCGACCTGGTTCGCTTCGGCAACGAGGAGCCGGTGCTGCTGCCAGGGTTTCTCTCCAGGCTCGGGCCGGTGAGGATCGAGGCCTTCCTGACGCGGCTGGAAGAGGACCGGGACATCTCCAGGCCCTTCCTCGCGGGGGGCAGGGCCAGCATCTGCCCGCTGCCGTGGCTGGAGTTGGGGGTCAGCAGGACGGCGATGTTCGGCGGCGAGGGCCGTTCGGTGACCTGGACGACTATCCGGGACGCAGTCACCGGCCACGGCGAGAACAAGCCCGGCGACCCCGGCAACCAGCTGGCCGCGATCGACTGGCGGCTGAGCGTACCGTGGAAGGCGCAGCCCTTCGAGTTTTACGGCGAGTTCGGCGGCGAGGACGAAGCCGGCGGCTTCTTCTGCCGGAAGGCCTACCTGCTGGGATTCTATCTCCCCCGCCTGGGGCCTTCTCCCGCGTTTGATTTCCGCGTCGAGTACGCGGATACCTACCTCGACGGGCACCACGACCACCCGCGGATATGGTACACCCACGGGACGTACAGCTCGGGGTACACCTACGAGCGGCGCGTGATCGGCCACCACATGGGTACCGACGCGCGGGACCTGTACTTCGAGCTGGGCTGGTACCCGGCCAGGAGCGCCCGCATCTGGGCCTCGCTGGACATCGAGGAGCGCGAGCTGTCCTCCAGCGACCCGGAGGAGCGGAATGAGTACGCCGTCGGGCTGGAGTGGGCTCCCACTGATCGCTTGATGGTAGAGGCCGCCTACGTCCGGGAGGACGTCGAGAACCCCGGCGGCTCGCCGGGCGACGGCGAGGACGGCAATCGATTCCGATTGACGGTGACGTGGAAGTTCTGAGGAGGTCCAGAGCAAAATGAACATGCAGCAGGAGCCCGCCGGGACGGCCGCGCCCGTCGGGCGTTCGCCAGCAGGCATCCCGCCGGCCGATACGATGACCCTGGCCGACTACGTGCTGATCCTCTGGCGGCGCAAGAGGCTGGTGGCCGCCTGTGTCGTGGCAGGTGTCGCCCTGGCGCTCCTGGCCCACTTCGCGCTCCCGAAGAAGTACGAGGCCGCCGCGCTGATTCTCCCCCCGCAGGACGAGGGCGGCGGCGGACTGGCGGCCAAGCTGGCGGGGCTGGCGGCGGACCTGCCCGCGGCGCTCCCGGGGGTCAAGCGGCCCTCCGAGCGCTACGTGGACATGCTGGAAAGCCGCCGGGTGGCCGACGAGGCCATCGCACGCTTCGACCTCATGAAGCGTTACGGGAAGGAGTCGCGGGACGGGACCAGGCAGAAGCTGGCCGCGCGAAGGCGGTTCAAGATAACCAAGGGGGAGCTGATTTCCATCTCGGCCACTGATGAAGACCCGGAAGTGGCCGCGCAAATGGCCAACTTCTTCGCCGAAGTCCTGGGCAGGATCGACCGCGAGATCAACGTCGGGGAGGCCGGCCGGCAGCGGCGCTTTCTGGACACGCGCCTGAAAGAGGTGGAGAAGGACCTCAAGGCCGCCCAGGGGGCCTGGCGCGCGTTCCAGGAGAAGCACCGCATCGTCCGCGTGGACGAGGGGCTGCGGGCCACGGCCACGGTCATCGCCGAGCTCGAGGCCCAGCGGATTGCCAAGGAGATCCAGCTGCAGGTGATGGAGACGGTCTACTCCAAGACCAATCCACAAGTGGAAGTGCTCCGGTCCGAAGTGAGCAAGCTCGGCGAAAAGTTGAAGGAGCTGGCCGGGAAGGGCATCCGCACCGGGGCCGGGGAGCGGTCCCAGTGGCTCTTCCCGGCGATCGAGAAGGTGCCCGCCCTGGCGCTGGAACAGATGGACCTGGAGCGCAGGCTGCGGCTCCAGGCCGAGCTGTACAGGCTGCTGGTGACCCAGCGGGAAATGGCCAGGATAGAGGAGGCCAAGGAGAACCCCTCGCTTCAGGTGGTCTCGGAGGCCGGGGCGCCGGACCGGCCGGCGGGGATGGGCGGGCCGGCCAAGCTGCTGCTCGGCGCCGTGCTGGGCTTCCTGGCTGGCGTGGCGCTGATCTGGTTTCTGGAGGTGCTCTTCCCGGGCATGAAGCGGCCGGTTGGCCCCTGAGCCCTGGTCCCCGGGTCCTTGAACGTACCTGAGTCCTTGAACACCAGGGGTTTAGGACGCCAGAAAAAAAGTTATTCGCGCGGCTCCTCCTTTCTATCCCCGTCCCCGTTGCCCCCGCCGCTGCCATATTGCTTATCGCAAGCCTTCTGCCAGGGGGAGCTTTCCAGGGCCAGGGGGCGGGCCACGCCGCGGCGGCAGGCGGCCAGGGTCAATTCGGCGTCGCGGAGCTGGGCCCAGCTCTCGGAGTTCTTGCGCTTCTTCTCCATGTTTCCCGCGAAGATGTCGTTTTTCTCGCTGAGGACGGCGTTCTTCTTGCGGCCGCGGTCGTCGGCCATGAGGGTCTGGGCGGCGCGCAGGGCCACGCGCTCGTCCTGGCTGTTGAGGAGTTTCGTCAACGTCGCGCGGGCCTTGGCGGCGGCCTCCATGGAGGCCCTGTACTGGGCCTCCTCGAAGAGCGTCCAGTAGACCCGCCCGCTGCGGCGGACCAGCTTGCGGAGCCGCTCCCCATCGGTGTCCAGCTCGGTCGCCATCTGCGCCCAGGTCTTGCCCTGGGCGCGGAGCATGGCGGCTTCCTCCAGCAGTTGCAACTCGCTCTCGGACAATGGGTTGCTCTTGGTGGACATGGTGGTCCTCCTTCCATAAAGGGCCTTTCGGCCGGCCATAGAACGCTACTATAATATAGCGTAATTTGGGGCAAAAGTCAAGCGACCGGGGCGGAAAAATGAGCCGGAAGGCGTCTCCGTCGGAACCCCCACGGGGGACTTGACTTGAGGCGCTGAGGGCGTTACCCTCAGTGGAAACAAATCGGAAAGGGGCGATTGTGCGTGGGCGCTTGTAAGGCCGAGAGCGGCGGAGAGGGCCATCCCAGGCGGAGGGATTACGGGTACGTTTTCCTGGCCGACTTCCTGGTCATATTGAGCACTATCCTGATCTATCGCCTGGCCGACCGCTTCCTGGGGCAAAGCGGGTTCTCCGAGTACGTCCTGGTGCGGCGAACGCTCTCATTGGCCATGCCGGTGCTGTTTCTCGGCGTGGGGGTGGCGCTGCCCCGGCAGGTGGCCCTGGTCGAAAGCCGGCCCGGGGAATCGCCGCTTCCCAGTTTTCTGGCCGCCCTGCTGATAGTGGGAGTGCCGACAGCGGCCTGCGTGCTGGCCGCCAACATCTTCCCGGGGGCGCTTTCCCATCTCATTTTCGGCGATGCCGGACATGCTTCCATTGTAGCTTCCATGAGCTTTGTCCTGGTGGGGCTGTCCCTCAACGGATTATGCTACGCCTATTTCCGGGGCAGGATGCTGTTCGGCCGGGGCAGCCTTCTGTGCGCGGTGAGCGTCGGCCTGATCCCGGTGGGCGCTTTCTGGCTGGCCGAGGGCAGCGTGGCGTCGGTGCTCCGCATCACGGGGCTTTCGGTGACCGCTGTCTCGCTGGTGGGCCTGGTTTCCATTTTCGCCAGCGCAAGAATCGACTTCAGCCGCGTCGTCGAGCGGGGCAAGGCGCTTCTGTCCTACGGCGTGCGCCGCGTTCCCGGCAATTTCGCGCTGAGCGCCCTGCTCAGCACTCCGGCGATCCTCGCCGCTCATTTCGTCGGGCTGCGCGAGGCCGGCATGGTCGGCTTCGGCTGCGCCCTCGTCGGGCTGGGCGGCAGCGCGGTCGCGCCCATCGGCAAGATTCTCCTCCCCGAGGCCAGCCGGATGCTGGCCACCGGCCGGCGGGCCGAGCTCAGGAGGCATGTGCACAAGCTATTGTGGTTCGGCCTGGGGCTGGCCATACCCGGAACTGCGCTCGCGCTCCTGCTGATGAACGTGGGCGTCAAGCTGTACCTGGGTCCTGAGTACGTGGCGATGGCCGGCACCGTGCGGGTGGTCATCGTCGCCGCGCCCGCGTACGTGGTCTACGTGTGCCTGCGCAGCGTCATCGACGCCGCGCACCGCAGGGCGATAAACGCGCACAACTGTTACATCGCGCTCCTGCTGTACGCGGCCATCGCCTGCGGGGGCCGGCTGATCTGGGGGGGGCTGACGCCGGTGCTGGTGGGTTTCGTTTCCGGCATCTGTGCGCTGGGCGCCTTGACGTGGGTCCGGGCCGAGCGTACTCTGGCCCGTGCCGGAGCGGACCCGACAGAGGAAAGCTGACGGCTTGATGGGTTGGAATGACATTGCATAATCTCGGAGGGAAGGCTGCAATAATGCATCCTGCAGCCGGTATTCGATGCGCACCCGGGACGGCCGCGCATTGGGAAAGGCTGCATACCGTCTTGTTCGTCTTGACGACCTTCTTCTTGTCCTTTCTCCCCACCGAGATCCTCTTTCAGCGCCTGGAGGGAAGAGCTGTCAAACTTGCCGTATGGGCATCGCTGCTTGGCCTGTCACTGGCCGTTGTACTGTTCAGGATGCCACAGACGTTTGATTGGAGCAGCCCCCGCCGCTTCGTTTTCGCCTCATTTATCCTCTTCTCGATCTACAGCGCCCTTCAGGCCTGGATTCGGCCGCCGCCCTTCAACTACCAGCAAACCTTGGTTACAGTGTTCCTCGTTCCCTTGTTCGCCCTGATGGGGATGCTGTCCGCACGCCACAAGAAGACGGTGATCAACACCCTGTTGTGCCTCTCCGGTTTCTATGTCATGAGCGGCATCATCGGATTGCATACGGGTTACTTGATTTATCAGGGAGAAGGTTTTCAGACCGTTGTTCCTTCTCAATTGTACGAGCATCAGAACGTGGGGTATCAGGGTTCGAGTAGTTACGTCGGCATCTTCCTTCTGATTCTTCTCACCTGGTGCTGGTTCAACACCAGGTCCGTCGGCAGTCGTCTCCTGGTGATGGTGTCGTGCGCGTATTCGCTGATTCTGCTCTTTGTGTTGGGCGGACGTGCCGCCTCTCTTGCCGTCACCGCCTCTCTGCTTTTCGTCGTACTGGTCAAGCTGATACCGGTTGTTTTGTGTCTTCCGATCAATAGGCGCGATGTTCTCTGGCTGTTCTGTTTGGGATGCTTGACGGCATTGGCCGTTCGAGTTGCGTTGCTTCCGAATATGCATGTCGTGCGGCGATTCGCCGTTCTGCTGGAGGAAAGAGACGCTTCGATGCGAGGGTTCCTTTTCACCGAGGCTATCAGTCTCTGGTCTCGAGACATCTGGACATTGTTTGTGGGCATCGGCCCGCAGGCATTTCCTGAGGCCATCGGGGCTGAATCGGCGGGAAAGTATCCACATAACTTCATTTTGGAGGCGCTGTGCGAATATGGCGTGCTCGGTTGCGTTCTGCTCTGTGCTCCCCTGGTGGTCATTGCCCGCACGTATGCCAGAGGTATTCTTAGAGTTGGATCAAGCCGGAACGCCACCATTGCGCTCGGCGCGATCACAGTCTTCTTCTTCATTCAGTCGATGGGCACGGGAGCCTTACAGTCCATATGGCCCTTGATCTTCCTGATGGCGGCTTTGGTTCCAGGTCCTGACGTCCCTGATGGGATCGACTGCAAAGGTCAAGGTCTCGGGGGAACATGAGGATGGCAACAGAACAGAATTGCTGCAGCGCGACTGATAGCCCGCCTGTTCCCATACGTATGAGAAGAACCGGGAGGGACGTACCCTATCGGATTTGCGCACACTGTATCATGGATACGACCGACCCGAATATCTCTTTCGATAACAGTGGCGTCTGTAATCATTGTCAATACTATTCGTTCAAGGCGAAAGAACGTCTTCGAACCGGAGAGTCTGGAAGACAAGAGCTGAATGCGCTGGTCGAGAAGATCAAGCGACATGGCGAAGGCAAGCAGTACGATTGCGTCCTTGGAGTCAGCGGGGGAGTAGATAGCACCTACGTCGCGTACACGGTAAAGGAACTTGGCTTACGCCCCCTTGCCGTCCACTTGGACAACGGCTGGAACTCGGAACTCGCTGTGCGGAACATCGAAGGCGCGGTGGGGACGCTCGACATCGATCTATACACACACGTCGTCAACTGGCCGGAATTCCGCAGTCTCCAGTTATCGTTTCTACGAGCTTCCGTCCCGGAAATGGAGGTCCCCACTGACCATGGGATCTCTGCGCTGCTCTACCAAGTCAGTCGGCGCGAGAAGATCAGGTACATAATGACGGGAGTAAACGTCACAACAGAGGGTATCCATCCAACTGCCTGGGGATACGGAATGTGGGATTGGCGGTACATTTCGGGCGTGCACCAGCGTTATGGTGAATGCAAGCTCACAACGTATCCTTCTTACAGGCCCGCCGGCCTGCTCTATTACGCGTTTCTCGCTGGCATCCGGCGCATTGCCATCTTGAACTACATCGACTATGTCAAGGAAGATGCCATTGATCTTCTGACCCGCAGGCTTGACTGGCGGTACTATGGCGGCAAGCATTACGAATCCATCTATACGCGATTCGTACAAGGTTACATTCTTCCGAGGAAATTCTCCATCGACAAGCGCCGGGCCCATCTGTCCTCGTTGATATGTGCTGGGCAGATGACTCGCGACGAGGCGCTGAAGAGGATTGAAGCCCCGCCCTATCTTGACCCTGCGTTGGAACAGCACGACCGTGAGTACGTGATCAAGAAGCTCGGCATCACGGAAGCAGATTTCGAGGGAATCATGCGTAGCCCGCCCAAGAGCGTACGTGACTATCCCTCCTACTGCTGGGCGTACCCAGCTATGCGCTACTTGGCCAATCGACTTGGATTCATCCGATACCTCTAGGGCCATGTGGCACATGATAGTGATGCCACCTGATGCGTGGGGAGTTGATAGAGGAAGATGATACCTGGTCTCAACATCCACGTCTACCACTCCACCATCGAGCATGAGAGCCGCATGCTGAAGGAAACGGCTTGCCTGGTGCGGGAAGGAATTGTTGCGGAAGGCTGCCTCGTTGGAATATGGAAGGATGGTTTGGCGGAGAGGGAACGGATCGATTCGAGGCGGTGGATCTGGCGCGCCCGCCCCTGTAGGATATTGACTAAGCTTCCCCTTGTGGGTAGGGTTGCCCGGGTCTTGAGCTGGATGTTTGTCGTGCTGAAGCGATTCCGCAGGCGCCCTGTTGGCCTGATTAACTGTCATTCTTTGGTGGCGCTTCCCCTGTGTGTCGCGTTGAAATTCGCCACTGGCGCGAAACTCGTATATGACACGCACGAACTTGAAACCGAGACCTGTGGGATGGGGTTGTTCCGGACTCTCGTCAGCAAGCTTCTTGAGCGCCTGCTCGCTCCAACTGCAGATATGATCATTGTTGTTTCGCCAGGTATTGGCGAATGGTATCGAAAGCGGTATCCGCGAATCCCGGTTCATGTTGTTCGCAACATCCCGGATGTGTCTGCTCCGAGTCCAACCCGCAGCAACTACTTGCGGGAGCACTTCTCCCTAAGCAGGGACGACAGGGTCTTCTTGTACGTTGGCGTGCTGGGTTATGGTCGCGCAATCCTGTTGATGCTCAGGGCCTTCGCGCGCGCTCGGCCGGATCGCCACCTGGTTTTGATGGGCTACGGCCCGTTGGAGTCGGAGGTGCGCACCTTTGCTGACCAATATGCCAACATACACTTCCATCCGGCAGTCGCTTCTGAGGATGTAGTGTCCTATGCAGCGGGCGCAGATGTGGGCCTGTGCCTGATTGAAAACGTGTGTTTGAGCTATGTTATTACTCTCGCTAATAAACTCTTTGAGTACCTTCTGGCTGGGATTCCCGTTGTCGCCAGCGATTTTCCAGCAATGAAACATATCTTGGATGAATGCGGGGCGGGTTGGTCCATCCCTGTGAGCGAGGAAGCGCTGGCCGAATGGATTAATGCATTGGAGGACGGAGAACTCCTGAAGAAGACGGCCGCTGCCAAGGCCGCCTCCGAACTCTATTCCTGGAAGGCGGAAGAAGAAAAGCTCTTGGGCGGCTATGATGCATTGATGGCGTCCAGAGCGTCCATGGCGCCATGAAGGTCCTCTACCTGCACCAGTACTTCAACACCCCGCAAATGGCGGGAGGCACCCGCTCCTACATGCTGGCGCGCCGCCTGGTGGAGGCCGGCCACGAGGTCCACATGATCACCTCGCGGCGCGACGGCCGGGGAGCCGGGAAGTCCGGCTGGACGCGCACCGAAGAGGACGGGATTCACGTGCACTGGGTCCGGGTCCCGTATTCCAACAGGATGGGCTTCTGGCGGCGCATCGCCGCCTTTTTCCAGTTCGCCTGGTCCGCGGCGCGAAAGGCGGCGGCCCTGGACGGCGACGTCGTCTTCGCCACCAGCACGCCGCTGACCATAGCCCTGCCGGGGGTGTACGCCGCGCGGAAGCGTCGAGTTCCGATGGTCTTCGAGGTCCGGGACCTTTGGCCGACGTCGCCCATCGCCATCGGAGCGCTCAGGAATCGCTTTCTGATCACCGCGGCCCGCTGGCTGGAGCGCTTCGCCTACCGGCATGCCGCGCGCGTAGTGGCGCTGTCGCCCGGCATGAGGGACGGGGTTACGGCTGTCGGCTATCCACCAGAGCGGGTGTCGGTCATCCCCAACATCTCCGAAATCGACTTCTTCGGTGTTGACCCTGAGTCCGGACGTGCGATCCGCGCGCGCTATGACTGGCTCGGGCCCCGGCCTCTGGTCATTTACGCGGGTGCTCTTGGGCACGTTAACGGCGTGGACTATCTGGCGCGGGTGGCCGCCGCCGCGGCACCACTGGACCCTGAGATCAGGTTTCTCGTGCTCGGCAAGGGGAAAGAAGAGGAAAGAGTGCGGGCAGAGGCCGAGCGCCTGGGCGTCCTCGACCGCAACTTCTTCATGCTGCCAGCAGTCCCCAAGTCGGAATTGCCCGCCTGGCTCTCTGCCGCGGACATCACAACTTCGACTGTTATCAACATCAAAGAGTTGTGGCCCGATGCGGCCAACAAGTTCTTCGACGCGCTGGCGGCGGGGAGGCCGGTGGCCATCAACTACGGCGGCTGGCAGGCGGACCTTCTCCGCGAGTCGGGCGCGGGGCTGGTGCTGGACGCCCATGACCAGGAAGCCGCGGCGGCGGACCTGGTCCGGGCGCTTCGCGATGAGCAGTGGATGGCCCGGGCCGGCGCCGCTGCGCGCAAGCTCGCCGAGCGCTTCTCGCCGGAGCGGGCCGGCACCATGCTGGAGCAGGTCTTCAAGGCGGCGCTGGAGGAAAGCGGCGGGGCCCACCGGACCGTCCGGCTGCTGCGCGCGGCCAACAGGGCCCCCGCGGCGGGGTCGCCGGTCAAGAGAATCCTGGACTTCAGCGCGGCCGTGGCCGGACTGCTCTTCCTGTCGCCCGTCCTGCTCCTGATCGCGCTGGCCGTCCGCCTGGGGGCGGGGGCGCCCGTACTCTTCAGGCAGCGGCGGCCGGGTCTGGGCGGGAGGCCCTTCACCATCCTCAAGTTCCGGACATTGCGCGCGGGCCGAGGGCCGGACGCCGAGCGGATGACCCGGTTCGGCCGCTTCCTGCGGCGCTGGAGCCTGGACGAACTCCCGGAGCTCCTCAACGTCCTCGGGGGCGAGATGAGCCTGGTGGGCCCGCGGCCCCTGCTGGTGGAGTACCTGGACCGCTACACCCCCGAGCAGGCCCAGCGCCACGAGGTCAGGCCCGGAATCACCGGCTGGGCGCAGGTGAACGGGCGCAACGCCCGGACCTGGGAGGAGCGCTTCAAGCTGGACGTCTGGTACGTCGAGAACCGGAGCCTGCCGCTGGACATCAAGATTCTGCTGCTTACCATTGTGAAGGTCGTCAGCGGGGAGGGCGTCAGCGCCGCGGGGCATGCCACCATGCCGCGGTTCACGGGGGACGGGCCCCGCGCCGGCCATGCTCAGGCGGAGAAAGAGAATCGATGAAGCCGATAGTCGTCTACGGCGCGGGAGGCGCGGGCCGGGAAATTCGGCAACTCATAGCCGACATCAACGCCCGGGAAGCCGCGTGGGAGTTCGGGGGCTTCGTGGTCACCGACACCGCCAGCCTGGGCGAGCGCGACAGCAGGGAAGACGTGATCGGCGACGAGAAGTGGCTGGCCGGGCAACCGGCGGGCACGTCGGTGGCTCTCGGCATCGGCGCCCCGAAGGTCCGGCGCCAGGTCGCGGAGCGGCTGCGGGCGAACCTTCCCGGCCTTGACTTTCCCAACCTCCTCCACCCCACGGTTGTTTCGGGCGTATCGCTTGAGATGGGCGTCGGGAACCTCGTGGGCCCCGGGAACATAGTGGGAGTGCAGGTAGTCATCGGGGATTTCAACTATCTCAATTCCGCCTGCACCATCGGCCACGACGTGCGCATGGGCAGCTGCTGCGTGGTCAACCCGGGCAGCAACATCTCGGGCGGTGTCGAGATCGGGGACGCGGTGCTGGTGGGCACCAACGCCGCTATTCTGCAATACCGGAAAATAGGCGGGAACGCGACTGTGGCGGCGGGGGCGCTGGTCAACAGGGACGTGCCGGAGGGCGCCACGGTGATGGGCGTCCCCGCGCGGGTGCGGCCTTAACCCAGCAGTTCCCTCACGATTCCGGATATCGCGGCCACGTCTTCCTCGGCCATGTGCGAGTAGAGCGGCAGCGCCAGCCCCGTCCGGCTGGCGCGCTCGGCGACCGGGAGCCTTCCGCGGTAGGGTGCGCCCAGCTCGGAGTAGGCGCTCATCTCGTGGACGGCCGGATGGAAGTACCTCTTGGTCTGGATGCCGCGCTCGGCCAGGGCTGCGCAGAGGGAGTCGCGGGGCATGGCGGCGTCCCCGCCAACGAAGATCACCATGTAGTTGCGGGTGGTGGTCCGGTCGTCAGGAGCATCCTGGAAGGAAACGCCCCGCAGGCCGGAGAGCTCGCGGCGGTACAGCGCGACAAGCTTCGCGCGGCGCGAGATCAGTTCCCCGCAGTGCGCCAGGCAGCGCAGCCCGACTGCGGCGTGCAGTTCGCTCATGCGAGCGGACAGGCCGACGAACTCCATGTCGCAGCCGTCGGCCGCCTTGCCGTAGTCGCGCATGGAGCGCAGCCGGCGGGCAATTTCCCGGTCGCGGACCGCGACCAGGCCGCCCTCCACCGAGGTGACCACCTTGGTGGGGCTCATCGAGAAGACCTCGGCGTCGCCGAAGGACCCGGCCGGCCGGCCCCGGTAGCTGGCCCCCAGGGCCTGGGCGGCGTCGCAGATCACTTTGAGCCCGCGCTCCTCGGCCAGGGGCAGCAGCCGGTCGAAGTCCGGCGGCAGGCCGAAGATATAGACCGGCATGATTGCCGAGGTCCTTTCGGTGATCTTCCCGGCCACGTCGTCCGGGTCCAGGTTGTACGTGCCGGGCAGCGAGTCGCAAAAGACCGGCTTCAGACCGTTCCACATCAGTGCGTGAGCGGACGCCGCGAAGGTGAACGCCGGCACGATCACCTCGCCGGCGAGTCCCAAAGCCTTGGCCGCCAGGATGAGCCCCGAGGTGCAGCACGAAACCGCGACGCAGTCCGCCGCGCCCAGGAACTCCGCCGCGCGCCGTTCGAGCTCCGCCACCCGCGGACCGCAGGTAACGATGCCGCTCTCGATTATCCGACCGAACTCGCAGGCCAGGTCGCCGGCTTCCGGCACCGTCGGTCTGATTATCGGGTATTTGAACTTCGACAGAGACATTCCCCCAGTCATTGGCGCTCAGAGGTCCTGCGAGTGCGGGGCCTGTCGTGCCGCGGCAGCGGGCTGCAATCCCGGCCGGCCGCGGCCTTCAGGGAACCGAAATCGGCCGGCGCGGCTTCTCGACGGTCTGCCGGCGCTCCGGGGCGACCTCCGGCCGGGCCTGCGCCCCAGGCCTAAACCCCGGCACAATCTCACCCAGGACCCTGGTCAGGTCGGCCGCCGCCGCGCCGTTGGAGGTGATGTACTGGAGCTCATCAATCCTGGCGCCCAGCTCCTCCGGCGGCCCGTTCTCGGACAGCGCGGCGAGGATGCCCGGATGGGCCGTGGAGGTCAGCTCCTCGTGGGTGTACCAGAGCTCCTCGTGGAGCTTCTCGCCGGGGCGCAGGCCGGTGTAGGCGATCTCGATGTCCCGTCCCGGGACCAGACCGGCCAGCTGGATCATCTCCCGGGCCAGGTCGTCGATCCTGATGGGGCTGCCCATCTCCAGCACGTACACGCTCGAGGGACGGCCGATGGCCGCCGCGGTCAGCACCAGCCCGGCGGCCTCGGGTATGCTCATGAAATAGCGGGTAACTTCCGGGTGGGTGACAGTGACCGGCCCGCCGCGCTCGATCTGCCGCCGGAAGAGCGGCACCACGCTGCCGTCGCTGTCCAGCACGTTTCCGAAGCGCACGGTCACGAACTCGGTAGCGCTGCCCAGCGCCGCTTCCTGGCAGATGAACTCGGCGGCGCGCTTGGTGCAGCCCATCACGCTGCTGGGACGGACGGCCTTGTCGGTGGAGACCAGCACGAAGCGATCGACGCCCGTCTGCATGGCGGCCGCGGCGAGTGTCTTGGTACCCAGCAAGTTGTTCTTCACGGCCTCCGCGGCGTTGTCCTCCAGGAGGGGAACGTGCTTGTAGGCCGCCGCGTGGAGGACAACTTGCGGCCGGTGGGCGGCGAAGGCCCTGTCCAGGCAGGGCCGGTCGCAGATGTCGCCCAGGACCGGAACGGCGGGGGCGGGCGTTTTCATCTCCTCCAGGAGCTGCGCCAGGTGATAAAGGTTGCTCTCGTTGCGCTCGAAGAGCACCAGTTTGCCCAGCCCCAGGAAGGCCAGCTGGCGGCAAAGTTCCGAGCCGATGGAACCGCCCGCGCCGGTGACCATCACCGTCTTGCCGGCGTAATATGCTCGCAGCAATTCCAGATCCGGGGAGCCGGAGTTCCGCCCCAGCAGGTCCGCGACCCGGATTTCCTTGACCTCGCTGACCCTGGTGGCTCCGCTGATCACGTCGGACAGCCGGGGGACGATCTTGAAATCGACGCCCGCGGCCCGGGCCTTCTCCACGACCTCGGTTACCACTTTCCTGGGTGCCGAGGCGATGGCCACGATGACTTCACCGACGCGATGACGCCGAATGGCAGCGGGCAGGTCGTCCAGCCTGCCCACCACGGGGATGTCGTGAATCCGCCGGCCGAGCTTTTCCGGATCATCGTCCAGATAGCAGACCGGGATCACTTCCGAGTCCGGATTCTGACGGAGCTCCCTGCCCACCAGTTGCCCGGCCTCTCCGGCCCCGACTATGATGGCCCTCTTTCCCCGGCCGGATCCGGGCCGGAATTCCCTGAGCGCGCGCTCGAAGAAGCGCAGGCCCGCGGTCGCTCCCAGGGTCAGCACCAGGTCAAAGAGCAGCAAGGTAATCGGCATTCCCGCAAGGAGCGGGGTGGACAGCATCACCGCCAGCAGGACTGCCGAGGAGCCGCCCGCCCCGATGCAGAGCTTCACGGCGTCGCGGAACCCGGCGTAGGCCCAGTAAACCCGGTAAACGCGCGCCAGGTGGAAAGCCACCAGCTTGATAATCACCACCGACGGTACCAGGAAGGCACAAGTTCTCCAGGGGATGTCGGCCGCCGTCAGGAGCGGTGATGCAAGGGCGGTCAGCAGGAGCGACACCACGAACGCGGCGCCGAATATGCCAGCGTCAATCGCATAGAGGAACCGCTGCAGCCTTTCCGTCATGCCCCCCCCCAAGATGTCCGGCGCACCGGTGTCGAATCAGCCAACCGCCTGATTCTATGGTATTACCCGCGCAGCGATTGTCAAATGCCCGTGCGCGACGAGGCCCGGTGACCTGGCCCCGCCTCCCCGGCTAGCGAGGAGCGGATGGCATGTCTGCTGCTAGAAGTGCAGCGCGACCTGCAGGTAGAAGCCCCGCCGGCTGCTCTCCAGGTGACTTAGGTCGTCGCCGTCGTCGGCCTTGAAGTGCTGCCATTCGTAGCCTGCGCCGAAGACCAGCGATTGGAACCTGTAGCCGATTCCTAGCGATGCGGCGACCCCGTAGGCGGAGTCGGAATCGTGCTCGAACACCTTGTTCCCGTTGAGCTTCCCCTCGCCATCAACGGTGATCCAGGGCAATACGGCCAGTTCGCCCGACAGGCACCACCCGCGGGCCGCCTCGCTCCCGTCGTAGGTGTCACCGAGCGCCCATTCGCCGCGCAGGCCCAGCTGGACCCCGATCCACTGGGCCTCGTAGTCAAAATCGTTCCCGCCGCCGGCATCGCACTCGAATTCCTCCTGGAAGCTGCGCATGCCCGCGAAGGCCTCGAGTTTGCTCCGAGGCAGTTCGTGGTTGACGATGATCGGCGAGGAGCGGCCGGCCAAGGTGACCGTAACGTTCAGCTCCATCAGCGTGAAGTCCGCGTCGCAGTCGAGCTCGCCGTCGAGCTCGCCATCGGAGTCGCTGAGGGTTATCCCGAAGCGCCCCTGCAGACCCACCCAGGGAATCTTCGGGAGGTAAAACCGGACGTCGGCCGATCCCATCAGGTTGCTGTCATTGTCGAACCGGGCGCTTCCGCCCATCCCTCCGTACAGGGTGTGCCCCTCGCTGAACCACAGCTTCGCGGAAACCACCAGGGGGGATTCCTCGCTCCGGGAGAAGAGACCTGCACGCCCATCCTTGGACTCCCCTGCAGTCACGAAAGCCGCCAGCGACGCCAGAAAGACGCACAATACCGCTGTCCGCATGGATTCGCCCCCCTCAGAGAGCCTGCCCGGCCGCGCCCCGATCGGGGCCGGCGACCCGGCGGCTGCTGGATGGCGAGAGTATAGCCAATACCCAGGGGACAGTCAAGGAGCGGTGTCTCCAGTTAAGGGCGGGGGCCTTGTGACCCCCCCCGCCCGTTGCCACCGCGCGCGCGGCCTCGACTGCCCGACCGCACGACCTCCCCGACTCCCTCCCTGTAGAGTGATGCCCTGCGGTCAACGGCTCTGCCCGGTAGAGTAGCGTTTCCACCGGCCGCTTGCAAGAGCATCCCCGCCGCGGGAGCCCGATGCGGACACCTGGGCTTTTCCGGTTGACAGGCCGCGGGGCCTCAGGCTACAGTTGCCATTGCAGCGCAACCCGAGGCTTTAAGGAGACCGGCTGAAAGAGACTGACGCGGGAACAGGACCGGTCCGGTGGTGTTCGCGGCGTCCCAGTGAGACTTTTCCATGAGAGCTTCCTTCCACTACTCCCCCGCCCGGCCGTTCCCGACCACCCCTGCCCGATCCCGCCGCCACCACCCAGCAGCGCTGACTCTCGCCCGCCGATCGCGCCGGCAGGAGCCGCCTTCATGCCCGTAGACCTCTTCGAGATGACCGCCGAGTGCGGCTGCGCGGCCAAGGTCCCCGCCGGCCAGCTCTCCTGCATGCTCGGCGGGCTCGACCTGCCCGCGAGCCCCAGGCTGCTGGTCGGCCCCCAGACCCTCGACGACGCCGGCGTCTACCAGCTGTCGGAAACGGAATGCCTGGTGCAGACCGTGGACTACTTCCCGCCGGTGGCCCGCGACCCCTACACCTACGGGCAGATCGCGGCGGCCAACTCGCTCAGCGACGTCTACGCCATGGGCGGGGAGCCCCTCACCGCGCTGGCGGTGGCCTGCGTCCCGGCCAAGTCGCTGGACCCCCAGGTCATCCAGGAGATCACCCGCGGCGCGGTGGACAAGCTCAAGGAGGCCGGCGCGGTGCTGGCCGGGGGACACTCCGTCGTTGACCCCGCGCTGAAGTACGGGCTGTCGGTCACCGGCAGAGTGCATCCCGACGAGATCCTGGACAACGCCGGCGCGCGACCGGGTGACGCGCTGGTGCTCACCAAGGCGCTGGGCACCGGCATCACCATCATGGCCGCCAAGGCGGGCCTGGCCGGCCGCGCGCAGGAGGAGGCCGCCAACCGGTCGATGGCGACGCTCAACGCCGAGGCCGCGCGCCTGGCGCGCGAGTGCGGCGCGGCCGCATGCACGGACGTCACCGGTTTCGGGTTCCTGGGCCACGCGCTGCAGATGGCCCGGGCCAGCGGCGTCTCGCTGGAGATTCACGTGAATAACCTGCCCAGGCTGGACAGTGTTCTGAAGTTTGCCGCAATGGGCCTGCTCGCCGGGGCCACCTACACCAACCGCAAGTACGTCGGCGGGGCGGTCGCCTTCGGTAACGACGTGGAGCTGGCCGAGCAGGATCTGCTCTTCGACCCGCAGACCTCGGGCGGCCTGCTGGTCGCCTGTCCCGCCGAGGAAGCCCAACGGATGGTCAGTCTGGCCGAAAGTATGCTCGCGACGCCGTGCGCTATCGTGGGCAGGGTCCTCGAGCGGGCGCAGGGACCCGCGATCCGCGTGAAGCGGACGCCGTGAAGGCGGAGACGTGAGGAAATGCCGGAAACAGTCGACGCCCGCGGATTTTCCTGCCCGGTGCCGGTGATCAGGACCAAGCAGGCCCTGGAGAGGCTGGCCTCCGGGGAAGTGGTGGTGCTGCTCGACGAGGAGGTCGCCAAGGAGAACGTGAGCCGGCTGGCCCGCAGCCTGGGCTGGGAGGTCCAAGCCGCCGAGGACGCCGGGGAGTTCAAGCTGACCATCCGCAAAGGAGCCGGCGGTGAGTGACAGGGGCACCGGCTGGAAGGAGAAGTTCCCGCCGCTGGTGGTCATCAGCGGCCTGGTCCTCGGTCTCACGGCGAGCCTGCTGGTCTGCTTCGGCAACCCCGGGAACATGGGCGTGTGCATGGCCTGCTTCGGGCGGGACATCGCCGGCGCGCTGGGGCTGCACCGCGCTCCAGATTTACAGTACCTCCGCTTCGCCGGCGGCATCCGCGACATGATCCTCTTCCGCTCGCCGCACCTCCTCTCCGGACTCGCGGCCGTGCTCGCCGGCGTCTTGGCCCTCAACCTGATCCTGGATTTCGCCCTGGTCGAGGACTTCTTCAAGCCGGGATTCAGCGGCCAACCCCCCGCGCACAACGTCCACCTGTGGAACTACCTGGGCATGGCCCTGGTGGGCCTGGGCTCGGTGCTGCTGGGCGGCTGCCCCTTCCGGCAGCTGGTGCTGGCCTCGCAGGGCAACGGCGACTCGGCCGTGGCCGTGCTGGGCATGCTGGCCGGCGCGGCCGCCGCGCACAACTTCGGCCTGAGCGCCTCCGGGCGGGGGGTGCCGGTCGCCGACATGGTCGCGGTGGGCATAGGTCTGGCTGCCTGTCTGCTGGTCGCCTCGACGGCCAGGCAGAAGACGGCCTGAATCCGGAGAACGGACCATGGAATACGTAACCGACCCGCCGATCCGCCCCGAGGACCGGAGCAGAGACGCCTTCGAGGCCTGCCAGTATGGCGTCAACCGCCTCAAAAACATGACGGCGCTGAAGAAGAGCGAGGTCTTCGCGGATTAGGACGCCTGTCCGTTCTCGGGCAGAGGTGGGTCACAAGGTCCCACCCCCCGCCCTCAACCTACGCTTGACTGCCTCCCCCGGAGGGGGTTAAACTTCCATGCTGTGACGCCTCCGACCGGAATCGGAGGCGCCGGTTGTGTTCGGCCCCCAGCAAGAGGAGACCCCTGCCGTGAAGTTCAGAGGCGCAGAGCTCCTGGTCCGCGCGCTGGAGCGCGAGGGCGTCGAGGTCATCTTCGGCTACCCCGGCGGGTCGGTGATTCCCCTGTTCGATGCGCTTTACGACTCCAAGAAGCTCAAGTTCGTGCTGGTCCGCCACGAGCAGGCCGCGGCCCACGCCGCCGACGGCTACGCCCGGGCCACCGGCAAGGTCGGGGTGTGCATCGCCACCAGCGGCCCGGGGGCCTGCAACCTGGTCACCGGCATAGCCACCGCCAACATGGACTCCGTACCGGTGGTGGCCATCACCGGGCAGGTGAAAACCCACCTGATCGGCAACGACGCCTTCCAGGAGGCCGACATCACCGGCATCACCCGGCCGATCTCGAAGCACAACTACCTGGTCAAGCGCGTGGAGGACATCGTCCCCACGGTCGGCGAGGCCTTCCACATCGCCAGCACCGGCCGGCCCGGCCCGGTGGTCATCGACCTGCCCGTGGACCTGGAGGTGGCCGAGGGCGAGGAGGTGGTGCCCGAGAAGCCGGACCTGCCCGGCTACAAGCCGGTCTACGAGGGCAACCTCCGGCAGATCGGGCGGGTGGCCGAGGCGGTCAACGCCGCGGAGAAACCCCTCCTCTACGTCGGCGGCGGCTGCATCATCTCCGGCTGCGAGCGGGAGCTCAAGCAGCTGGCCGAGAAGGCCCAGATACCGGTCACCACCACGCTGCTGGCCCTGGGCGCCTTCCCCGAGACCCACAAGCTCTCCGTCGAGATGCTGGGCATGCACGGCACGGTCTACGCCAACTACGCCGTCAACGAGTGCGACCTGCTGCTCACCATCGGGGCGCGCTTCGACGACCGCATCACCGGCAAGGTCGCGGCCTTTGCGCCCAACGCCAAGATAATCCACATCGACATCGACCCCACGGCCATCTCCAAGTCCATCCGCGTGGACATCCCCGTGGTCGGCGACGCCAGGCGCATACTCAAGAAGCTGCTGCCCAAGGTCAAGCCCGCCAGGCACGCCGAGTGGCTCAAGCAGGTCGCCGCGTGGAAGAAGAAGTACCCGCTCAAGTACGCCAAGACGGGCTTGAGGCCCCAGTACGTCGTCGAGAAGATCTGGGAGCTGACCAGGGACCGCGACACGGTGATAACCACCGAGGTCGGCCAGAACCAGATGTGGGCCGCGCAGTTTTACAGGTATTCCAAGCCGCGGTCGTTCCTCTCCTCCGGCGGGCTGGGGACCATGGGCTACGGCTTCCCCGCGGCCATCGGCGCGCAGGTGGGCCGGCCCAAGTCACTCGTCATCGACATCGCCGGGGACGGCTCCATCCAGATGAACATCCAGGAGCTCTGCACCGTGGTCAGATTAGGGCTGCCGGTCAAGATCGCCGTGCTCAACAACGGCTTCCTGGGGATGGTCCGCCAGTGGCAGGAGATATTCTTCAGCCGGCGCTACGCGCACACCGACCTGGAGGACAACCCCGACTTCGTCAAGGTCGCCGAGGCCTTCGGGGCCAAGGGCATCCGGGTGACCAAACGCGGCGAGGTCGAGCCCGCCCTCAAGCAGGCCTTCAAGCACAAGGGGCCGGTGCTCCTCGACTTCCGCGTCACCCGCGAGGAGAACGTCTTCCCGATGATCCCGGCGGGGCAGGCCGTGGACCGGATGATAGGGGGGATGGCCTGATGCGGCACGTAATCAGCGCCCTGGTCCAGAACCGCCCGGGAGTCTTGAGCCACGTGGCCGGGCTGTTCTCCAGCCGGGGCTTCAACATCGACAGCCTGACCGTGGGCGAGACCGAGAACCCCGGCGCCAGCCGGATGACCATCGTGGCCCGCGGCGACGAGAACGTCCTCGAGCAGATCCGCAAGCAGCTCGGCAAGCTGGTCAACGTGGTCAAGGTCCACGACTTCAGCCGGGTGGACTACGTGGAGCGCGACCTGTGCTTGCTCAAGGTCCACGCGCCGGCCGGCAAGAAGCCGGAGGTCATCATGCTCGGCGAGGCCTTCCAGGGCAAGGTGGTGGACATCACCCGCGGCGAGATCATGTTCGAGGTCACCGGCCCGGAGGCCAAGATCAACGCCTTCATCGACACCCTGCGGCCCTACGGCATCAAAGAAGTGGTCCGCACCGGGCGGATCGCCATGGCCCGCGGCCCCAAGATGGAGGGCTCGGTGCGGGACCCCGCCCAGAGGAGGAGCGGCCCGGTCACCGGATGAGGAGACAGCTCATGCGCGAGAAGGTCGAGAAGGCCCTGGAGAGCATCCGCCCGCACCTGCAGGCCGACGGCGGCGACGTGGAGCTGGTCGAGGTCGGCGAGGACGGCGCGGTCAAGGTCAAGCTCACCGGCCACTGCGCCGGCTGCCCCATGGCCGAGATGACCCTCCAGCAGGTCATCGCCCGGCGGCTCAAGGAGCTGGTCCCCGAGGTCACCGGCGTGGAGGCGGTGCAGGAGTAATCCTGCCGTCAAGACGCCCCATTTTTCAACGGACTGGTGGAAGACGGTGAGCCTGACCGCCGACTACTGCCTGGTCTGCGAGGCCCACGCCGAGAGCGCGGGCCGGCACTCGCTTATCAACGTCTTCGACGCCATCCACGTGGCCGCCTTCCCCTCGCGCATCCACAAGTGCTGCCTGGTGGCCCGGGTACACGGCGACCCCGGCGAGTACACCGGCCGGCTGCGCCTGGTGGCCTCCAGCTCCGAGGAGGACGTGGTCCCCCCGGTGCCGGAGGTGACCATCAACGTGGAGGACGGGGTGCGGCCCTCGGCCTTCATGGCCTTCGAGCTGGCCGGGCTGCCCCTGCCCCGCGAGGGCTTCTACACCTTCAGGCTCGAACTCGGCGAGCAGCGCGTGGCCGAGTGCGAGATCTTCGCCGGCCAGGCGCCCAGGGAGGAGTGAGCTTGGCCTCCAAAATGCTCGCGGTCCTCAAGGCCCGGCCCGAGCCCGGCGCCGAGCTCCGCGAGGTGGAGGTCCCCCGGCCCGGCCCCGACGAGGCCCTGGTCAGGATGCGGGCCTGCTCCATCTGCGGCACCGACAAGCACATCTACAAGTGGGGCGCCTGGG
Source organism: uncultured Planctomycetia bacterium (assembly GCA_964581145.1). Lineage (GTDB taxonomy): Bacteria > Planctomycetota > SZUA-567 > JAKLDR01 > JAKLDR01 > CAZONU01. Next base: position 24,124 of record CAZONU010000003.1, read on the forward strand.
GCGAGCAGCGCATCAAGCCCCCGCTGATCTTCGGACACGAGTGCGCCGGCGAGGTGGTCGAGGTCGGCGAGGCGGTCAGCGAGGTCGCCGGCGGCGACTACGTCTCGGTGGAGTGCCACGTCTACTGCAACCGCTGCCACCAGTGCGGCACCGGCAAGCGCCACATCTGCCGGGACGTGAGGATATTCGGCGTGGACTTCGACGGCTGCTTCGCGGAGTACTTCAAGGTCCCGGCGCGCTGCCTGTGGAAGAACGACCCGCGCATCGAGCCCGAAGTCGCCTGCCTGCAGGACCCCTTCGGCAACGCCACCTTCACGGTCTCCAGCTGCGAGGTCTCCGGCAGGACCGTCGCGGTGGTCGGCGACGGGCCCATCGGGGCCTACGCTTGCGGGGTGGCCCGGGCCTTCGGGGCCCGGCGCATCTTCGGTTTGGGGCTGGTGGACAGCAAGCTCGAACTCATGAAAAAGCTCGGCGCCGACGAGGTCATCAACGTGCGCCGCACCGACCCCGTGCGCCACATCCGCGAGGCCACCCGCGGCGAGGGCGTGGACGTGGCCTTGGAGATGACCGGCGCGCCCCCGGCCATCAACCAGGCCGTGGAGCTCCTGCGCCGCGGCGGGGTGATGGCCGCCTTCGGCCTGCCCGAGGGCCCGGTGTCGGTCAACTGGGGCGAGGGGATCATCTTCAAGGGCCTGACCGTTTACGGGGTCAACGGCCGGGAGATCTTCAACACCTGGGAGGAGATGACCCCGCTGCTGGCCGAGCGCCGCGTGGACCCCCGCCCGGTGACCACCCACAAGTTCAAGCTCGAACAGTTCATTGAGGCGATGGAGACGAGTCTCAACCCCAACATCGACGTCGGCAAGGTCGTCCTGACCCCGTGAGGGAGCCAACCACCAAGACACAAAGAGCACCAAGGGAAGAAGTGCATGTCCGCGGGTGAAGTTGCCCGTTATGCGCCTGGTATCCGCCGCGAAGGAAACCTCGTCTCGGTGTTCTTGGTGCCTTGGTGGTGAGACATAAATGATCAAGGCGCTGATCTTCGACTTCGACGGGCTGATAATCGACACCGAGACGCCGGACTACGAGGCCTGGCGCGAGACCTTCGCCGAGCACGGCGCGGTGCTGGCGTTGGAGGAATGGTCGGACTGCATCGGCCGGGAGTACGGCTTCATCGACCCGGGCGCCCTCCTCGAAAAAAGGCTGGGCCGCGGGCTCGACCGGCCGGCGCTCAAGGCCAGGCGCAAGCAGCGCCTCAAGGCCATGATCGCCGAGCAGGCCGTGTGCCCGGGCGTGGTTGACTACCTCGACGGCGCGCGCGCGCGGGGCATCAGGAACGCGGTGGCCTCCAGCGCGCCGCGCAGGTGGGTGGCCCCCAAGCTCGAAGCCCTGGGCCTCGCCGGGAAGTTCGAGTGCGTGAAGTGCGAGGAGGACGCGGAGCGCGCCAAGCCCGCGCCGGACCTCTTCCTGGCGGTCCTGGAGGAGTTCGCGATTGCGCCCGCCGAAGCCATCGCCCTGGAGGACTCGCCCAACGGGGTCGCCGCGGCTGTCTCCGCCGGCATATTCTGCGTGGCCGTGCCCAACCCGGTGACGCGGCAGTTGAGGATCGAGGGCGCGGACCTCACCGTGGACTCGCTGGCCGGGCTGCCCCTGGAGGAACTGCTCAAGACGGCCTCCGCAGCGGTCCGCTCACCGGACCGCCGATGCCCTTGAACTCCCCGCGCGGCGCCGCTAGCATCGCCCCCTGAACGCATCAGAGCGAGGAGCCCCCAGATGACCAGGATTCTAGTCGCCTTCTCCGAGGATCAATGGAACCTGCCCTTCAACCAAGCCCTGCGCGAGGAGCTCGACTCGCTCGGCGAAGTCGCCTGGGCGGACGTCTGGGAGAAGCGCACCAGCTCCGAGGAGTACCGCGCGCTCCTGGCCAAGGAGAAGCCGGAAGTCCTGGTAACCTTCTGGGGCACGCCCAAGCTCACGGCCCCCACGTTCGCGGAAAACCCCCAGCTCAAGTACATGTGCAACATCGGGGGCACGGTCCGCAAGCAGGTCGCACGGGAGTGCCTGGAGAAGGGCCTGCTGGTCACCAACTGGGGCAGCGTCATCAGCCGGACGATCAGCGAGGCTACGCTGATGATGATCCTGGCCAGCCTGCGCCGCGCGACCGAGAACACCATCGGCATGCACGTCAGGAAGGAATGGCCGCGGCTGCCCTCGCGGAGCCTGTTCGAGCGCAGCGTGGGGCTCCACGGCATGGGGCCCATCGCCCAGGAACTGGTGCCGCTGCTGAGGCCTTTTAACGCCAAAATCAGCGCCTGTTCGCCGCACTGCCCGGACGAGGTGTTCAAGAAGCTGGGCGTCGAACGCGCCAATGACCTGAAAACCCTCTACGCCTCAAGCGACGTGATCTCGGTGCACACCGGCAACACGCCGGAGAACTTCCATATAGTGAACGCCGAGATTCTCGCCGCCATGGCGGACGGCGCCGTGCTGGTCAACACCGCGCGGGGGCCGATCATCGACACCGGGGCGCTGGTCGCCGAGCTGAAAACGGGGCGCATCTTCGCGGCGCTGGACGTCTACGAGGAAGAGCCCCTGCCGGCGGACTCGCCGCTCCGCGGCCTGGAGAACTGCCTGCTCTTCCCCCACGAGGGCGGGCCCACCACCGACCGACTGGTGGACACCGGCAAGCTGTGCATCGCCAATATCCGGCGCTACCTCGCCGGCGAGGAGCCCGTCAACCAGCTCACCCCCGCGCGCTACGACTCGATGACTTGAGGGACGTTATTCGTTCGACTCGTCTGCCCGGCTCTATGCCCCTTCAGGCAAGTGGTTCCCGGTCAAGATCGCTGTAAGGGTAAAGTCCAGCGCTTTCCAGCTTCTTCAAAAGGGCGGCACTGCCATGCTCCATGGCATACTCCATTTCACTCCTGAATACCTCCTGGCAGAGCAGAAGGCAGTGGCGCTTTCCTCCTATGAAGAATTCGACTCCGCCCGGCGCATACTGGTCGAAGATGAGGCACCTGTTCGGCTCGCCCTCCGGTGCGGGAGCCTCGCAAGTGTCCCCGGGATTGAGAACAGCCTCGCATGAGTAGAAACCAACTGCGGTCATTATGCTATTCATGCGCCGTTCTATCTCGTTGAACCGGTGGCTACGGTCTGACTCGTCATCGGGGGGCGGCATTGTCTGCTTCGTGAAGGAGACGAGCTCATAGGTCCCGATGCGGTTGGGTTTGGGGCCGCTTCCATCCGGCTCGATAAGTTCCATGGTCGCGAAGCCCGTTCCGGACAGGCCGTTCAGGAAATAGTACATGTCGACAGCACCGCCTATTTGGAAAGGGATGATGGCGTGGCCGACCATATCATGCATCGGCCCCAAGATTTTCTCCAAGGCCGCTTGCTTCGCCTCGTAGTGTCGATCGTGCTCCTCCTGCGAGAACTCGCGCTCTGGTTATCCTCCCGGGCCATATCACGTCCTCCCGCACGTCCGCCCCGTAAGGCGCAGGTTACCGTGCTGCGGCAGGGTGTCAAGGGACCAGCACTGCGTAGCGCAACCTGTCCTTGCGCTCCCTGCCGGCCGCGCTAGGCTGGCGCGCGAGGGCGGGGCGGCGTCGGTCCCGCACAACAGGAAGGGGATTTCGTGGTGAGCGCTTCCGAGACGGGACCCATCAGCGTTGGCGTCGCCGGCCTGGGCCGCAGCGGCTGGGACATCCACATCCGCACCCTCCGGCACATGCCCGGGAAGTTCAAGGTCGCCGCGGTGCTCGACAACCTCGCCGAGCGCCGCAAGCAGGCGGTTGACGAGTTCGGCTGCGCGGCCTACGAGAAGTACGAGGACCTGCTCGCCGACCAGAACGTGGACCTGGTCATCGTGGCCATGCCCACCGACCTGCACGTGCCCTGGTCGACGGCCGCCCTGGAGGCCGGCAAGGACGTCGTCGTAGAGAAACCTGTAAGCACCGATCTGGCCGGGTGCGAGGAGCTCATCGGGGCCCAGAAGAAGCTCGGCAAATCAGTCACCGTCTTCCAGAACCGGCGATATGACGCGACCTTCCTCAAGATCAAGGAGGTCATTGAAAGCGGGGCCCTCGGCCGGGTCAACTTCATCCGCTCGACCTCCGCCGGCTTCGGCCGCCGCTGGGACTGGCAGACCATCAAGAAGCTGGGCGGGGGGTCGCTGCGCAACACCGGCATCCACGCGCGGGACGCCATGATGGTCTTCTCCGGGCCGTCGGAGCCGGAGGTCTTCTGCAAGATGGACCGGGTGCTGACCTCGGGCGACGCCGAGGACTGGGTCAAGCTGCTGCTCAAGGCCGAGGACGCGCCGCTGATCGAGCTCAACCTCTTCGCCAACTGCGCCTACCCCCAGAGCGGCTGGCTGGTCCTGGGCCGGAAGGGCTCGCTGGTCGCCTCGGGCAACGAGGTCAAGTGGAAAGTGGTCAAGGGCTTCGACGAACTCCCCGAACTCAAGGTGGACCTGGCCCCCACCGCGGACCGCAGCTACAACCGCGAGAAGCTGGAGTTCGAGGAGCACTCCTGGACCGAGCCGGCCGGCCCCAAGGACAAAAGCCAGCCGCGCTCGGCGGAAACCCGCTTCTACGAGGACATCTACGCCAACCTGCGCGAGGGCGCCGAGCAGAAGATCACCCTGGCCGGCGTCCGCCGGCGCATGGCGGTCATCGACCACTGCCTGAAGAACTGTTGGGTGTAGCCGCGTTCAGCCCGCGCATTGACACCTCCGGCCGCCGCCGGTAGACTCGCGCCCCCATGGCCACCGCGAAGTCCCTTTTGGACGAGTTGGAGAAGCTCAAGACCGAATACGGCGGCGGGTCGGGCGCGCGCAAGCTGGAGCTCCTGCGGATCCTGGCGCGGCGCCGGCTTTCGGCGGCCCGGGACGTGCTCAGGCTGCACGAGGTCCTCTGCTTCCTGAAGGCCTATCCGGACGGCCCGGAATTGCTCAAGCAGGTGGAGGCCATGCTGGCGCGGTTCGGGCGCAGGGCCGACCTCCGCCGGCACCGCCGGGCCCTGGAGAACACCGGCGTGGCCGGCACGGTGACTGAATACCCCTTCTACTGGGTCACCGCCCGCTGGCTGGCCCGCAAATGGCCGGACCTGCTGACCGTAAACTGGGCCGAGTTCGACAAGAAGGGCGAGATCGAGGAGCTCCTGCCCCTGCTCTTCCCCTATTGGACCTCGTCGGCCTTCGACGAGTTGGCCATGACGCCGCGAGGGTGGATCCACCGCCTCAAAGGAGCGGACGAGACGGACGCGGCCTTCCTGATCCGCCGCTTCGAGGCGGTCAGGGCCGACTCGTTCAACGTGGAGAAGATGTACGAGGACCTGGACGTCCCCATCCGCCTGGAGCCCGGCCCGGGGACCCCCTCGCGCAGCCGCGAGCGCCACCGGGGCTCCCCGGTCCGGTTCCAGACCCGCCCGCTGGTCCGCGGCCGGCCGGCGCTGGCCAGGGAGATCCGCCGCCGTCCCGCGGCCGTGCGCTGGGCGGACCGGCGCGAGGGGCGGGAGGTGGTGGACCTGGCCCGGTCGCTGATGGTCGCGCGCCAGAGGGACCTGGACCTCTTCGAGTACGGCAACCCCGACGACGTGAGGTTCGTGGACTGGGGCGGGGGGCTCAGCTTCGCCTTCATCGGCGCGGTCCCCGAGCGCAGGCTCATGCTCGAGTCCGTCCACGGCGCCATTACCTTGAAAAACGGCGTGCCCCTGGGGTACTGCACGGCCAGCGCCCTGTTCGGCTCGGCGGAGGTGGCCTTCAACCTGTTCGACACCTTCCGGGGCGGGGAGTCCGCGCTCCTGTTCTGCCGGCTGCTGGCCACCGTCCGGCACCTCTTCGGCTGCGACGCCTTCACCCTGGACCCCTTCCAGCTGGGGTACGGCAACGCCGAGGGCCTGAAGTCCGGGGCCTGGTGGTTCTACCAGAAGATGGGCTTCCGCCCGCTGGAGCCGGAGACGAAAGCCCTGATGGAGAGGGAACTGAAGCGGATGAAAAGGTCCTCCCGGCACCGTTCGGACCTGGCCACCCTCAACAGGCTCGCCTCCGAGAACGCCTTCTTCTTCCTGGGCAGGGTCAGGGGGGACGTGCTCGGCCGGCTCACCCTGGGCAACGCGGCCATGGCCGCCACGCGCCGCCTGACCGCCGTTTTCGGCGCCGACCTGGAAAGGGCCGAGCGCGAATGCTCCCGCGGGGCCGCCGGGCTCCTCGGGCTGCGCTCGCTCCGGGGCTTCTCGCCCGGCGAGAGGCTGGCCTGGCGGCGCTGGAGCCCGCTGGTCACCGCGCTGCCCGGCCTCCGGCGCTGGGGCTCGGCCGCCAGGAAGGAACTCGTCCGCGTGATCCGGGCCAAGGGGGGCCGGCGGGAGTCCGACTTCGTGGCCCTCTTCGACCGGCACAAGCTCCTGAGACGCGCGATCCTGCGCCTGGCGCGGGAGGAGTAGCCCGCGCGCGGCGCGCGCGGCGCGCGCGGCGGGAATGCTCCCGCGCCGGAACCAAGAAAAAAATGGGCCGGGGGTGGTGTCCCCCGGCCCGCTCTCTTCTGGCCGCACCCGGGTGCGAGCGCGCCCGCTGCCTGAGGCGAGGAGTAACCCGCGCCCCGCACCAATCCATCGGCGGAAACGGCCTCCACCTTTAGCTCCGGCGCGCCGGTGACGGCGCTCGCGGGCGAAGTGCTTTTTCCCTCACAATTATGCTGCACATACATGAATTCGAGGGCTCCGGCGGTATGCCTCGCCGCTCGATATTCACCGCGCGGTCTTGCCACCCGGGGAAAGGCCGCCGGCCCATAAACGGGGCTGCTCGGGCCGGGACTAACAGGATGCTGTGGTCGGCCCCCGGCGGGCCGGCCGAAAATTCGATATATTTTTTGCTATTTTTTCCTTGCACTGGCGCCCCGAAAGTGCGAGAAGTGTCTCATTAAGCTTGTTGTGCTCGTGTCGGGCCCGACACTGACGAGCACTAAGAAGTTGGGAACACCGAGAGGGGGTGATTGAGTAATGGCAAAGAGAAAGAAAGCAAAGAAGAAGGCGACCAAGAAGAAGAAGAAGGTAGCGAAGAAGAAGAAAGTCGCGAAGAAGAAGAAGTAAGCAGCGATCGCGAAGATCTTCATGGCCCGCCGGGTCGGCCGCCCGGCGGGCCTTCTTCTTTGCGGGGCCGGCACCCCCTATTTCTGCTTGCCCGTCCCCCACGGCCGGGCTATAATCCCCGCGAACCGGACCGGACAACACTTTTACGGGAAGCGAACGAACATGGCACAGGCCGAGGAAATCCGCCGCCAGCTGGAGGCCAGCTCCGCCCGACTCGGGGAGCTAAGGGGGTCCCTTTGACCTCGCCGCCAAGCGCGTGCGGCTGGCCGACCTGGAGGCCCAGATAAACCGCCCCGACTTCTGGCAGAGCGCGCCGGGCCGCGAGTCCGTCCTCCGGGAGCTGAGCTCCCTGAAGGACCAGGTCGGGCTCCAGGACGACTTCGGGCGGCGCCTGGCCGACCTGGGCGAACTCCTGGAGCTGGCCGAGTCCGAGGCCGACGCGGAGGTCCTCGACGAGCTGGCCGGCGACGCCGGGCGGCTGGCCGCGGACCTGGACCAGCTGGAGACCAGGCTACTCTTCTCCGGCGAGCACGACGGCCAGGACGCCTACCTCTCGGTGCACGCCGGCGCCGGGGGGACCGAGAGCTGCGACTGGGCGGCGATGCTGCTGAGGATGTACACCCGCTTCCTGGAGGACAAGAATCTCAAGGTGCGCATCGTCGACGCGCTGGAGGGCGAGCAGGCCGGCCTGCGCGGGGCCACCGCGGAAGTGACCGGCCGCGGGGCCTACGGCTGGCTGCGCTCGGAGATCGGCGTGCACCGCCTGGTGCGCATCTCGCCCTTCGACCAGGCCAAGCGCCGGCACACCAGCTTCGCCTCGGTGGAGGTCGTCCCGGTCATCGAGGACGTCGGCGAGGTCCAGGTCGACCCCCGGGAGCTCAAGCTCGACACCTTCCGCTCCGGGGGCAAGGGCGGCCAGAACGTCAACAAGGTGGAAACCGCCGTGCGCATCACCCACCTGCCCACCGGCATCGTAGTGGCCTGCCAGAACGAGCGCAGCCAGCACCAGAACCGCATGACCGCCATGAAGATGCTGGCCTCCCGGCTGCAGAAGCGCGCCGAGGACCAGCGCGCCGCCGAGCTCCAGAAGCTGGCCGGCGCCAAGCTGGGCATAGACTTCGGCAGCCAGATCCGCAGCTACGTGCTGCAGCCCTACCAGATGGTCAAGGACCACCGCACCGGGCACGAGACCGGCAACGCCGGGGGGGTCCTGGACGGCGGCATAGGGGACTTCGTCGAGGCCTACCTGCGCTGGCAGCTGGCCCGGCGCTCGGCGGCGAGCGGCGGCGAAGAGAAGAAGAAAGCCGGGGGCGCAGAGGAGAAGTAGCGGGGACCCGGCGGGGAAAGGGACGCAGCGGTGCTCAACAGACTGCGCAGGATCGACCCGGACATCTGCGAGGCGGTCCGCAACGCGGTCCGGCGGCAGCAAGTGAATCTCGAGTTCACCGCCAGCGAGAACTTCGTCTCCCAGGCGGTGCTGGAGGCCGCCGGCTCGGTGCTCACCAACAAGAACCCGGTGCCCGGCGACCCCAAGCCCCCGGCGGTGACCACCCCGGGCATGGGCCCGGAGGAAATGGACCTGGTCGCCGAGCTGGTCGACCGGGTGCTCTCGGTGCCGGAGGATCGCCGGGTGCGCAAATACGTCCGCGAACAAACACTGGACTTGTGCGACACCTTCCCTATATACTCGGGGCTGCTCCGGCGGCTCTACGAGCAGGACCGGGACACCTACGAGGTGGACTCCGGCCGCTTCGTGTCGGACCCGCAGGGGGCGGGGCGAAAGTCCGCGGAGGGAATAAGGAGGCAGAGGCTATGAATTCCAGATTACGGGCGTTTGCGCTGGTCATGGCCGGCATGCTGGCCGCGGCCGGCTGCCAGGTGAACTACCACCGCACCCTCGAGGCCGACCGGGCCATCCGGCGCGTCGAGAGCGGCCGCTACCGGCCGGGGGTCTCGCCCATCGCCCTGGTCACCACCGACAAGCAGCTCTACGCGGCCGGCGAGGAGATCAAGGTCACCGTCCGCGTGGTGGCCCCCGCCGAGGAGAAGGCGCTGGACACCTACCTGCCCATCACCGGCCGCCTCCACGTCAAGCGCGACCGGGCCCTGCGCGAGCTCCCGCCCCTGCCGGGGTCGGCCGCGCTGCCCTGGGCCAAGATGCCCCTGGACAACAAGCGCCGGCGCTCGCGCAGCTTCACGGTCACCATCAACCGGATGTTCCCGATGCGCCGGGCCGGCTGGTACGCCGTCTGGTGGACGGGCACCGACGACGCCGGCGGCAAGATGCGCAGCGTCGAAGCCTACGTGATGGTCGCGATCAGGGAATCCCGCTAGCTCCCCCGCCGCGGGCGGCCCGGTGCCCGGGCCCTGCGTCCAGGTTCCCTCGAGTTTCGACGCCCGCGGACTTTTCGGGGATTCCTTCGACACACACCGCTCCGCCGGGCGTCTTGAGGTTGAGGCGGGACGGCTGCGCCTCACGCTGGAGGGGATGCTGGTGGCGGACCGGGTAACGGCAGATTTCATCTAGGTCCTGGCGATGTCGATCACCGTGCTGGCAATGGCGGGCCTCCTGGCGGCGGCCGCGGCCCCCGGGCCCCGGCCCGGCAAGCTGATCGTCGAGCTCCGCGAGCTGGAGACGGGCAGGCCGGCCTCGGCTCTGGTCCGGGTCACTTCGGGTGGAAAAAGCTACGGCCCGGCGGGCAAAGCCGGCTCCTTCGTGCTGGAGGGCAGCCTCGCCCTCAAGCTGCCCCCGGCGCGCTACCGGCTGCGCGTCGACGGCGGCCGCCGGCGGCTGCCCTACGACCGCAACGTGGAGATTTTCTCCGGCGAGACGGTGAAGCGGGTCGTCTTCCTGAAGCGCCCGCCGCACCTGGACTTCGCGCGCGCCGGCTGGCTGGCCGTGGACCCGCTCTTCTCGGCGGGGGGCCGCCCGCCCGGCGAGGCGGTTCGGGCCGCGCGCGCCGCGGGGCTCGACGCCGTGGGCCTCGAGCGCCTGACCGCGCCGGCCGCCAGGAAACTGCGCCGCGAGCTTCCGGTCTTCGGCTGGGGGCTCAAGACCGACCCGCGCTTCGGCTCCAAGGGCGGCTTCGACCCGCTGTGGCGGCCGCCCCGCGCGCGCCCGCGCCGCGGCGCGGTTCTCAAGCGCATGACGACGGCGGGCTTCAGCTTCTACGCGGACTGCGGCCGGCCGCGCAGGTCCAATCCCTGGCGGACCGCGGTGCCCTGGAGGCCCGAGCTGGGCCGCTTCTACGACCTCTTGGCCTCGCGCCCGCTGGCCACCCGGGGACTGGCCCCGCGGATGTACTTCGAGCTGGCCGCCGGGGCCCCGGTGGGCAGCTTCGAGCTGGACGGCTCCCAGAGCGCCGAGAAGCTGTGGTTCGCGCTCTTGGGGCAGGGCTACCGGATTCCGGCAGTCGCCGGCACCCACGGGCTGCTCTCCCGGGGGGACCGGCCCGAGCCGCGCATGCTGGTCAGGCTGTATCCCCGCCCGTCGCGGGACTGGCCGGCGGGCGACTGGCTGCTGCGCAGCATGGCCTCGGGGGCCAGCACGGTCTCCTTCGGGCCCTTCTGTTTCCTGTCGATCGACGGCGCGGTGAGCGGCCGCGAGCTGCCCACCGTCGAGAAGCCCCGCCGGCTCATCGTCCAGGCCTTGGCCAGCACCGACCGCCGCGCCCAGATCGCCCGGGTGGAGATCTACCGGGACGGGAAGCTCTTTCGCGGGGTGGAGCCGCCCTCCGGCCACACCGGCTTCAAGATGGAGCTGAAGATCCGCCAGGAGGAGCCCGCCTGGCTCGTGGCCAAGTGCTACCAGCGGATCCGCGCGCGGCGCGGCGGCGGCTACGTCGGCGCCGCGACCACCGCCATCACCAACCCGGTGTGGATCGAGCCCACCGCCTACAGCACCCGGCCCAAGGCGGTCGTGACCAAGCTGAAGTGCAAGGTGGTCGACGCGGAGACGGGCAAGCCTCTGGATGCGCACCTGGTTTTCGACCACCGGACTCGGGTCGAAGCTGCGAAGGGACTGAAGCCGTTCGCCGCAGCCGGGCACTTCGGATGCCCCGGGGGTGCCTTCCAGGCGACCGTCCCGGCGAAGACCGTCTTCCAAGTCACCTCGGCGTCCAGCCTCGATTACGAGCCGAAGACGGTCAACATCCTCGAGGCCCTGGGGTTCCTCTCGTATTGCGGCCACGGGGGCGAACTGCGCGACTTCGTGCGGCTGGAGAAGACGCAGGACCTGTTCTACGACGGCCTGGTCGAAAAGGGCGCCTGGGAGTTGCAGGCGGTTACGGGCCGGGCGACCATAACCATGCATGTGGGATACACCGCGCAAGGCTACGACTTCAGCGCCCCGGCGGGCAGCAAACCGGCCATCCGCGCTAATGGATGGCCTCCAGGACATGCCGTTCGCCTGGCCGCCGTCAGAGGTCACCGAGACGCGCTCAGTAACGCCGGTAGCGCGGTCGTGGACGAAGATGTCTGCCGAATTGTTCGTGTCACCGGCCGCGAGGTTGCTGGCAAATGATTGAAAGGCCACAAACCTTCCGTCCGAGCTGATGGCCGCTGCTTCGGACTCCTTGTTTGCTTG
>CAZONU010000004.1:0-32463 GCA_964581145.1 uncultured Planctomycetia bacterium
GGCCTGTTACGTGTGCGCGCCGTGCAGATTGCCTCGGGAACCGGCAGCGCTTGAGCCTCGGCCCGAGGTCCGGCGCGCGCTCCCCGCGGGTTTCGTTTCACCTTCTCGGTCCGCTGAATCCCTTAAGGGCATGGTGCTGCCGCGGTATCGCCCCGAGCGCGTGTCAGTTGCGGTGGTTCCCTCTTGACCCGCAAAGGGGAGGAGAGTATCCTCAACCGAGCAGCGTGTCCCCGCCGGGCGAAGGAGGTCGAGGCGTGTACTGCATCGAGTGCGGGAGTCATAACCTGGACCGGGCCAAGTTCTGCCAGCAGTGCGGCGCGGAGATGCCCGCCCCGCTCAAGGGCCTGCCGGCCGGCGAGGCGGAAGCCGCGCCTCCAGCGGCCCGGCCCGCTGTTCCCGTGGGCCTGCCGGTCGAGCCCGCGCCGGAGAAGGAAAAGGCCGCAGAGCCCCCCGCCGGGGAGAAGCCCGAGGAGCCCGCCGCCGCCGCGGAGGAGAAGGAAACCGAAGAGAAGGAAGAAGCCACTCCCGAGGAGGAAGCGGAGCCCGAGCCGACCGCCGAGGAGAAGCAAGCCGCAGAGGAAGCGGAGCCGGCGGAGGCAGAGGAGAAGGAAGAAGCCGCCGCTCCCCAGGAGAAAAAGGAGCCCGAAGCGCCCGCCGAGCCGGCAGCGCCGCCCTCCTCCCCCGCGGCCGCGCCGCTCGCGGAGGTGCCCCAGGCCATCCCGGTCATGAAGATAACCGTCCCGCCGGAGGCCAAGCCGGCGCCTGCGCCGCAGGGAGAAACAACGCAGCCGACTTTGGCGCAGGCCAGGGTGGAGACGGAAGCCACGCAGCCCACGCTGCCCCAGGCCGCGGCCCGGCCGCTGGCCCGGCCCCCGGCCTGGCCGCCGGAGCCGCCCAAGGCCATGAAGGTGCTGGGGACCCTCTGCATCATCGCCGGGTCGCTGAACACATTGATAAACACCATTGCGCCGGTCATCGCGATGCTCGTCCTTTGGAACAAGCGCGGCGCGGAGCTCGCCCTGGTGGCCGTTCCCGTCGCGGGGCTGATCTGGCTGGGCTATTCGCTGCTGCTCCTGGTGGGCGGCATCGGCATGGTCCGCGGGCGGCCCTGGGGCCGCAGCCTGTGCCTGTTCTTCGCCTGGACGAGCGTGCTGGTCATGATCTACAGCATCCTGGGCCTGGGAGTGGTGGAGGTCATCATTAACCTTCGCGGCGCGGCGTTGCCCACGAGAGTTCTGGTCGTGGCCGCGCTCTTCGTCCCGGCGTTGACCGTCGTGCTGCTCATGGGCCTCCTCACCGGGCGGATCAAGCGCTGGGCGGAGTTCATGGCCGCCGGTCCGGGGGTGATTCCGCCGGCCCGGCCGGAGCTGAGCATGCCGGCGGCCTTCAGCCTTCTCATCAGCCTGGTCCCGTTTCCGCCGTTCGCCCATATGTACTCGATCATCCTGGGCTTCGTGGGCCTCAGGCAGATAGCTCGCTCAAAGGGCCGGAAGTGCGGCCGGGGCAAGGCCATTGCCGGAACAGTCATCTCCGGCCTGGTGCTGCTGGTGCTGGTGGGGGGCGTGGTCGCGGCGATAGTCGCTGCGAGCAACCGGTAGCGGCAGAAGAACATATCGAACGGGGGTGCAGGAGGGCCCGTGCCTACCTGTTCGGCTCGATGATGACCTTGAGGCTCTCGCCGGCCTCGGCGGTCAGGCGGAAGCCCTCGGCGGCCTCGGCCAGCGGCAGGCGGTGGGTTATCAGCCGCTCGACGTCCACCGCGCCGGAGGCGATGAGCTCAATGGCCTCCTCGGCGTCGGCCGGGCTGTTGGCGTAGCTGGGCAAGAGGGTAACTCCGTTGCGCCAGAAGTCGTTGACGGGTATGGGCAGCTCCACGCCGGGCGGGGGCACCGCGAAGAAGAGCACCGTGCCCCCGCGGTCAACCGACGCGACCCCCTGCTGTAGCGCGGAGAGCGCGCCGGCGCAGACCACTACCAGGTCGGCGCCGCGGCCGCCGTTGGCGTCCCTGATGCGCGCGGGAACGTCCTCGGCGGCGGCGAAGACCTCGTCGGCGCCGAGCTCCCGGGCCCTGGACATGCGGTACTCGCTGATGTCCGTGGCGAAAATGTGTTCAACTCCGCGGGCGCGGGCCAGGGCGATGTGCAGCAGGCCGGAGATGCCGCTGCCCAGCACGGCCAGGGCGTGCTCCGGCTTCAGGCCCGCGGCGCGCTGGCCGCGCAAGACGCAGGCCAGGGGCTCTATGAAGGTGGCCGCCTCGAAGGACACCGCGTCCGGCAGCGGGAAGACCCCGCGGTCGACGTTAATGGCCGGCACGCGGACCAGCTCGGCGAAGCCGCCGGGATCGAAGTTGGTGGTGTGCAGGGTCTCGCAGACGGTGTGCTGCCCGGCCCGGCAATATCTGCACGTGTTACAGGGCACGTGGTGGCTGACGAACACCCGGTCGCCGGGCTCCAAGCGCGTCACCTTCGCGCCGACCCGCTCCACCGTGCCGGCGGCCTCGTGGCCCAGGACGATGGGCGCCTTCCTGATGCGGTACCACTCCAGGACGTCGGAGCCGCAGATCCCGCAGGCTTCCACACGAAAAAGGAGCTCGTCGGCGCCGATTTCCGGCACCGGCCGCTCCTCCAGGCGGACGTCGTGGTTGTTGTAGTAGACCGCGGCGCGCACTTACTTGCCGGCCTTGAGGTCCCGGTAGAGCTCCAGGGCCTGCTGGGCAGAAGCGTCCTCGTGAACCACCGCGCGCACCGCCTGGACCATGGCCACGGGGTGCTCGGCCTGGAAGATGTTGCGGCCCATGTCCACGCCGGCGGCGCCGTCGCGGATGGCGCCCGCGGCCAGCTGGAGGGCCTCGGGCTCGGGGATCTTCTTGCCGCCGGCGATGACCACCGGCACCGGGGTGGACTTGACCAGCTTGGGGAAGTCCTCGCAGTAGTAGGTCTTGACCAGCTGGCAGCCGATCTCCGCGGCGATGCGGCAGCACAAGCCCAGGTAGCGCACGTCGCGGACCATCTCCTTGCCCACCGCGGTCACGGCCATGACCGGAAGGCCGTAGCGCTGGCCCTCGTCGATGAGCCTGCCGAGGTTGAGCAGCGTCTGGCGCTGGCCGGGCCCGCCCACGTAGATGGAAAGGGTGATGCCGGAGGCGCCCAGGCGCACGGCGTCCTCGACGGAGCAGGTGAGCCCCTCGTCGGAGAGCTCGCCGAGGATGCTGTTGCCGCCGCTCATGCGCAGCATGATCGGCGGGGCGCCGGCCGGGTTCACGCAGGTGCGCAGCATCCCGCGGGTGAGCATCAGGCAGTCGGCAAAGGGCAGCAGCGGGTCGACCGTGGCCTTGAAGTCCTCCAGGCCGGTGGTCGGCCCCAGGACGTAGCCGTGGTCCACGGCGAACATGACGACGCGCCCGCTCTCCGGCTGAATGATCCGCGAGAGGCGGTTCTGCATTCCCCAGTCCATGTGCGTTCTCCCTTTCCAGACGGGTTTCCGGCGGGAGGAGATTCTAGGCTATCCGCCGAGCGTGTCAACGATGACCCGGGCGACCCGGGCGCCCAGCGCGGCGCAGCCGGGCTCGGTGAAGTGCACCCCGTCGGGGGTCATCATGCCCTCCGGGCCGCGCTCCTTGACGAGCGAGTAGAGGTCGTCGACGGCCAGGCCCGCTTCCCGGACGGCCTCCAGCGCGGCGGCGTTGTAGGCCTCTACGTCAGAGTTCTCCCGGGGGAACTCCCTGCTCATGTTCGGCGCGCCGTCAATGACCGGGGTGGTCGTCGCCCAGATGACCCGCGCGCCGGTCTCCTTGAGCTTGGCGGCCAGCAGGCGCATGTTCTGGGCGTAGTCGGCCGGCGGCACCTGGTACGCGCCCTTCTCGGCCCAGAAGCGCAGGTCATGAAGGCCGGCGTTGGCGTGGATGACGTCGGGCCTCTCGCCCAGGGCGGCGAGCCACTCGCTCAACCTGGAAAGTACGTTGTGCGTGTCCCCGCCGTTGCCCTCGTGGCGGGCGAGGCGCGCGCGGCCGGCCAGCTTCTTCGCAACGACCGGCGTGTAACCCATCGAGATGGAATCGCCGATGATGAACACCAGGGGCAGGCCGCTCACCGAGTTCTCCCTTCAGGAAACGGGAGCATAGCGCGCCGAAGGCGGACAATCAAGCGCCCCGGACGGGGTCCGGGGCGCGGGGTGGTCAATGGAAGCCGGCGGCGGTCACCTGAGCGCCGGGTCTCCTAACAGGTTAAAACTGCGCAGCACGTCCTCGTGGGCGAGCGGCAGGCGCCGCTTGGCGAGCATCAGCGCGCGGCCCAGGGAGGCCTTGCGGTCCTCCTTGATTATTTTGGCGATCTCCCGGCCGAGGATGAGCTGGCCCTCCGGGGCGCTCATCCCCGAGGGCGCCACCAGCGCGGCGACGCCCTTGCCGGGCTCCTTGAGGAGCCTCTCGGCCAGCGAGTCGCTGCCGGTCGTGAAGTTGAAGTGGCCGGCCAGGCAGGCCAGGATCACGCCGGCGGGCAGCTCTTCGGCACAGAGCGCGGGCACGTCCGCAGCGCGGAGCTCCGTGCCCTTGCCCAGGTAGCCCGTGGCCGCGTGGCCGTAGAAGACGAAGTAGCGCGGCTTCTTGGCCCAGCCGGCGATGATCTCCGCCCGGACCGCGGCGCTGGTGCCGTAGTCCGAAAAGAGCACCAGGTCGGTCCCGCCCCAGGCGAAGAGGCCGGCGATCTCCCGGGCGCCCTCCTCGAAGATGGCCTGGTCGTCGTCGCCGACCACCAGCGCGGCCTGGGAGCCGCCGTACTGGTCGGCGCTGGCCAGCCGCGCGGCGACCTTGTCGACCATGGCCCCGGCCTCCGCGGCGCTGCGCGCCGGCAGGCGCCCCACGGCCACCTCGGGGTACTCATCGCCGCCGCGGATGCAGCCGAAGAGGTTGTCGCTGGCCTCCTCGAAGTGCGGGCCCTGGGCCAGGAAGCTGGGCACGAGACCCGCGCCCGGCGCTCCCAGCCGGCCGCGCATGTCCGCGCTGGCGTCGCCCAGCAGGCAGAGGTACTCGGGCCGGTGATGGCGGGCCAGGGCGCGAATGGCCCCGGGAATCTCCTGGCCGCAGCCGAAGGCGTCGTAGACGGCATTGGCGGCGTAGAGGCGCGCGCGGCCGCGCCGGCCGCCGTGGAGGCGGGCCAGGCGCGCGGCGGCTTCGATGTAATCGGCGTGGCTGACCACGAGATAACGATGCCCGCCGGTCCGTCGCGCGTCCCAGGGGTCGGCGGCGCGCCCCGAGCTGGCCGAGAGCCGCCCGCCGGGCCCGGCCAGCGCGTAGCTGCGCCGGCCGGCGGAGCCCGTCACCCACTCGGCGACCCAGGAACCGCCCTGCGGCTTGACGTCGAGCTTCATGAGCTGGGGGCGCGCCGGGTCGGTGACGTCCAGGCCCACGATGTCGGGGCCGCTGAAGCCGCCGACGGCCACGCGTTGACTCGCGTCCGCGGAAAGCGTCGCGTTGAGGCGGTCGCCGCGCGCAGCCAGCCCGCGCGGATAGGAGACCTCAATCCAGTCGGCGCACACGAAATCGAAGGTCACCCCGGGGAGCGCCCCCGCGGTGAGCTTCACGGTGTTGGCGCCCTCGACGGCCAGGCCCGCGGGCAGATCGAAGCTCCCCTCCAGGCGCGCGTTGCCGTTCCAGACCATGGTGCCCACCAGCCGGCCGTTGAAGCGCACCTCCACGCTGTGGTCCGGGTTTACTCCGGCGACGTCGAAGCAGCCGCGCAGCGCGACCTTGAGCCGCACCGGGCCGGGGGCCAGCGGGCCAGCGAGCTCGGCGGTCAGCTCCAGAGAGCGGCCGGGCATCAGGAACGTGGAGTAGAACCAGTGCTCCTCGCCGGGCTGGGCGCCGGCCATGCCGCTCATGTAGAACTGGTCTTCCTCGACGTGCACGGCCTCAATGTAGCCGGTCGGCCCGTCGGTGACCCTTTTCCCTCCCCTGCCCCGGCGGCGGAAGCGGCTGTAGCGATCGAAGCCCTTCCCGCTCCGGCCGGCGCGCAGGGGCAGGCTGCCGCCCTTGTAGGGCAGCGCCCGGTTGGATATCAGAAAGGCGCGCTCGGCGGCGTAGAGGCTGTTGTAGGGGGCGGAATAGGCCTCGATGCTGTCTTTGGTTCGCACGTAGTCGATGCCCCGCCCGCCGGTATAGACGTAGACCCGCCCGCGGCCCAGGCCCCAGGAGGCCAGCTCGGCGTTCGTGATTCGGAGCACGCCCTCGCCGGGCGCGGTCAGCCGGCGCGCGGAGGGCGCTCCCGCGCGGGCCGAGGCCAGCGGGACAATTGCCGCCAGCAGCGCGAGCGCCAAAAGTCTGGTTGGCTTTATCATTGGGACTCTCCTTCGCGGCGCGCCGGTGCGACCTTCCCACGGCGTCCGCAGGCTTCAATTTCCTCGATGAGATACTCGTATGTCCCCGGAGGCGCCTTGTCGCGATGGCGATAGCACTGCCCGCCGGGCTCCCCGCCGGGGGCGCGGACCGGAACTCTGTCCACCTCGCGCCAGGCGCCGGTGAATTTCTCGAAGCGCTCTCCGCGCGGCGCCGCGCCGCCGGCTTCCTCCTCGATCAGCCCGCCGTGGCGCTCGACCCGGCGGCGCAGCACGCGGTAGCCGGCGGTGCCCCGCTCGCCCGCGGCGCTCCAGGTGACCAGCGTCCCGCGCGCCGTTCTCTGAACGCGGGCCTCCAGGCCCTCCGCGGCGGTCGGGGCCCAGGTGATCGTTCCGGAGGTTTCCATGTCGGTAGCGTCTCCGGAGAGCCAGCCGGCGCCGGAGCCGTATTGGCTGAGGGTCACCGTGCCCCCGGTGGTGATCTCCACCGCCCGGGTCTTGGTGCCGCCGACGTCGCTGAACCCCATCCCGTAGAAGTTGTGCCCGTTCCAAGCCGCGCCGGTGACTCGCAGGTAAGGCGTGGCTCCCGCGGCCCCGTCGTAGAAGAGCACGTTGTCAAACACCGTTGTAGTGGAACTCGCCGACAAAGTCAGGCCACCGGAGTTGAGATCATAGAAGCGGGCGAAGCGCAGGTCCACGTTGCCGGCCAAGGTCATCGCGTAAGTGCCGCTCGAAGCCTCAACTGTGGCGTAACCGCCGGCCAGCTGGCTGGTGCCGGCGACTTTGAAGGTGCTGCCGGTACCGGTGGAAAAAGTCGTGTCGGCGCCCAGGCGCAGGGTGGAGTTGCCCTGGAGCTCCATGGTCCCGCTGACCGTCACGTTCCCATAGCAGGTGAGCAGCTTGCCGGGTTCCACCTTGACCGAGGAGTTCGCGGCGACGGTCAGCACTTTGGCATCGCCGTTGGCGGAGACGATCGGCTTGGTGCCCACGTTGGGAACGGTGACATCTATCGAAGGTCCCGGTCCCACGGCCTCGTTGTAGTTGCCCGGCAGGTTGAAGTCGGCGTTGACCGAGCCGTTCCAGGTGATGGCGGTGACCGACGCGATGGTCTTGAGCCCGCCGGAAACCGGCGCGCCCGAGGGCGTCAGCGGGCCGCCGGTGTTCACGTCGGTCACGGTCACATCGGAGTTGTTGAGCAGGCTGACCTTGAAGGTCTCGTTGCCGCTGGCCGCGCCGTTCAGGTCGTAAACCACGATCCAGTTGACCGACGAACTCGCGTTAATGCGTTCGGCCGCGAAGTTGAAGGTGAAGTACCCGTCGTTGGCGGGCGGGGCCACCGTGTCAATAGTTGGGTCATCACCGGCATTGTAGACGCCGTCGCCGTTGTCCCTCGCCAGGAGTATTGGGTTGGAGATGTCCGTATTGTCGTTGCCGGTGCCGCTGGCCTTGAACCGGATGGAGGTCACGTCCACCGCGCCGGAGGCCCCGGCGGTGAGCTTGACCTGGATCATGGAAACGTCCTGCTCGTTGTCCTGTACGTAGCTGTCACCGGGGTTGCTGGCGCCGGCGGCCAGGGTCAGGCTGCTGACCTGGTTGACGGTCAGCGTCCCGCCGGGGACCGGCGCGCCGATCTTGCTGGCGGGCTGCCCGCTGGAGACGCCGGTGGCGGTCACGTCCGCGTTGGCGTTCAGCTTCTCGATCAGCGTGCGCCCCAGCGTGGCGCCGCCGGCCATATCGAAAACCAGGATGAACTTGACGTTGCCCCCGGCCGGGACGGTGACCGGGAATTCGTCGTCGCCGCTGAAGCTCATGGTGCCGCCGCCGAAGCTGGCCAGGGTGCTGCCCAGCTGCACGTCGGGCCCGCTCAGGACGCCGTTGCCGTCCACGTCCTTGTAGAGCTCGATGGAAACGACGTCCGCGTCCAGAGCGGAGCCCGAGTGGGTCAGGTCGATCTGGGATATCTCGACGTCCTCGACGCCGTTGGCGGCGGCCTGAAGCTGCAGAGTGACCACGTCGAGCTGGCCCTGGGCGATGTTGCCGTCGGCAGGATTGGCCGGCCCCGCCGTGAAGGTCAGCGTGCCGGTGCTGTTTACGGTCAAGACGTTGGAGACCACCGGAGCGCCGCTGACCGAGGCGGCCCCGGCGGTGATGCTGTTGTTGGAGGCCAGCTGGGCCTGGAAGGTCTCTCCGCCCGAGGCGGTCCCGGGGTCCTTGAAGTCGTAGACCAGCAGCCAGCTCTCGGTCTGCCCGGCGTTGATGACCTCGCTGAGCCCGCTGAGGGTGATCAATCCATTGTCGCCGCTGTAGGTGCCCGAGCTTATGGAGGGATCGGTGCCCGCGTCGTACTGGCCGTTGGAGTTCACGTCGTTGTAGAGGTGGACAGTCTGGAGGTCGGTCGAGTCGTGGCCGGTGCCCGAGGCATCGAACTTGATCTCTGTGACGGTAACATCAGCCAACGCCCCGGCGGTGAGCTTGAGCTGCAGGACTTCTTCTTTCTGGGCGTTGGCGGGTATGCCCTTGGCCGGGGGCATCTGCAGGCCCGCAGCCACGGTCAGCGTCGAAGTCTGCAGCGTTATGGTGCTGGATTCCTGAAGCACCGGGCCGTTGTAGAGGTTGGCCTCTGCGTTGGGGTTGTCCACGGTGACGTCGCTGGGGATGTCGTTGTAGTCCGAGGGGTCCAGGAGGGCAAGCTTTATGGTTTCTCCAGCCGAGCCCGTCCCGGAGAGGTCCAGGACGAACAGGAAGGTCTGCTCCTCCCCCGCGGGGATCTGGTACCCACCGCTAATCTGAATGCGACAGCCGTTGGGGTCGGTGGCGGGCGGCGGTGCGGGGTTGTAGGTGTTGAATGTCCCGTTGGCGATTTCGAAGTCGCCGCCGTTCACGGTGCCGTCCCCGTCTACGTCCCGATAGAAGCGCACGGCGGTCACGTCCGTCGATCCGGTGATGGTGCCGCTGTTCCAGATCACTAGATCGCTGATGGTCGCGTTGCGGCCGGTGGGGGCCCGGATCCGGGTCTGCATGACCACGATCCCGGTATCCGCCGGGGTGTGCGTGGTCGGTCCGGGGTCATTGCCGCCCTTGGAGAAGGTCACCGCCGCGGCGTCCATGTTGACCACCACGTCGTTGAGTATGTCGATGCGGGTGCCGCCGATGGGGAATGTGCCCGTGGCGGGCACGGGACTTCCGTCTGAGGAGGCCTCGGCGGTCACATGACCGGCTTGGGCCAGCCGGACCATCATGCCCTCCTGGTCGGTCCCCGTGCCCGAAAGGTCAATTACGGCAATGAAGTTGACCGTGCTGCCGGCCTGGAGCGCGCGGTACTCGTTGTCCAGCAGGTTGAAGGTGATAGTGGTGTCCTGACCGCCGGGAACCCAGGTCACAGTGTTCCCCACCTGCGGATCGGTAGCCGCGTCCAATTCTCCGTCGCCGTCGTTGTCCCGGTACAGCCGGATATCGACGACGTCCCCGGCCTCGAACTCGTTGGCCGCCGGACCGACGTAAGTGCAGGTGAGAGTCAGGCTGGTGAGATCGACGTCCCCTCCCACCAGCCCGGCATTGCAGGCCAACTGCAGCAGCGTCTTGTCCTGGCCGCCTGCACCGACTATCTGGTAGGTGACATCGGGGTTGTTGTCGCCCAGGGCCACGCCCAGCGACGGGCTGTTGGAGATGGTGGTGGTGTTGCTGCCGACCGCGGGGCCCACAATCGGCGGCGACCCGGTAGCGGTCACGCCACCGGGCACGATGCTCAGAGAGTAAGTGTCCCCCACCGTCGCGCTCGAGAAGTTGTAGACCACGACGAAGTGGCCCTTGGAACCCCCGCTGATGACCGAGCTGAAACCGCTGAAACTTAGCGTGGCTCCAGGGCTGTTGATGGTGGCCAGCAGCGAGTCGCCGCCGAGCTGCAGCTTGCCGTCGGCGTTGTTGTCGCGGTACAGCCTGGCGCTGGACACGTTGCTCATCGCGCCGGCCGTGCCGGTGTGCGTAAAGGTCAGCGCGGTGACAGTGTAGCTGCCTGCCCGCACGCCCGCCTCGATTTCCAGTTGGTTTAGGACGACGTCGCTCTGGTCCGTACCAGCGGTCTGGGTAGGCGCGGTCTTGGGGCCGAGCGCGATCTTCAGGTCGCCGATAGCGATGGCGTGGTTGAAGCTTTCGCCGTCCCCTCCCGGGGGGGTAGGGTCCTCCTGGTTGTCACCCAGGCCGTAGTCGATGACGTAGCTGCCGGGCGTCTCGCCGGCGGGTATGGTGATGGTTCCCGTTATAGTTACTAATTCGGCGGTTTCGATGTCGATGAGGCCGGTGGTCCCACCCCACCAGTAGGTGCTGGCCCCCGAGCCCCAGTAACCCTCCGCGTCGCCGGCCTTGCCGGCGGCGTAGTTAACCTCCCCGGCCAGCCGGCGGCTCTGGCTGGTGAAGTCCATGGAGTTGTTCTTGACGCCCCAATTGTTGCGCATCCGGATGTACACGAAGCCCTCGGCGCCTAAGGCAACGCCGGGCATGTTCGCATAGATGGTCACAGGAATCTCGCCGCCGGGGACGCCATACGCCGGCTGATTGATGCCCCTGTCGGCCAGAGTGGTCTCGAACTGCAGACAGCCGACCGCGGCCAGCAAGCCGACCAAGAGTGCCAGGCGCGGGGCGATGAACCACCGCCCGCGGGCGCCCGACGGATTTCCCAGGCGTTGCTTTGTCACGCTTCCCCCTCGACTCAGAAGCCCCTGACGGCCCGGACGCGGCGCCCGGGCCTGCCGCTGCCTTCCACTTCCTCGATCAGGTACTCGCACTTGCCCGGCGAGGTCTTGTCGTGGAAGCGGTAGCGCTGCCCGCCGGGCTCCCCGCCGGGGGCGCGGACCGGGACTCTGTCCACCTCGCACCAGGCGCCCCGGAACTTCTCAATGCGCTCTCCGCGCGGCGCCGCACCGGCGGCTTCCTCCTCGAGCAGCCCGCTGTGGCGCTCGACCCGGCGGCGCAGCACGCGGTAGCCGGCGGTGCCCCGCTCGCCCGCGGCGCTCCAGGTGACCAGCGTCCCGCGCGCCGTTCTCTGAACGCGGGCCTCCAGGCCCTCCGCGGCGGTCGGGGCCCAGGTGATCGTTCCGGAGGTTTCCATGTCGGTAGCGTCTCCGGAGAGCCAGCCGGCGCCGGAGCCGTATTGGCTGAGGGTCACCGTGCCCCCGGTGGTGATCTCCACCGCCCGGGTCTTGGTGCCGCCGACGTCGCTGAACCCCATCCCGTAGAAGTTGTGCCCGTTCCAAGCCGCGCCGGTGACTCGCAGGTAAGGCGTGGCTCCCGCGGCCCCGTCGTAGAAGAGCACGTTGTCGAATATCGTGGTGGTGGAAGCGGCCGAGAGCGTGACCCCGTTGGAGTTCAGGTCGTAGAATCGCGCGAAGGTTACGTCCACGTTGCCGGCCAGGGTCATCGAGTAAGCGCCGCTGACAGCCTCAATGGTCGCGTAGCCCCCGGCCTGCTGACTGGTCCCCGAGACCGTGAATGTGCTGCCCGTGTTAGCGGTGAACGTGGTGCCGCTGGCCATGCGCAGCTTGCTGTTGGTGCTCAGCACCAGGGTCCCGCTGAGGGTCGTGCTGGTGCTGAGCGAGAGAATCTTGCCCGAACTCACCGTGACCTGCGACCCGGCGGCCACGGAGAGGACGTTGCTGACCGTGATGTTCGTGTTCAGCGTCACCGTGCTGCTGTTGGTTACCGTCAGGTTGTAGAGGGTCGGGATCACCGTGCCGGCAATCGCCTGCGACGCGCCGGCATTGAGCGTTACCAGTCCGCCGCTGGCGATCACGGACTCGTTGCTGGTCCAGTCGCCAGTGCTGCGCAGTTCGCCGCTCGAAAGGGTCAGGGTGGCGCCGCTGCTCACCGTGATGCTGCCGGCAACGGTCAGGAGGTCCGTGCCCGCATCTATGATCAGCGTTCCGCCGCTGCCCACCTCCAGGGTCTGACACTGGGCGGTAGCCACGTTGACGTTACAGGGGTTCGCAGCGGTGCCTATGAAGACGTTGTCGGTGGCAATGGGAACCGAGTTGCCGGACCAGTTGGTCGGCTCGCTCCAGTTGGAGTTGGTGCTGCCGTCCCATATTTTCTGGTTCTCCCACTTGATAGTGGTGCCAGGATCGTTGTCGTAACCTTCACCGGCCTTTGCGCCGGTGGCCCCGATCATGACGATCTTGTCAGCCTGGACGATGGCAGCCGCCACGTTGTACTGGCAGTTGCTGTCGAAGTCGCAGCCGGCGAAAGAGTAGGTGGTCGTGCTCGTGTCCTGCACCCGCAGGTAGGTGCCGGTGGAGAGCCCGTTGTTACAGTCCAGGTTGTCGATATCGACGATGGTCGCACCGTCATTGATGGTCAGGCCGTCGGCATTGGGGTAGTTCAGGTTGAGGGCGTCGATTTCGATGGTCCCGTTGACCGTGAACGCGTAGCGCGTCGAGCCGTTCCAGGTCACGGTGGGCGTGAGCCCCAGAGCGGTGAACTTGCCGTTGGTGCCTCCGGAATCGACGCTCAGCGAGGCGCCCAGCGCGATCGTGCTGCTACCGTTCATGTAGAGTTCCCCGCCGGCCTTGACTGCCGCGGATCCGGAAGCGTTGAGGGTTCCCCCGGCGTTGACCTCCAGCTTTCCGTAAATGTCCGTGGTCCCGGTCACGAAACAGGAACCGGTGCCCAGGTCCAGGGTGCCGGAGGTGAGGGTAAGGTTGCCGTTAAGCACGATATTGCCGCCGAGCAGCGCCTCTTTGCCGCTCTTGTTGATCTCCAGGTGATTGAACGTCTCTGCGGGAATCGTCTGGTCGGCGGTGGTCGAATAGAAGCTGACAGTTCCCGCGTTGGCGTTGAACGTTCCGGAGCGCAGCCAGGAACCTCCCGCCTTCAACGTGGTGGTGGCGCTGGACATGGTCAGCGTTCCCCCGGAACTCACCGTCACGTTGCCGGAGACGGTCAAGGTCGTGGAGGCCGTGGACATGGTCAGCAGGCCGCCGCTCTGGATGGTTAAGGTTGCGCACTGCCCGTTTACATTGAGAACCGGGTCGTTTGTCGCGCTGGGAATGATGACCGCGTCGGAGGCCTCCGGGACCGTTCCCTTGTCCCAGTTCTCCGCTACGTTCCAGAGGGTCGGGTTGGTTGCGTCGTCTCCCTGCCAGATGTGGGCGTCGGTCCAGGTTATGTTGGCGTCGACCGTTCCGTCGTAGTCCTCGGGGTCGGTGGTTCCCTTTCCCTCGGTGGCGCTGACCATGGCTATGCTGGCCCCGTTGGGGGCCACCACGTTCCAGTTGTGATTGGCGTCGAAGCTATGGCCGGTGAGGTTGTACGAACCGGAGGCGTGCCCGATCCAGAGGTAGCGTGAGGCCGCCCCGTTCTGTCCGTTGGTGTAGGTCACGCTGTCCAGGGCCTGGATGGTCGCGGTGTTCTGGATGGTCAGGCCATTGTCGTTGGGACGGTTGACCGTCAAGCCGTCGGCGTTGATGGTCCCGTCGATGTTTATCCCGAAATAACTGCCGGCGCCGGTGGAGGCCAGCGTACCTCCCGAGCAGGTAATGACGCCGTCCACGTCCAGGGCCCCGCCGTTCGCGAAGGTCAGGGTGGACGAGCCCAGCGCGAGAGTCCCGGCGAACACGTTGAACTGGTTGTTGACGGTGACTCCCGCGGCCAGGGTTACCGTGCTGCCGTTGACGTCGATGTTGTAGTAGTTGCCGGGGTTGGGGATAGTCTGGGTGGTGCCGTTGAACTCCACGGTGCCGGCGCCGGCCGTGAAGGTGCCGGTGCTGGTGAAAGTGTTCTTGGCCTTGATTCGCCCGGTGTCGAGGTCCAGCGTACCGGAGTTGGTGACGTTGCCCTCCACCGTGATGGTGAACGCTCCCAGGTTCAGCGATGCGGTGTTGTTGATGATCAGGTTGTTCTTGACGGTGACGTCCGCGGTCAAGGTGCAGGCGCCGTCGATGGTCAGGTTGTAGTAGGTCACCGCCGGCACGTTGGCCGTGCCCTTCAGCACCACGGTGGAGGTGCCGTAGTTGAAAGTGGTTGGCGCCGCCGTCCAGGAGCCAGTGGTTGTCAGCGTCGTGCCGGTGCCGGCGTTTATCGTGGCGCCGGTGGGGTTGAAGGTACCCAGGGCGGTGACGCTGTCACCGTTGGTGATGGTCATGATCCCGGAGACGGTCAGGTTGTCGAAGGTCTCGGTCCCCGCGCTGCCGGTGGCCTTGTCGACGATGGTGGTCCCGTTGAAGATAAGCGTCCCGCTGGTGGTGCCGCTCTGCAGCGTGAAGGTTCCGTCGTTGGTCCAGTTGCCGCCTACGGTTAGGGAGTCCTCGTTGTTGAGATTGACGGTTCCCCCGCTCTGAATCCTGAAGTACTCGCCAACTGTCAGGGCGTTGCCGGCGCCCGTTACGTACAGCACCCCGCTCGACGTGCCGTCGATCACGATGCCCTTGCATGTTGCGCCGGCCACGTTAACGTAGCATTGCCGGTTGGACGTTGGCGGGCCGATGATGCGAACGTAATCAGCGGCGGTGGGCACTCCGGTGGGCGACCAGTTGCCGGTGACGTTCCACTTGTCCCGGTTGCTCGGGGGTCCTCCGGAGGCCCCCTGCCAGCTCTTTTCGTCGTACCAGTTGATATGGTTGCCGGTGTCGTCGTCGTTGGCCTCTCCGTTGGTCGCCCCGCCGAAGGCACCGCTGGTGCCCACCATGTTGAGGGTGATCCCGCTGGCCGCGGGTACGTAGACGTTGTTCTGTACTGTGTTGTCCAGGACGCAGCCCGAGGAGAAATACACGGTGGTGCCCAGGTCCAGAACGCGCAGGTGGCGGCCGGTGGCGGCCACACCGTTGGTGAAGTTGATGTTGTCTATGGCGGTTATCAGCGCGCCGTCGTTGACCGTCAGGCCGCTGGCGTCGTAGTAGCTCATGTTCAGGGCGGTGACGTTGATCGCCCCGCTGACGGCGAAGGCGTATCGGTTGGCCCCGTCCCAGGTGACCGTGGGAGTGGAACCGGCGGCGATGAACGTACCGTCAATGGCGCCGTCGTCCACCGCCAGCCCGTTGGTCGAGAGCCGCAGGAAGCAGGCCCCGTTCATGTTCAACTCGCCGCCGGCCTTGACCGTCACCTTGCCGCTGCAGGTGATGTCGCTGCCGGCTACCAGCATCAGCTTGCCGAAGACGTCCGTGGTGCTTGATACTGTGTGAGTGTAATTGCCCAGGTTAAAGGTGCCGAGGGTGACCGTCAAGTTGCCGTTAATCGTGAGCGCGCCGGTGGCCGTGGCCGTCAGAGCTTCGAGCTTGTCAATTTCCAGGTTGTTGAAGGTCTCAACCGGTACGTCTTGGTCCACGGCCTGACTGTGGAACACCACGGTGCCGGCAGAGGCGGTGAACGTGCCGCTGTTGTCCCATATCCCGCCGCACTTGAAGACCGTGCCGCTGGCGGTCATGGACAGTGTGCCGCCCAGGTCGATCTGCAGACGGCCGCCCATTTTGCGGCCGCGGATCTCCAGTGTCTTGTTGGCCACCGACATGCTCACGGTGGCGCCGTTCTGGATGGTGAGCGTGTAGCACTCGGCGTCCACGTCCACCGTGGGCTGGTTGGCCACGTTGGGAATGGTTATCACCGCGTCGCCGGAAGGCACCACCCCCGTGTTCCAGTTCTCGGCTACGGACCAGAGAGTGGGGCTGGTGGCGTCATCCCCTTGCCAGGTAATGGGGTTCGCCCACGTGATGTTGGCGTCTATTGCCCCGTCGTTGGCCTCGCCGTTGGTTACCCCGCCCTTGGCCCCCGATGAGTCGATCATGGCCACCTTGATGCCGCTGGGCGCGGTAACGTTCACGTTGCAGTTGGCGTCTATGACGTGTCCCACGAACGAAACCGCCCCCGAGCCCTGGCCCATGTAGAGGTAGCGGCTGGAAGCTCCGTTCTGTCCCGAGGCGTAGGTGATATTGTCCAGGCGGGTCACCGTCGCTCCCGATGAGATGGTCACGCCGTTGTCATCGGGGCGGGTGACGCTCATGGACCCGATATTGACGGTGCCATTGAAGGTGATGCCGAAGTAGGCCCCGGCTCCCGAGGAAGTCAGCGTTCCCCCGCCGCTTTCGATCGTGCCGTTCACGGTAATGGACGCGCCGCTGGCAAAGGTCATGGTGAAGTTCGACAGCCTGATCTTGCCCGTGCTGTCCACCACGAAGGTGTTGTTGACGACGGTGCTGCTGTCCGCCAGGGTCGCCGTGGAACCGGTTACCTGGAGGTCGTAGTAGCTGACGCCGGTAATGTTCTGCGTCGTACCGTTGTAGTTGAACGTGCCCGTGCCGCGGTTGTAGGTGCCCGATGTGAAGGAGCCCTTGAGGTTCACCGTGCCGGTGTTGTTGTTGAGCGTGCCGCCGGTGGTGTCCAGGTTGCCCTCGACGGACAGGACGCCGCCGCCCACGCTGAGCGTTCCCGAGATGGTGGCGTTGCCCTTGACCGTGAGTGTGTAGCCGTTGAGATTCAGCGTGCCGCTGACCGTCAGGTCGTTGTCGACTGTCACGTTGCTGGTCAGGGTGTGCGTGCCCGAGACGATCACATTCCAGAAGTTGCCGCTGCCGGTGCCGCCCGAGCCGTCGTGGTCGATGTTGCCGGAGTTGTTGAAGTTGACCGTGCCCGAGTCCCCGCCGCCGATGTTGTAGCTGAAGCTGCCGTTGTTGTTCCAGTTGCCGCCGACGTAGAGTATGCAGGTGCCCCCGCTGCCGACTACGATGGTGCCCCCGCTGTTGACGGTCACGTTCCCGCTGACGGTGAGGTCGACGAGGTTTTGGATGGCTCTCAGGCTCATCGCGTTCTGGACGGTGAGCACGGCGCAGGCCCGGTCAGCGCCGTCAATCAGACAGATGCCTCCAGCTTCGGTGGCAATCGTAACCGTATCGCCAGCGACAGGGCCACCGTTGCCGGACATCGGCGTCCAGTTCTGCTTCTTGCTCCAGTTGTCGTTGTTACTGCCGTCCCAAGTATAACTTGCACCCAGCGCCGACCCGGAGATCAGCGCAAGCGCCAGCGCGCACGTTGCGGCTCGCCAGAGCCTAGCGGCTCCTCTGCCCATAGCGGTGCCTCCCTGCACCCGGTCGGGCATGGTCGTCCCCCCGTACCGACCCATCACCTTACCTCATCATTATCAATCGGCCGTTTTGGCCGAGTCCTTAACCTTCACAGCACCGACCGCCGGTTTCGGACGGCTCTTGAAGAGCTTCTTGATCTTGCTCCGGAAGACGCTTAAATCAAAGGGCTTAGCGAGATGGTCGTCGGCTCCGGCCTCGAAGATCTCCTCTACGCTCTTCTCGTCGCGCAGGGCGGTTACGGCCATGATTTTGGCGCCCGCCAGCCGGGCGTCGGCCCGCATCCGCCGGCAGGCCTCGCGGCCGTCCACCCCGGGGAGCAGGATGTCCAGGATCACCAGGTCGGGCAGGAAGGAGCTGGCCAGGAAGCCGGCGTCGAAACCGTTGCGGGCCACCTGCACCTCCCAGCCGTCGCCGGTGAGCAGCTTCTCCATGAGATTAGCCATGCGCCGCTCGTCCTCGACCACCAGGGCGCGGCGCCCGGCGGGCGGCGCCTCCTGGGGCGCGGCCAGATCCGGCAGCGGAATCCCGTGTTTGCGGGCGAATTCGACTAGATGCTTTTTCGGTATGCGCCGGAATCGGGAGCCGGGCACCTTGTAGCCTTCCAGGTCGCCGGCGTCGAAGCGGCGGATTATGGTCATGTGACTCAGGCCGCAGAGGCGCGCGGCCTCCAGGGTGCTGAACCAGTCGTGTTCCTTTCTCCGGCGCCTGCCCACTAGCCACACCTCCGCATCACTCTAGTACTAACCCCCTCCAGAGGGGAAACCTTCCACTAATATTATACAAGTTAACACGCTGATTGTCAAGCATCAAATGCAAGACCAAAGGGGCTAAAATGCAGGGGGGCTATGTAGCTGTTTATCAGCCGCTTACGGTTTCGCGAGCTGAAGACGCCGCAGCACGGCCAGAATCGCCTCCTGGCCTATGGACCGTTGTCTGCCGCTCCTTCGCGCCCGGCCGCCCGCCGCGCGAAGAAATCCCTGATCTCGCGGACGCCACCGTAGATCAGGATGACCAGCATCATCGGCAGGAAGCCGCTGAAGAGCATGAGCAGGCCGATAGCGCTGCCAGGGCCGCCTGCCAGCGGTAGAAGGCGGCCTCCAGGCCGGGGTTGCGGAGCGCGGCGTGAGCCAGGTAGTTCTCTAGCCCGGAGTTCTCGTCGAGCTTCATCCCCGGGGCATCGCCGCTCCGGAGGCCGACTGTCCCTCCAGCCGGAGCCGCGGGCCTCCCGGGCGCACCGGCAGCGGGCCCGTCTCCCCGGGGCGCGCAGCCGGCGGCCGCGGCGGCCAACAGGCTCAGGGCAAAGAGCGAAAGTCTCATAGTTACCTCCCGGAGCCTTACAGTCTGCCCCCGCAGAGACGTCCGTAGATGGCCATGAGTTCGTCGATCTTCTGCTTGCGATCGGCCTTGTCCCTGGATTTCATGGCGTTGGCCACGCAGGTCTCGATGTGGTTCCTGAGGATGATCTTGCTCACCGCGCCGAGCGCCGAGCGCACCGCCTCGACCTGGTTGAGGATGTCGACGCAGTAGCGCCGCTCGTCGATCATCTTGCGGACCCCGCGGACCTGCCCGGCGATCTTGTCGAGACGCTTGTGGGTGTTCCCGGTGATCTCTTCCGTGATCATGGTCCGGCCCTCCTGCCTCCAGTGGGCATGCCCCCGGTGTTCACCTTTCTAACCTGGTACCGGGAAGGGGTATTCCCGCACATGGGGCCATGCCTGGTCGCCTGGTTCCCGCGCCGCAAGGTCGGATTGGTGTTGGCGGGCGCGGGCTCTATGTATGCGCCTGTACGTAAGTCACTTGCGCGCAGGGACCGGGATCATGGGCACGCTTGCCCATAAGCTCCGGCGTAATGAGATTTCGGCCGATTGGGTGTATATATTACTGGGGGGACCGCCGGTTTCGATGGCGGGTCGCCGCCCGGAACTGGCTTGGCGCGGGTGACCGGCTATAATCGCGGGCCGGCCCTGAAGCGGGTCGCCACGGGACGGGAGGAAAACACCAGTGAACGACCACAAGCCCCGCGCTCCTAAGTCACTGTCCAGGTTCTGTCGCGAGGTCATTCCGCTCCTCTGCCGCCGCGCCTCCGGCCGGAAGATGGTCGAGCTGGTCCGGCAGATAGTCAGTACCGACCGCTGGAACTCCTTCGATGGTTTCCGCAAGACCAGCCGCACGCTGGCCCGCGCCTTCCGCGCCGCCGGCGCCCGCGCCGAGGTAGAGGGCATCCCCACCGGCGGCCCGGTGGGGCGCGGCGGCTGGATCATGCAGGACGCTTGGGACATCGTCCGCGCCAGGGCGGACATTGTCAGCCCGGTGCGCCGGAAGCTGCTCGACTACCGGGACAACCCCTTCCACGTGGCCCAGCACTCGGGGAGCACCCCGCCGGGCGGGGCGAGGTATGAACTGGTGATAATCGATTCCGAGGAGGAGCTTGCCCGTCTGGGCAAGCGCGCGCTGGCCGGCAAGATGGTGCTTACCCGGCTCTTGCCCTATCCCTATCCCTATCGCGGAGGAGCCGCATCCACCGGGCCGCTGCCCTGGTTCGAGAAGGGCGCCGCGGGGATTATCACCGACGCACCCGTCGGAGACTCGCCCGCTGCGGTGATCTGGGCCAAGTTCGGCTGGGGTTCGCTGCGGGTCGGCGAGGCCGCCGCGCGCCCGGTAGGACTGGCCGTCTCTCAGCGCCAGGGGGAGAGTCTCCGCCGGCTCCTCGCCAAGCACGGCAGGGTCACGATCCGCGCGGACGTTCAGGTTCGCTACTACAACGGCGAACAGAAGATAACCAGCGGCCTGGTCACCGGCCGCGACGACCCCCAGTCGGAGGTCTGGGCCATCGCCCACAGCTCCGAGCCCGGCGCGGTGGACAACGCCTCGGGGCTGGCGGTCTGCGTGGAGGCCGCCCGCCTGCTGGAAGGCCTGATCGCCGAGGGGAAACTGTCCCGGCCCCGCCGGACGGTGCGGCTGGTGAGCGCCTACGAGTGCTACGGTTTCTTCGGATATCTCGAACGCCGGAGGCGCTACCAGAAGCCCTTGGCCGGCGTATGCATCGATTCAATCGGCCTGCGGCCGGAGGCCTGCGGCGGGAAGGTTTTCTGGCACGCCACGGTGCCCTCTTCAGCGGGCTTCGTCAACGACGTGGGCGAGGCGGCGCTGCGTGCGGCGCTCCGCGCGGGGCGGCCCGGCTACCGCTTCCAGGCCGGGAGGTTCATGTCCACCGAGGACACGCTCATCGGCGACCCCCGCTACGGGTTCCCCTGTCCGTGGATATGGACCGGCAAGTACCCGGGCTACCACAGCTCCGGCGATACCGTCAAGCTGCTCCACCCGCCGGGACTGGCCTCCGGTGCGGCGGCCATGGCCGGGTACCTCTACTATCTCGCGAACGCGGCCACGCCCGAGGCCCTGGAGCTCGCCGAGTGGCAGACCGATAAGGCCCTCGCCGAGCTCGGCGCGCTGGGCCGCCGGCCGAAGCGGGGGAGGGTGGAATTCATCCGCGCGCGGCACGCCGAGAACCTCTCGCGACTGAAGCGCTGGTTGTGGGGCGGGCAGCATTCAGAGGCGTTGAAACGCTTCGCAGAGTGCGAGCGGCGGCTGGCCGGGGCCGCCGGCAGGGTCCGCGCGCGTCCCCGTCAGGCTGCCCGGGGGTCCGCCCGGCGCGTTCCCCGGCGCACCGCCTTTCTGGTGCCCAGCCCGGAGAACGTTCGCCCGGACCTCGCCGGGCGGCTCCGTGCGGCGGGGCTTCCCGGGTGGGCGCTCTACTGGGCCGACGGCCGGCGCAGCATTGCCGAGATCGCGGAGCTTGCGCGCGCGGAGCGCGGCAGGGAATACTCCCTCGACCAGGTGGCGCGCTTCTTCGAGGTCCTGGCGGAGCTGGGCTACGTGGAGCTGGTCGAGCCGCGGGAGATGATCACCAGGAAGCGGCTGGTGCGCGACCTCGAGCGCCTGGGCGTCCGGCGGGGCATGGACGTCATGGTCCACAGCGCCATGTCCCCGATCGGGCACGTGGCCGGCGGGGCCGAAACGGTGGTCGAGGCGCTGCTCGAAGCGGTCGGCAAGCGCGGCACGCTGATGTTCCCGTCGTTCAATCACGGCGAGGCGGAGGTCTACAACCCCCTGGCCACGCCCACCAAGAACGGGGCCATACCCGACGCGGCCTGGCGGCGGCCCGATGCGGTCCGCAGCGTTCACCCCAGCCACCCGGCCGCGGCCATCGGCCCCAAGGCGGCGGAGTGGTGCCGGGACCACGTCGAGAAGGGCATCTGGGACCGGGAGTCGCCCATCGGCCGGCTGATCCACGGCGGCGGGTACATCCTCTCGCTGGGCGTGGACCACGGCGCCAGCACCGCCTACCACGTGGCGGAAATCTCCATGGGCGGGCCGTGCCTGGACCAGTTCGGCGGCGTCGGCCGGGTGGTGGGCGCCGACGGCGAGGTTCGCCGCGTGCCGGCCATGGCCTGGCGGGACGGCCGCTGCCCGGCCCCCGGGGGGATAGACGCCGTACTTGATCGCAGGAAGCTGCAGCGCCACGGGAAGGTCGGCAACGCCAGCGCCACCCTGGTGCGGGCCATCGAGGTCTGGAAGGTGCGCCGCGCGAACTTGAAGAAGTTCTGCCCCACCTGCAAGGTCAGGCCCCGCAGGAAGCGGCGCAGGCGCTGACGGAACCGCCTCAGCGCGCTCTTATCTCGGTGAGGCCCGCGGGGAGCTTCTGGAGTCGCAGCACTCCCTCCCGGCTCGCCTTGAAGCGTCGGCGGCCGACTGAGTAGCTCCGTCCCGGCGCGGCGTTGAGCAGCAGGCACCTGGCCGCGGCCCTGGCCAGTTGCAGCTTGACGGTCTTGAGCGGCCCGGTCCCCTGCGCGAAAACGCATATCGTGTCGCCGACGCGGGCGGCGTGGGCGTTCCGGCCGGCCTCGACAGGGGAAAAGGAGGTTTCCAGCTTCCGCTGGCTCAGCGGGCGGACGAAGAGCAGGTTGAGGAAGCGGGTGCTCTTGCTAGATGTTACGGGCTCAACCTCGGTGCGCCACAGCCCCAGCTGCGCGGCGCTGCGGGGCTTGAGCGGGTTCCCGCCGGGCAGGTTCTTGCCGGTGAAGCCGTTTGACTGGTCGCCGTCGGACTCCACGTAGCAGTTGTAGTTGGGCCCGCCGATCTTCAGCGCGCGGGCCTCGCGGGGCAGCATCACCGCGTGAAAGAGCTTGCCGCGCTTGTGCGTCGAGGTCAGCAGCCGGTCCGCGGTCGCGAGTATGCCGTCGTCCGGCCCGTTGCCGGCCAGCAGCTTCTCGGACTTCGTCCGCGGCTTGGCCAGGTGGTGCAGCAGGAACTTGGGCAGGTACTTCGCGTTGGTCGTCTCCACGCGGTCGTAGACGGCGAAGGCCCCGTGGCGGCGCAGGTACAGAAACTGCCGGGTGACCAGCCGGACCTTGGCGCGGTTGCCCGGCTCGGCCCAGCGCGTCGAGTTGTAGGCCGCGGTGATGTCCGCGGCGATGTAGTCGTACTCTGCCGGCACGCTCTCGAACTGGGTGACCGTGGCCCGCTCCAGGTGCGGGCCGCTCTTCTGCTGCCGCCTGTAATGCTCGAAGCCCACGCAGTGGAAGCCGGTGGGGCGTATTACCCGTTGGCCGCCGGAGAGCGCGCTCCACTTCACCTTCTTGTGGGCGGCCAGATACGCGGACTTCTCGCCGGGGGCCAGAACCAGCAGGCTGTTGGCCGAGACGGTCTGGGCGGTGTAGCCCAGGCGGTGCTCCCCGAAGTACCCGCCGGGTCCGTAGAGACCGGTCTGGGGGGCGAGCAGCCCGCCGCGCTGGATGCTGAAGTGGCCCGCGTCGTAGTGGTCGTGGTGGGCCTGGTAGTCCCCGGCCTTGAAGCTGGCGTAGGTCTCTTCGGAGTCGCCCCATTTGCCACGTAAGAAGGCCACGCCCATCGAGTCGCGCCCGAAGAGCTCCGCCTGGGGCAGGTGCCGGCGCATCCAGAGCTCCGGCCTGGCCGGGTCGTAGCCCTTCTTCGGCCGGACGGCCGGGTCGTAGGTCAGCGCGACGTGCCAGTAGTAGGGCCGCCGGCCGTAAGCGACCGGCGAGCGGTTGCGGAGGTAGTCGCCCCCGGCCATCAGGCCCGGGTCGCGCGAGAGGCGGGCGTAGTAGTCGGTGGTCAGCTCCCACCAGCCGGTCGAGCCCAGGCGCAGCGAGCCGCTGGAGTCGCCGTAGGGCTCGAAGACCTGGTTGGGGGCGAACTGGTAGAGCTGCCAGAGGCCGATCCGGCGCATGACCTCGCGGATGGGAATCCCGCCGATGTGCTCGACGCCCAGGGCGGTCATGACGCAGTCGGCGGCCATGGCGTAGGGGCCGGCCCGGTTGTAGATCCAGTAGCTGGCGCCCTCCGGCCAGCCTTCACTGTACTGGAGCGCGCGGAGCGACTCGATGTAGTGGGCCGCCGCGCGGCGGAGGAGCTTCGCGCCCCCGGGCAGGTCGCCGACGGCCAGGGCGGCGATCATGCAGCCGTTGGCCTGCTGGTTGCGGCCGTGCCACAGGGCCTGGCCCTCGTCGTCGAGATCCGCGAGCTCGGTCTTCAGCCGCGCGACCATCTTGGCGACGATGACCTTCTTCTCCTCCGCGGTGAGCGCGGGATGGTCGTAGAGCCAGTCGTAGGCCAGGGCGTGCTTCCAGACGTTGGAGTAGTAGGGTTCGCCGCTCTTGCCCAGTTTCCCGGCGACCATGCGGTCGATCGCCGCGCGGGCGAACTTCTCCTCGCCGGTCACGATCCAACATGCGGCCAGCATGGCGGGGTGCTGGCGGCCGACCGCGACCTTGCGGGCCTTGTCGAAGATGACCCTGAAGCGCTTGTCGGTGCGGTAGAGTTTGCGGACCTCCTGGAAAGTCCGGCCGTGTCCCCGGTCCGCGGCCGGGCGAAAGACCAGCCGGGGGTGCTCGGGAAACAGCCGGAGCTCGACCTCCGTTGTCGGCGGGTGCCTGCGCGCCGGCACTTCCCAGAAGGGCGTCTTCCTGGACTTAGACATGCCCGAGCAGCCCGTCGCCGCCGCCAGCGCCGCCGCCAGCGTTGCGCTTGCCAGGGGGATTCTCATTGGTCCTCTCCATTTGCGACCCGGCCATCGGGGCGGAATGTACCCGAAACGCGGCGCGGATACAAACGTCCGTCCAGGTGCCGCCGGGCGGTGTATAGTTCCTTGCGGGCGGAAGGTCGCCGCGCTAGACTGCGCGCTCAGGTCGCCGGCGCGTGAGGCCCATGCGCCGCCTGCAAAAGGGGGTGCCTTGATGTATAGGTCGCTGACGTTTCTGTTGACTGCCGCCGCCGCGCTCCTGGCCGTCGGCTGCGCGCCGCCCGCCGAAGAACCCGCCAAGACCACCGAGCCCGCCAAGACGACGGCGCCGGCCAAGACGACCGAGCCGGCCAAGACAACCAAGCCGGTTAAGCCTGCCAAGATCGCGCTCACCCCGGCCAAGACCGTCGGCGGCGAGATCGTCCTGGAGGTGGAGAGCTTCACGATCAAGGACGCCAAGGTCAAGGCTCTTGCCGGGGCCAGCGGCGGCAAGGCCGTGCTCTTCCACCTGGACACCGCCAGCGCCAAGGCCACGGTGAAGCTCAAGAAGGGCGACTACGAGATTACCGCCTACGCCCTGGCGCCGGACACCGACCAGGACGCCTTCTACCTGACCGCCGGCGGCGCCGACGAGCGCATCTATCCCAATGAGGAGGCCAAGCTCAGCCCCACCCGGGCGGTGAAGATCACCGTGGAGAAGGACGGGCCGGTCAAGATCGAGCTCTCCGCCGCCGAGACCGGGGTGAGCATCGACCGGCTGGTGATCAAGCCCGCCAAGTAGCGCGCGTCCAGCGGCGCCCGCGGGGGAGGGGGGGGAGTGCCCCTTGACTGGCCCCCGCGGGCGGTGCTATACTCCCCGTCGTGGGCATCGGCGAGCAGTTCCAGCGGGACACATCCTACGCCGCGCCGGAGGACTTCTCTCGGCCGGCGCTCGAACCGGTCGGCCCGGGGGCCGGACCCGTCGAGCTTCCCGATATCCGGGGCGAGGGGGCCGGCCTCTGGAAGGTGCTGGCCGCCCGGCGGAGCGGGCGCGGCTATGCCGCCGAGCCCCCGACGCTCGAAGAACTGGGCGCGCTCTGCTGGGCCGCGCAGGGCGTCACCGCGGTCAGGGGCGGGCACAAGCTCCGCGCCGCGCCCAGCGCCGGGGCGCTCTACGCGCTGGACCTCTACGCGGTCCTGCCCGGTCCGGAGCCGGCCGCGGGGGTTTACGTCTACGGGCCCGACGGGCACCAGCTCAAGCCGGTGCTGCGCGGCGCGGCCATGAAGGCCCTGGCCGCCGCCGCCGCGGGGCAGAAGTTCATGGCCCGCAGCGCGGTCATCTTCGTGCTTACGGCGCATCCCGAGCGGTCGGTCTGGCGCTACGAGGAGCGCTCCTGGCGCTACTTCTACCTGGACGCCGGCCACATCGGCGAGAACATCATGCTGGCCGCCGAGGCCCTGGGGCTGGCCTCCTGCGGAATCGGCGCCTTCTACGACTCGGCGGTCAACGAGGTCCTGGTGCTCGACGGGGCCAGCGAGACGGCCGTTTACATGGTTGCCGTGGGCAGACCCCGGGGAGGCCGACCATGAGACTGGGCTGGGTGCACTACTCGATAGGGGCGCAGAGCGGCGTGGAGATGGTCATGCGCCGCTTCGCCGAGGGGCTGCTCGGCGCCGACCCGGGCCTGGCCGTTCACTTCGTGGGCCGCACCGGGGCCTTCGCCGCCGACTGGCTGGCGCTGGCCCCCGGGCGGGTGAGCGCCGCGAACCTGCCGGAAATGGCCCTGGGCACCTGGACGAGCACCGCGCCGGAGAGCCGCTCCAGGCTGGCCGAGAAGCTGGCCGCGGACCTGGGCCGCGAGCTGGCCGGCTGCGAGGCGGTCATCGTGGAGAACGCCTCGGTCGGCGCGCACCCCGCGCTCAACCTGGCCCTGGCGCGGATTCTCGCCGACGAGGCCTTCAAGAAGGTGCGTTTCGTCTTCCGGGTGCACGACCTGGCCTTCAGCCGGCCGGCCAACTTCGCGGCCATGAGGGCCGTCGCCGAGGAGACCGGGCTCTTCGCCCACGACCTGCTCTTTCCCAAGAACCCCAACGCCCTGCACCTGACCGTCAACCGCGCCGACGCCTACATGCTGTACGCCCTGGGGCTGGACCAGGAGCGCATCCGCTACCTGCCCAATCCGGTGGACGAGTCCCTGGCCGGCGGCGGGAAGCTGGCCGTCCCGCTGCGCGTCGAGATGGAGAAGCTCGGCTGGGTCAAGCCCGGCGAGCAGCTGCTCATCTACCCGGTGCGCGCCGTGCCCCGCAAGAACATCAGCGAGGCCCTGCTCGTCACCCGGCTGCTCAACCTGCTGGCCAGCGGGCAGGGGGGCATCCCCCACGCGCTTCAGCCCGAGGGCCCCTTCCGCCTGCTGGTGGCCATCCATCCCGAGGAGCGCAAGTTCAGCCGCTACGTGGAGCTCCTCGGCGAGTTCATCGAGAAGAACGACTTCGAGGCCCGGCTGGGCCTGGAGGAGCTGGTCGGGCCGGTCTGCCGCCTGAAGCGGGGCGGGGACTCCGCCGAGTGCTTCGGGGTCGCCGAGCTCTACGCCGCCGGTGCGGCGGCGGTGAGCACCTCGGTGCTGGAGGGCTTCGGCTTCGGCTTCCTGGAGCCCTGGTGCGCCGGGCGGGTGGCCATCGGCCGGCGGGTGCCGGTGATGGACGACTTCGTGCTCACCGGGATGCGCATGGACCACTTCTACCGGCGGCTCTCGGTGGCCGATTGCGACTTCCCCCACGTGGCCGAGCCGGAGCCCTCGGTCTTCGCGCCGGTGACCAACGACTTCGACGAGGAGGGCATGCGCCGGCGCCTGGAGATGGTCCTGGGGCTGGACGCCGGCTCGCGCCTGGGGCACTTCCTGACCGAGAACCGCTGGGCGGTGGAGCGCATGCTCGAGGCCCTGGTGCGGCCCTCCCGCCTGGTGGCCCACAACCGCGAGCGGGCCTTCGAGACCTTCTCGCTGGCCAAACTCAGCTCCCGCCTGGCCGCCACCCTCCGCGGCGAGCCCGACCCCGCGGAGGGCTGATGCCCGCGACCGGCGCGCTGCTGATGGCCGCGGGCGGGCTGCTGGCGGCCTACCTCCTGGGCGCGGTCCCCTTCGGGTACATCGTGGCCCGCGCCAGGGGCGTGGATATCCGCTCGGTGGGCAGCGGCAACATCGGGGCCACCAACGTGGGCCGGGCCTGCGGCAGGCTGTGGGGCGTCGCCGTGTTCGTCCTGGATGCCGGCAAGGGATACCTGGCCGCGGGCCCCCTGGCCTGGCTGGTGCTCGACCTCGGCTCGGTGCCGGCCGGGGGTCTCTTGCGCTCCGGGATCGGGCCGCTCTACGCGGTGGCGGTCTTTGCCGGGCACGTCTGGCCGGTCTTCCTGGGCTTCAGGGGCGGCAAGGGGGTGGCCACCGGAGCGGGTGCGGTGGGAGCCCTGGCGCCGGTACCGCTGGCCGCCGGCCTGGCGCTGTGGGGGGTCTCGCTGCTCGTCACCCGCTACGTGTCCGTGGCCTCCATGTTCGGGGCGCTGGGCGTGGCCGGCATCTGCTTCGCGCGGCGCTGGCAGGCCGGGCGCCTGAGTGAGGAGTGGCCGGTCTGGGGACTGACCGCGGTGCTGGCGGTCCTGGTGGCAGTGCGCCACCGGTCGAACATCGCCCGGCTGGTCAGGGGTCAGGAGCCCCGGCTGGGCCGCAGGAAGGCGGCGCCGGCGCCGGAAACGGGGCAGGCCGAATGAGCAGGATCGCGGTCCTCGGCGACGGGGGCTGGGGCACCGCGCTGGCGCTCTCGGCGCTGCGCGCGGGGCACGATGTCGCGCTGTGGAGCGCCTTCCCGGACTACGCCGCCGAGTTCGCCGAAAAGCGCGAGAACGTCAAGTTCCTGCCGGGGGTGCGCGTCCCCGGGGAGGTCCGGATAACCGCTGACCCGGCCGAGGCCCTGACCGGCGTCGAGGCGGCCGTAAGCGCGATCCCCACCCAGTTCACCCGCGAGACGCTGGGCCGGGTCGCGGCGAGCATCCCCGCCGACTGCCTGCTGGTTTCGGCCTCCAAGGGCCTGGAGCGGGGCACGCTGCTGCGGCCCAGCCAGGTGCTCGACGAGGTCGCGCCGGATCACAGAATCGTGGTGTTCAGCGGTCCCAGCCACGCCGAGGAGGTGGCCCGCGGCCTGCCCGCCTCGGTGGTGGCGGCCGCGGCGCGCGGGAGCGACGCCGAAAGGGTCCAGAAGCTGCTGATGGGCCCGGCGCTGAGGATCTACACCAGCACCGACGTGGCCGGCGTGGAGCTGGGCGCGGCGCTGAAGAACGTGATCGCGCTGGCCGCCGGCTGCGCGGACGGCCTGGCGCTGGGCGACAACGCCAAGGCGGCGCTGATTACCAGAGGCATAGTCGAGCTGGCCCGCCTGGGCACCGCGCTGGGCGCGCGCGCGGAAACGTTCGGGGGGCTCTCCGGGCTGGGCGACCTGGTGGTCACCTGCGCCTCGAAGCACAGCCGCAACCGCGCGGTGGGCGAGCGCCTGGGCCGCGGCGAGAAGCTGGCGGAGGTTCTCGAATCGACTGAAACGATTGCCGAGGGCGTGCCCACGACGGAGGCGATAATCGAGCTGGCCGCGGGGCACGGCATCGAGCTGCCCATCGCCGAGGCGGTCAAGCGCGTTCTCGAAGGCGGCAGCCCCAAGGAGCAGGTCATCAAGCTGATGGCCCGGGCGCCCAAGTCGGAGGGATAGACGAAAGTGAAAATGAAAAGGTTCTGCACGCTGGCCGTCGCTGCCCTGTTCGCTCTCGGATGCGGCAAGGATGACGACTACAAGAAGAAGCCCGGGAACAACGGGGCGGTCCAACCGAAGAGGGGAAAGGCCCCGAAGACGCCCGACGCGGAGATGTTCGTCTGGCCGGAGAGCACCTTCGCCGAGGTCAAGGGCTCGCTCTCGACCGGCAAGAACGTGTACGAGGAGAAGCGGGTGGACGCCTGCATCGAAGCCGCCGGGAAGCTGGCGGCCATCAACAAAGAGCACAAGGGAGACGCCAAGGCCGTGGCTGAGAAGTCGCTGCCGGCGGTCAAGGCCGCCGGCTTCAAGGACTACGGCGACTACGTGGCCGCGCAGGGCCAGCTGCTCGCCGGCTTCGCCGTCTTCCAGCAGATGCGGACCTTTGAAAAGATGAAGAAGAGCATGAGCGAATCCGGCCCCGGCGCAGCGGTGCTCAAGATGTCCAAGGGCGAGATGCTCAAAGCCCTGCGCAAGAACCTCAAGGATCTCAAGCTCACCGAGGCGGACCTGCGCCTGCTTCACAGGAAGAACAGGAAGCTGGTTAACTTTTTCAAGTAGCCGGCCCCGGGCACGCGCGCGGGAGCGCAGCTCAGCCGCCCCCTTCGCCGAGCAGCAGGCGCAGCACCAGGTTGGCCTGCATGTGCGCGGCAACGCCCACGCGGGGGGCCATCAGCCCGCAGCCCGGCTCGGCGGCGCTTTCCAGGTCGCCGACCACGTGGATGCAGCGGCCCAATTTCCTCACGCCGATGTCCCCGCCCGGCCCGTGACCGGCCAGGCCGGAGGCCATGACCAGCGGTCTTTCGGGATACGCCGCCGCGAAGCTCTCCATGAGCATGGCCTTCTCCCCCGGCGCGTCGAAGGCCTCCACCAGCACGTCGACGCCGGAGAATATCCCGGGGACGTTCCCGGGGGTCAGGCGCACGGCGTGCGCCGTCAGCTCCACGTAGGGGTTGATGCGCGCCAGGTTCTCGGCCAGCGCCTCGGCCTTGAGGCTGCCGATCTGCTCGACGAAGTACTGCTGGCGGTTGAGGTTGGAGGGCTCGACCACGTCGAAGTCGGCGAGCACCAGGTGCCCGACGCCCAGCCGGGCCAGGGCGATGGCGGCCGCCGAGCCCAGCCCGCCGAGCCCGGCGATGCCCACCGTCGCGCGCTTGACCCTCTCGTGAACCCCCGGGGTGTGCCGGGCGGCCATCAGGGCTTCGAGCTGCTCTTCCGAGGGGACCTCGCCGCGCTTGATGAAGACCACGCTGTCGCCCTCGGCCAGCTGGCGGTCCCCGTCCGCCGGCGCGCCGTTATGGACCACCACGTCGGCGTCGGGCTTGAGGCGGTCTCTGAGGGCGAACAGGGTGGTGCCGGGCTCGACGTCCAGCTCCTGCTCGGCTGCGAGGATTCTCACTCCTGCTGCTTCTCCTCCGGCGCCGCGGGCGAGTCGGTCTCCACCAGCCCGGCGGAGGCCGGTGCGGGAACGGGGCCCGCCGGCTTCTTCTCCATGGAATTCCAGAACAGCTTCACCGCGGCCACCACCATCACCAGGGCGAATATCTTCTGGAGGGTGGCCTTGGGCAGGGCGACCGCGATCTTGACGCCGAGGTAGGCCCCAACGGCGGCGGCGACGAACATAAAGGCCACGGGCACGAGGTCGATCTTGATGGCAGGCTCCGCCCAGTACCGGTAGAAGCCCATGATGGCGATGGCGATCATCGCGCCCATGCTGGTGGCCTGAGCCACCTTCTGGTTGAAGCTGAACAGGACCACCAGCGCCGGGACCATAATCACCCCGCCGCCTATGCCCAGGGCGGCACCGGCGGTGCCGGCGGCCAGGCCCAAAAGGAGATACGCCCACCACAGCTGCATGTGGTCCATCTTAAGTCCTCCGGGGTGAGGGTGCGAGGCTTTCAAGGGGATGCCGGGGCTAATCCTTAGCTTCCCGCTCCATTTTGACGGCGTTCATGCCCACTAAGCAGAGATTCCCGCCTCAGCCTCGGGCATTGGCGGGCTAGTCTTTCTTGGCGCTCTCGGCCTCGGGCTCGGACTTCTCTTTGGGCTCCTCCTTCTTCCCGGGCTTGGGGAGCGCCTTGACCTCGGGGAGCTCGTACTCCTCCGGCTCCGGGCTGGCCGCGTCGCGATAGAGGATTATCATCGCGCGGCCGTACCACCCGCCCGTGCCGTGCTTGGGATGGAGTATCGGCCGGCGGAAGAAGTAGACCCGTTTGCTCTTGGTGCCGATGATCACGCTGCCCTCGATTATCTGGACGCGGCCCATGTCCGGGTTGGGCGGAGGGCCGGCCGGGCCCTCGGGCCAGTGCCTGCCCATGCTGTACCTGACGACTTCGCCGCCGGCGGCCTTGCCCTCCTTGTAGAAGCAGGCGTCGGCGGTGGGGTCCTTGGCCCCCTGCGAGACGGTGATGACCGCGTCGAAGAGGTCGCCGGCCTTGGCGTGCTCCTTGAAGGGGGCCCAGACCTCCTCGGGCAGGTGGCCCTCGTTCTTCTTGTCCTTGCCGGTGTAGTAGTAGTCGCAGGCGATGTCGTCGAGCTGGTCGAGCAGGATCATGCCGCGAATGATCTTGACCTGCCGGGCGCGCTTCTGGCGCTGGATCATGTAGTAGGCGAAGGCGCCGATGACCAGCACGACGCCGACCAGCGCGACCAGCAGGACCAGGGCCACATAGGGATTGCGCGGCTTGCGCGCCGGCGCGCCTTCGGGTTCCTTCTGCTTCTGCCTGATTCGCGAGCGGGCTATGGCCATTTATCTGTCTCCGAGACGGTCCCCTGACGGGCCGCATGATAGCGGGATTCGCGGGAGGCGGCAAGCGAAAGTGCGGGGCCGGTCGAAGTGAAACAGGGAAGGGCGGAGGGGGGAATAGGGGCAAAGAGGAGCATCTCCCTCCTACTCTAACCTTTGTCCTTTCAAGGACGTACCATCCAGCCCTCGGATTCCGCGCTGATTCTCCCTGCGCACAGGTGAGATTTCTCCGGTTCTCCCGGTCACGCCCCCCGGGGTGGAAACGTCAGACTCGAGGGTAGAGCATGCGTTTTTCGGCTAATAGCTCGCGCGGCGAGCTCGCCGTAAATGGTGGGCCTCGCCCCGTGCGGAGAGGCCCCGTGGCGGACCCGGCGGACAGGTCCGAGCTGGTGGCGCTGGTGAAGGCCGCCCGGCGGGGGGACCGGGAAGCCTATGGTCAGCTGGTCGAGCGCTACCGCAGCGTGGTCATGGCTTCCATCTACGCCTCGGTCCGCCGCCGGGAGGTCGCCGAGGACCTGGCCCAG
>CAZONU010000004.1:32473-34161 GCA_964581145.1 uncultured Planctomycetia bacterium
ACCCGGCCCGCCTCGGCGGCTGGCTGCGGACCATAGCCACCCACACCGCCGCCGACTGGCTGCGCGCGCGCCGGAGCGAGGTCAACCTCGACAGGCTCGCCGAGCGCGGCGCCGAGCCCTCCGCGCCGCCGGTCCGGCCCGGCGGGGGGATGGAGGAGGCCGAGGAGGAGGACGCCATCCTCTCGGCG
Source organism: uncultured Planctomycetia bacterium (assembly GCA_964581145.1). GTDB lineage: Bacteria > Planctomycetota > SZUA-567 > JAKLDR01 > JAKLDR01 > CAZONU01. The sequence continues at coordinate 32,662 of CAZONU010000004.1, forward strand.
CTGGCCGAACTGAGGGAGGACTACCGGGAGATAGTCGTGCTCAAGCACCTGGAGAACTACTCCTACCGCGAGATCGCCGAGATGCTGGGCATGAGCGTCACCGCGGTGGGCGAGAAGCTCAGCAGGGTCCGGTCGCTCTTGAGGAAAAAGCTCAAGGGCCGGCTGCCGGGGTTGACCTAGTGGGGAGGCGCTTAGAGACAGAAACGGACTTCACGCTCCGAACCCCTCGCCCCTCGCCTGGCGGGTAAGGTTCGGCCGGGCGCTGCCGGTCGCGGCCGCGGGACGGCCCTAGCCGGAACACCGATCTCCTCCTGTTCCCTTCTACCCCCGGGAGATCAGGCTGGACGACCGGAGGCCGGCAGTCGCCACACACACCGGGGCCCGCCGGAGATCGCACCTCCGCGCGGGCCCTTCCTTTTCCAATGGCGCCATTCTATTTCAGGCGGAAGCCCCACTTGGAGAGCCGGGGGGTCTTCAGGAAGGCTTCCTCGGTGGAAACCACCGCCTGGCCCTTCTGCTCCAGGCCGTCGAGGAAGTAGACGAAGTCCATCTGGGCGTTCGGCTTGCCGTGCTCGGCCGCGAAGAGCCTGGCGATTTCGTTGGCCGGGAGGGTCTTGCGGCCGACCACCTCCACCAGGGGGAATCTCAGCCCCGGCTTGCCCTCGGCCGGCCGGTAGCTGCGCCAGACCAGCTCGGTGCAGACCAGGGCGTGGTCGGTGGCGAAGTCGAAGTCGAAGTCGTAGGGCTTGCCCACGTGGCTGAAGGCCTCGATCATCGCCTGGGCCTTGGCCAGCCTGTCGAGCCGCGGGCGGAGCGCCGCCAGGTAGTCGCCGCCGGCGTGCTCCAGGGTGTTGAGCACCACGCCCTCGCTGATGGCCTCGATCACCCGGCGGGGCTTGCCGTCCTCGACCAGGCGGTGCTCGCGCCACGCGGCCGGGAAGCGGCTTTCTATATACTCTCCCAGCGAGAGGTCCTCTCCGGAAAGCTTCTTGAGGTGGGCCCTGACCTCCGGCGTGTCGAAGTAGGCGTCGAACTCCCCGGGTTTGCCGACGTAGAGGACGGCGTGCGGCCAGAAGCCGGGCAGGCCCATGTTGCTCAGGTACCAGTTCTTGCGGCCCAGCATGACGTCGCCGGGCCGGAGGCGGCCGGCCATCTCCGCGAGCTGCTCCGCGGTGATCAGGTACACCCCGATGCGGCGCACGCGGACGTCGCCCATCCACTCGGCCACCGAGCTCTGGGCCGGCAGCCAGCTGCGCCGCAGGCTGCGCTTGAGCTCTTGAAGATCACTGCGCGCGGTGGCGGAGGCCAGCTTGCGCTTCGAGAGCGCGTCGATGGCGGCCAGGTGGCCCTCGGCGCGCTTCCAGAGCCAGGCGCAGCCCATGCCCCGGGCCGCCTCCCTGCCGCCCAGGCCCTTCTCCAGCCACAGGAGGTACTTCTCCCCGGCCAGCACCCTGGCCAGGTCCCGCTGCCCCTGGAGCTCCTGCCGGAAGCGGCTGAAGG
>CAZONU010000005.1:0-32796 GCA_964581145.1 uncultured Planctomycetia bacterium
CACGTACAAGGCGCGGTCCCAGACCCGTGAATCGTGTCTTTCGCCGTTCCTGAGCACGGCGACCACAGCGGACGCGGCGGCCGGATTTCCTTGGCCCAGCTTCGCCAGAGCATGGGCGGCCTCAACGCGGACCCGAGGTGCCTTGTCGCCAAGGAGTTTCTCAAGCGCGCGGATCGTGGCGGGCTGCTTCGCCTTGACCTCGCCCAACGACCAAGCCGAGGTTGCTCGAACGCTAGCTGACTCGTCGGCCAGCGCTAAGGTCAGGGCCGGAGTCGCACCTTTGGCGACCGGGGCGAGTTTACCCAGCGTCCAGGCTGCCAGCTCGCGCGACTCCGGATTCTTGTGCTTGAGCGTGGTGATCAGCGCGGGGACCGCCGCCGCGGCCTGCGGCCCGAGCCAGCTGATCGCATCCCCCGCGTCCTGCCGAATGTTGATGTCCTGGTCCGTGAGAGCCCGGGCAAGCTCGGGTACGCCCTCGTTCGCGTACCAGGTGTTGGCGAGACGAAGAGCGGCGCGCCGTCGCACGGTCTGGTTTTCGTCCGCAAGCGCGGCCCTCAGCGCGCACAAGGCGACCTCTTGATCCTCTGAGCCCCACCCCCCAAGGTTGTCGACGGCGGCGGCCCTGACTGCCGGGTCCTCGTCCCTGCTCGCCCTGACCAGCGCGTGGAGCGCCGGTGGCCCGCACTTCTGCAGCAACCTTATGACGCACAGCCTTTCGTTGACGGACTGGCCGGGTACGCGCAGGTAAAACGAGAGAGATCGAGCGGCCCGTTCTTCACCTCCCAGCCGCTGGACGGCGCGCTTCTCGTCCAGCTCGTACGCCAGTTCGTCCGCGGCGAGTTCGCGTACCACGGCCTGGGTCTGGCGGAAGGCCATTGCTGTAGACGTGGCGAACCACGCCAGCGCCAGCGCGGCGAACATCCCCGCGGTCCAGCCGATGATGGCCCGCCGGGAGGGAGAGCCCATTTCGGATTTCGGACTTGGGATTTCGGAGCCGCTCAAGCGCCCGCCCCCCTCATTCCGCAATCCTTGGCCGCCGTAGCTCGTCGGAGCGAAGGAGGCCGCAATCCCCAATCCGCAATCGGGTCGCTCACTTCTCGCCCTTCACTGCGACCTTGATTCTTTCCAGCGCCTCGCGGGCGGCCTGGCGGACACTCTCCTCCTTGTCCTTCAGGGCCTTCTCCAGCACCGGCCGGGCGGCGGGACCTATCCTGCGCAGCGCCCAGACCGCCGAGCGGCGAACCCCGGGCCTGGAATCGCCCAGTATCCCGGCCAGCGCGGGGACCGCCTGCTCCGCGCCGGGGCCCAGCCGCAGCCAGTTGAAGGCGAAGACCGCCTCGGCCCGGACTATTTCTTCCTTGTCGGCCAGCGCCCGGATGACCGCCGGCGCTGCCGCCTTGGCCTTGGGTCCGATGCCGGCGAGGCCCGTAGCGGCGCAGGCGCGCACCACCGGATTCCGGTGGCCCAGAGCTTTGGCGAGTCCGGGAGCCGCTGCGGGGCCGATGCTGCTCATCGCCCAAGTATGGCTCTCGATCAGCATGAGCTTTTCCCACTTCATCTTGTCGGCGTTGCGGAGGTCGATCTCCGCCCGGTCCAGGGACTCGATCAGCGCGGGCAGGGCGGAGCTCGCCCCGGGGCCGATGCAGCCCAGCGCGGCGGCGGCGCTGGTGCGCAGCGGCGGTTCCTCTTCCCGCAGGGTCCGGGCCAGCACCGGGACCGCCGGCGGGCCGCAGTCGGCCAGCAGGCTGACCGCGTCGCGCCGGGCGGTCGTCGCCCAGCGCGGCAGGCGGAGGTAGAAGGCGATCTTGGGGACGGCTTCCTCCAGGCCGCCCAGCCGCTCCAGGGCTCTTTCCACCGGAGCCGCCCCGGTCAGCATGTTCCACTTGTAGGCGCGCGAGCATGATCGAAGCTCGCCGAGCGCCCAACGTACTTGCAGACAGGGTGCGACCACGAACCAGGATAGCAGCCTCAGAGCCAGCAGCAAGGAGAGCGCGACGCCCCACAGGACGTAAATGCGCCGGGAACGGCTTCTCTGTACCCGCTCATTCTCGCCCATATATATGGTAACGCGGGAAACCGCCCGGGGTTCACTGGGGCCGGGCGCTTGCCGCCCCCGCCGCGGCGGCATACAATGCGAGACGGGCGCAAGGAGGCCGGGGCTCGCAGAGCATGGCGGTTCTCAGCAGAAGGACAAGGTTCCTGGGGGTGGCAGTCCTGGTCACCGCCGCGGCCGGCGGAGCGCTGCTGTGGACCCGGACCCGGGGCCGCCGGGCGCCACCCGCGCCCCCGCCCCCCGGCCGGGAGAAAGGGCGCACGGTCCTGGGGCTGGGCAGCTGCTGGCGGGGCCTGGCCGTGACCCGGGAAATGGTCGTGCCCCTCGATCTCCTCAGGGAAGTGAAGCCCGGCGCCGCCGGACCCCGCTCGCTCATGGAGGCCTTCGGCGGGCCGCTGAGGGCCGTTCCCCCGCCCCGGGGCTGGACCGCCGTGGACTTCGACGACTCCGACTGGGCCCGCTCGCCCGGGCCCTTCAGGGGCGGGATACTGTTCACCTCCGCGGGGCGCTACCAGTTCTACCTGGACGTGTCCGGCCTGCTCTGCCTGCGCGGCAAGTTCAGAGTGGAGAACCCCGCCGCGGTCCGCAAGCTGACCCTGAGCCTGGAGTACCGCGGCGGCGTGGTCGCCTGCCTCAACGGCCGGGAGGTGCTCCGCCGGCACCTGCCCGGGGGGAAGATCGAGGCCGGCACCCCCGGGGCCGCCTATCCCCGGGAGGCCTACGCCCGCCCGGCGGGGAGCGCGCGCGACCGCAGGGCCGGTCCCCGAGAGCTGCCCGCCGGGCTGCTGCGCAGGGGCATCAACGTGCTGGCCCTCGAGCTGCACCGCAGCGACTTCCGCCCGGAGGCGCTCAAGTGGAAGCGCTGGTACGCGGGCTACCGCGACGGCTGGCCCCACGTGGGGCTGAGCTCCCTGCGGCTGGCCGCGGAGAGCGCCCCGGGCGCGATCGTTCCCAACCTCTCCCGGCCCGCGGGGGTCCGGGTCTGGAACCAGGACGTGCACCGCGTCTTCTCCGCCGCCGAGTACGGCGACCCCTGTGAGCGGCTCCGGCCGGTGCGTCTGGTCGGCGCGCGGGGCGGCAGCTACTCCGGGCAGGTGGTGGTGGGCAGCACCTCGAAGCTGGCCGGGCTCAAGGCCGCGGCGGGCGGCCTCGTCCGGGCCGGGGGCGGCGGGGAGATTCCCGCCGCGGCGGTGCGCGTCCGCTACCCGCGTCTCTCGCGCTGCGGCATGTCCGCCGCGCGCCCCGGCCTGAGCCGCGGGGGGCAGAAGGAGTTGCGGGCCTTCTCGGCGCTGGAGGCCGCGCCGCCCGCCGGCGCCGAGCCGCTGGCCTTCGAGACCGATCCCGGCGCGCGGGCCCGTCTGGACCTGCCGGCCGAAGCCGTCCCCGGCGCGGTCCAGCCCGTGTGGGTGACCGTCGCCGTCCCGCGGGGAATCCCCGCCGGGAAGTACGCCGGGACGCTGCGCGTCTCGGCGGGGGGCCGGCCCCTCTGCGCGGTGCCCCTGGAGCTGGAGGTCGTCGACTGGACGCTGCCCCCCGCGCGGGACTTCGGCACCTTCATGGGCGTCTACCAGTCGCCGGAGTCGCTCGCCGTCCAATATGGTGTGCCCTTGTGGTCGGAGAAGCACTGGAAGCTGGTGGAGGAGTCCCTGCGCCTCGCCGGACAGCTGGGCAACGGGCTGGTGGTGGTGCCCCTGCTAAACCGCACCCAGTTCGGCAACGACCGGAGCATGGTCGCCTGGGTCGCGCGCAAGGACGGGAGCTACGCCTACGACTGGCAGATACACGACCGCTACCTGGCGCTGGCCGCCAAGCACGGCCGGCCCCGGGTGATCTCCTACCAGGTCTGGAGTCCGGCGGCGGTGTGGCAGGCCGCGCCGGAGGCGGCGCCCCGGTTCGTCACCGTCATCGACGGGGCCACCGGCAGGCGCGGGGCGCTGAAGCTGCCGCGCTGCGGGACCCGGGCCGCGAAGAGGCTCTGGACGCCGCTGCTGCGCGAAGTCGAGGCGCGCCTGAAGAAGCTGGGGCTGGAGGACGCCCTGGTCCTGGGCATCCACAGCGACGCGGCGGTGCCCGACGCCGTGGCCGCGACCTTCCGGGGCGTCTTTCCCCGGGCCGGCTGGCATCGCGTGTCCCACCCGGCGGGCCCAACGAGCTGGTCGACCAGGGTCGGGGGCGCGCGTGTCTCCTGCGCCTACGCCTACCGGGAGTACCTGCTGACGCCCCGCACCGTGCCCCCGCCGGGCGGGAAGCGCCGACCGGTCCCCGCCGGGAAGCGCCTGCTGGCCATGAGCCAGCGGACCTGGCTCGACCTCCAGCAGCCCCTGAGGGTCAGGACCATGCCTGAGCGGGCGCTGCTGGTCGGCGCCAGCGGCGTCGGCAGGCTGGGCATCGACTACTGGCCGGTGGCGGGCAGCACGGCCTCCACCCGGTCGCTGTTCGCCCGCTGGCCGGACTCGGACGTGGGCCAGACCTGCCCGCGGATTCCCTTCCTGGCCGCCCCCGGGCGCGACGGGCCGGTGGCCACGGTCAGGCTGGAGGCCCTGCGCGAGGGGCTGCAGGAGGCCGAAGCCCGCATCTTCATCGAGAAGGCCCTGGCCGCGGGGAAGCTCGACGGCGCGCTGGCCCGCAAGTGCCGCGCCCTCCTCGACCGGCGGGTGACCCTGTGCAGGATAAAGCACGAGGACCGCTCGCCGACCAGATTCACCTTCGGCCGCGGCTGGCGGGAGCGCTCGGCCGGGCTCTACCGGCTGGCCGCGGAGGTGGCTGCCGCGCTGCGGGACTAGCGCCGTCAGCCCTTCCTATCGCTTCACCTGATAGTAGTAAGACCGGTGGGTGCCGTCGATGGTGAAGGAATTGCCCTCGACCTTGACCTTCCGCCCGGTGGGCACGCCGAAGAAGTCCAGGACGTTGACATCCCCGGGCGCCGCGCCCTTGAGGGTTATCTTCGCCCGGACCGGCTCCATCAGCAGCGGCGGGCCGCCGACGGCCTTGAGCGTCTTGCCCTCCGGGCCGTAGACCGTGCCGGTCTGCCTGTCCCGGGCCATGGCGGTAATCAGAACGTGCCTGCTTTTCGCGAGCTCAACGTCGTCCAGAGGCGTGAGGATGATGGAAACGAACTTCGTCTTGATCTCGACGCTCGCGCCCGGCAGGTCGAACTTCCTGCCTCCCGCGAAACCGATCACCGCCTGTGTCTTGGGACCGCGCAGGGTGACAACACGTGTTTTCATATCCCAGACCAGCTCCCCGGTCATGGAGCGGACGACGCCCTTCTCCTTGTCCCAGTATTTGGACCAGTCCGCGCGCGCGGGCGCCTTGCCGCCAAAAGAGACCGTGACCCGCCCGATGGCCAGCACTTCGGGAGGCGTCTCCAGCGTGCCCTTGAGCGTCTTGTGGTCCCAGCCCCCGCCGGTGAAGTCCTGCTTGAGGGGGTCCAGGCCGGTGAAGAGGCTTTCCACCTTCAGCCGCCGCGCGGCGGCGGGCGGCGCCTGTTTCACGTGGCCCTTGTGAATCGCGAAGGCCAGCGCGGGGAACTGCCCGATGTAGTGCGGGGTGTCCGTCGAGTAGCTGCGGTTGCCCGGCCAGCCGTCGCCCATGCGCGGGTGGCTGTTGAGGAAGTGGTAGCTGGCGTCCCAGCCCTGCAACCCCATCCCGTAAAAGGCGAAAAGAGGCGCGATCTCCGCTTTCCATTGATTGGGCGGCGACTGGGTCCACTCGGTCATGGCGAAGGGCCGGCTTTCGACTTGATACAGCCCGCTGGACAGTATCCCCGAGCCCGCGCGGGCCAGGTGGGTCGCGCCCCGGAGCTTCCCGACCGCGACGTTGTGGCGCCCGGCGCCCCCGCCGAAGTAGTTGTGGCGGTCGATCATGTCCGCGGCCGCGTCGCAGTACAGATTGGCCGCGCCGGCCGCGGGGCCGCCGGCCCGCCACGCTGTCGTGACCGTGACGCCCCTGAAGCCCAGCGCGCGGTACTCCTTTTCGCGACGTTGAAAGAAGCCGCGCTGGGTATCGGTCAGGAAACGAACAAAGTCGCCCATGCGCCGGTCGCGCCTCCCGCCCTTCATCTGCCAGGCGCCGTAGACGCCGAGCTCGCCGCCGGCCAGCGAGTCGCGCGTGCCCCAGGCCTTGCGGAGCGCGGCGTCAGAGCCGTATTTCTTTTTCGCCCAGGCGCAGAACATCTTGCGCAGCACCGCGGCGTGCCGGGGTTTCTTGGGCCTGGGGCCCGAAAGCAGATTGAGCGGGTTGTGGAAGAAGACGCAGTCCTCGTTGTGGACCTCCAGCACGGCCAGCGCGGGGTCGTCCCTGTAAGCCAGACCGGTGTAGGGGTTCTTGTGCGCGAGGAGCTCTTTGACGTAAGCCAGCTGCAAATCCTGTAACAGACGCGAGAAGTTGACCATCCCGTAAGTGCGGCCCCCCTCCAGCTCCGCGAAGAGCTCCGGCGGGTAGCCGTCGCCCTTGGAGACTATCAGTGGATAAAAGACCGACCACGTTGAGTAAACCCCGTGCTTCTTGAGCTCGGCGAACCACCAGTCCAGGGCGTCGAGCTTCTTCGCGTCAAGCTTCCCGCCGCGCATCGGCCCCAGGAAGCCGAAGACGGGGTGCTGGCGGATCATGTTAACGCCGTGCTTGGCCATGAACCTCACGCGCTGCGTCTGCGCCGCGCGGCTGAGCTTGTCGTCCACATTGGCCCCGCAGCCCCAGAACTTGACGCGCCCGGCGGCCTTCTCGAACCTGAGGCCGTCTTTGTCACGTTTCAAGAACCCCAGCTTCCCGGCGGGCCTGTGCAGCAGGCCGGACATGTCTATCACCGACTCCTTGGAAAAAGCATCGTCGTCGAGCACCACCGGGAACCAGTCCGCGGGCCCCGCGGGCCCCGGCTTGCCGGGCCTGCTCGCGCCGGAGGGCACGAAGGGGAAGTCCACCAGGCAGACCGCGTCGATGCCCCCGTGGTTGGCGAGCTTGCTCGTGATCCTGAACTCCAGGGAGTGCTTCCCGGCGGCCAGCTTCAGCTTGGCCACCTTGACCCAGCCCAGGAAGCGGTGGTCGGGCCGCGGGGAGATCATCAGCTTGTCGCGCGCGGCGGATAGGTCCACCGCCCCCCACTTGCCGCCGGCCTTTCTCCATTCCATCCTGGCGCGGAAGTAGTTGCAGCGCAGCCATAACGTGTAATCGCCGGCGGCCTTGACCGCGAAGTCGTAGCGGGCCTGGCCGGCGCGGGCCTTGTCGTAGTGGCTGAGCCAGTCGCCGCCGGACATGACCTTCTTGTTGACCCGGTCGTACCAGCCGTGCTTGCGGAAGCTGCTTTTGGCTGGCTTCTCGCCCTCGATCCACACCGACTCGGCGGGCGCCGCCGACGCGGCCAGGGCGGCCAGGACGCAGGCCGAGAGGCGGGCTCTCATGGCGCTTCCCTCCCGGAGGACGAGTTCAGCCGCGCCGCGCGGCGCGGGCCAGGAGCGGCGCTGCGGTCTCCACCACCTTGGCCAGTGCGTAGATCAGAACGGCGATGACAATCTGCACCACGCCGCTGAAGACAATGAGCGCCACGAGCGGCGTGAGGGCGCTCACGGAAGCGACTGCCACGGCGATGCCCAGCACGGCCAGCAGGACCAGCCCCCCGCCCAGCATCTGGAGCATGCGCACCAGGCGCGCGGCCGACTCCAGGAACTCCGGGACCTGCTCGTCGACCGGCCGGCCGTAAGGGTTGGTCACCCAGGCGGGCCTCTCACCGGCCTTCCGGGGCGGGGGCTTCTTCTCGTCGTTGTTCGCTTCCGGCGTCATGGCGCGGCCTCCTCTTTCAATGATCGGGCGCGCGCCAGCATATCCGCGGCGCGCGGGGGAATCAACACTCGGGCGGCGGGGTCGCGCGTTACAGAACCCGGCCGGGTTTGTAATGGCAGGGGCCTCCCCCGCCGGCTAGAATGCCGCCGGGATTCACCGAAAGGAGAGACGCCATGGTCCGCAGTATCGCGAGAGTCGCCGCCGCCGCGCTGGTCCTGGCCGCCGGCTGCCAGAAGGTCCGCGACGAGTACACCCTCAACCCCGACGGCTCCGGCAAGGTGGCCGTGCGCCGCCTGGCGCCGGCCCAACCTAACTTGACGGGCGGCGGGGAGCTCGACCCGCAGGCCGAGTCGGCCAAGGCCGCCAGGAAGCTCGTCGAGGGCAGCAAGGGCGTCGAGGCCTGGAAGGACCTGACCTGGAAGGTGGCCGCCGACGGCCGCATCTTGCTGGTCGGCACCGCCTACTTCAAGAACGTCGCCGGGCTCAAGCTGGAGGGCTGGCGGGTGCAAGTCGCCAGGACCCCCGCGGGCGGGCTGGTCCTGGGCTTCGTCAAGTCCGGGAAGAAGGCCGCCAAGGCCCCGCCCCGCAAGCTGGCCGGCAAGGACCTTGAGCGCCGCGTACTCCAGGAAAAGATGAAGTGGCAGCAGGGCCGCGGCATGATGGTCGCGATGCTCTCTGGCCTGGAGTTCGAGACCGTGGTGCACCTGCCCGGGAAGGTCGGGGAGGCCTCCTGCTTCAAGAAGCTGCCCGACGGCAAGTCGGTGCGCCTCGTCCTCAAGGGCGACGACTTCCTGAAGCTCATGGACCAGCAGGCCGCCCGGGAGGAGTTCTGGAAGAAGCAGGCCACCGAGGGCCGCGGCCGGCTGGACGAGATGGAAGTGCCCGAGGTCATGGAGAAGCTCTTCGGCAGCAGGGAGCCCCCCCGGGCGGTGGTCGAGAAGGTCGGGAAGCCGCTGTTCGACTACGCCAAGGAGGTCGCCGCGGCCCGGGCCGCGGACGCGGCGCTCAGGAAGAAGCTGGGCGCCGGCGCGGGAGGGGGCGCGCCGGCCGGTCCCGGGCCCTCAGTCGCGGCCCCCAAGGCCGGGGCGGGCTTCAAGAAGCTGTGGGTCAAGCAGGTCCAGCACCAGCCCGAGCTGGACCTCCCCAAGGACCGCGGCCTCTTCCCGGCGCGGGCCGGCTGCCAGGTCCAGCTTATCGGCGAGCTGCCCGGCCCGGTGCTGAAGGTCGAGAACGGCGCGGTCGAGCGCGCGGTGGCCGACACCGGGGCGGACCTCCTGCCCGCGACGGAGTTCCAGCGCAAGACCCAGGGCGCCTACCTCACCGGCAAGAACAAGGGCTTCGCGCAGTTCACCGTAGGGCTGGCCCCCCTGCCCGCCGGGGCCAGGGGTCTCAAAGAAATCTCCGGCCACATTACTTACGTGGTGGGCACCGGCAGCAAGCAGGTGGATCTCGGCGAGATAGAGATCAAAAAGGGCGCGGAGGGCAAGGCCCTGGGCGCCAAGGTCCGCTCGATCAACCCGGGCTTCAAGAGCTTCGATCTGCAATTGAAAGTCGACTCGCCGAGCGCCGTCAGGAGCTTCAAGTTCGCCGGCGCGGACGGCAAGCAGCTGGATGTTAACAGATCGGGATACCGCGGATGGAAGGGGAAGTACACCTTCAGCTTCCGCTGCAAGGCGGCGCCGCCCGCCAAGGCCAAGGTGACCGTGGAGCTCTACGAGAAGACCGAGAAGCGCAAGCTGCCCTTCAGCATCAGGAACCTCTCGCTGCGCGGGGAACCGCTGGCAAAGTGAGCCGGCGTTCCCGCCCGGCTACTTCACCCGTACCCAGCCGCTCTTTGCCGGGTTCCGGGGGCGCAGCTTCATGAAGGCGGCCTTGCCCAGGTCCTTGGCCCAGACCGTGCCGCTGGTCGAGATTATGAAGGTCAGCTTGGTCTCGACGCCGTACTTGGCCGGCGTTGCGCACAGGGCGTAGTCGTCGATCCAGTTGATCTTGACGCCGGCGATCGCGGCCATGTCCTGGAAGAGGTAGCCGTCCTTGGCCTTGCCCTTGGCCCCGGCGGCCGCGGCCATGGCCTTGTCGATCAGCTCGATGGGTTTGCCGTCCTGGCTCTTGGTGGTGGCCAGCGCGGTGAAGGGCGTGGCGTATTCGAGAACGCCGTCCTTGTCCCAGTCATAGCGGTGGTACACGATCTGCCCGGAGCAGTATGTCCGCAGGGACTTGACCACGGCCCTCTCCTTGGCGCCGAGCTTGTATTCCTCCCCGCTGGCCAGCTCGCGGACGATCACGATCCGGGGTTTCTCCAGCTTCTTGACGCGGCGCTGGAGGCTATCGAGCGCGGAGCGGAGCATACGGATCTGAATCTTGAGACTGGCGACCTCGGCCTTGAGCCTGGTGATCTCCTTCTTGTTCTCGGCCTCTCCCGCGCGGGCCAGAGCCGGCAGGAAGGCGCAGAGCATCAGGACTGCCATGCGGCGCTTCATGGTTCGGCCTCCTTTTCCAGTCATTGGGCGAGCCCCCATGTTACCCGCCCGCCGCCGGGCCTCAAGGGCATAAGCGTCCCCAACACCCCCAATATCCCGCGAAAACCCGCCGGGAAAGCCTCTGCACAAGTGAATGTCGGCCCCTTTCGGAGAATTCGCGAAACCGCCGGCGCGGCGCGGAGTCAAAGCGGCTGATGACGGACAACTCAACCAGGAAGAAAGGGGAAAAGAGATGAAACGTTTCCTGACACTCGCTGCGGTCATGGCTCTGGCAGGCCTCTTCTCGCTGGCGACGGCGGGGGAGCCCAAGAAGCGCAAGAGCATCTTCCCGAAGACGACTCCCGGCGCGGTGGGCGGGGCCATGGGCCAGCTTCTGAAGGCGACGCCCATACCCGTCCAGGCCGAAAAGCCCAAGCCCATCAAGGGCAAGCCGGTCAAGGCCCCGGCCAAGACCAAGACGAAGACCAAGTCCAACAAGAAGTAATCAGGCGCCCGATCAGGGCGAAGCATCACGGTGGCCGGGCGCCCCTCGGGGCGCCCGGTTCGGTTCGGGGGAATTAGGTGTTGTGGGGCCGGAGCTATTGAGGTGCCGGTTGTCGGTTGTCGGTGGTCAGTAGTCAGTAACCTCTGACCCACAGCCGGGTTGCTTGGCGGGTGCCGCAAGCACCTGAGAATCAGGGGCTTGAGTTTTGTGACTGCGCGCATCCCCTTGGATGGGAGTATTTTATGTGTAGTTATCCTGACACCGCTATTATTTTCTCGCTTTTCATCTTGACATTCCCCGCAATCGGCGATATATTACATATAGCAAGGCATTACAAGGTGCGATTATGGATGAACGACCGTGATGCGTGACCCGGCCAGGAAATCGCCCTCCGGGCGGAAGCCCGCGCCGGCCCAGCCGGCGATACCGACTACCGGCAACCAGCAACCGGCTGCCGAAGTTCTCATCAGCGCGGCGCGCCAGCGCGCCCGGGGGGTATCGTGGGCGCTTATCGCGGAAGAGACGCCGTACTCCGAGGGCGATCTTCTTACGTTCGCGTTGGACCACCCCGAGATCTGGGGGCCGCTTTACGCCCGCGCCGAGAAGCTCAGGTTGCAGGAGACCGCCGGCGGGACCCTCGCGCACCTCACCGCGCTGCTCAAAGGCGACGACAGCGAGGCTTCCGAAAAAGCCGCGAGAGAGCTCTTGATTCATCGCAGACACGTGGAACGCCGCAGGCGGGGAGGATGCAGCCGCGCGAAGCCTCGTGATTTGGGATTTCGGAATTCGGAATGCGGAACGGCTCAATCCGCAATCCGCGATCCGCAATCCGCAATGGCTGCGGAGGGGACTCCGCAATACCCCGAATGGCTGGTTGAGGAACCCGCTCCCGCGGAACTGGGAAAGCGTATAACCTACGCTGCCAACCGCGTGGCCCACGGCGAGCCCTACGCCTCCATCGCCGGGGAGGTCGGTCGCGATGCCGAAGACGTCGCTCGCTGGGCGTTCATCTATCCCCGGGCCTGGGACCGGGTTTATCCGCAAGCGCGGCTGGCCGCCGCGCAGTTCGCCGCCGCGCTGGCGATCAACAGACTCCTGGACCTCGCCGCGGGGCCTGACGCCGCTCTCGCCGCCCGCGCGGCCCGGACGCTGCTGGTTCACAGGCGCCACATGCACTGGGCGCGCCTTGATCAACCACAGAGACACAGAGATTTACCCGCCGTGGCGGGCACCGAGGAAGATGTGAGTCTGGACGCGGCGGGGACCTCCAGCAGGACGGACGTGCTCCTCCGCGACCAGGAGAGAATCTCTGTGCCTCAGTGCCTCTGTGGTGAAAGCAGTTGTAGAATCCGCGACGGGCCCGGCTAGCGCGGCGGCTAACCGTGTGAGCGCAGCGCGGCCTCGACCTTGAGCTTGAGCACCTCGTAGGGCCAGGCGAAGCTCTTCTCCTCGCCGGTGATGATCGCGTAGGCCCGGCTGAGGTGGCCGTTCCTGGCGGGCGCGTCCCCGGCCAGCGAGGCGTTCGCGGCCAGGACCAGCTCGACCTCCGAGCGGGAGACCTTCAGCCGGGAGGCCTGCTTGCGGAAGGCCTCGGCGTCCAGCTTGCCCTTCTGGAGCACCGCCGCGGCGATGGCCCTGGCCCGCGAGTTCTTGGCGGCCAGCCTGGCGGCCTCGGCCAGCAGGCGCTCGGCCTCCTTGTGCTCGCCGCGCCCGCTGCCCAGCGCCCGGAAGAGGCCCCGGCGCAGGCGGGCCTCCACGGCCAGCTCGCGGGGCGCGCCGGACTTCTTGCCCCAGACGCGCTCGTAGGTCGCCAGCGCCTCGCGGACCCCGCCGGCCATGAGGTGATAGCGGGCCAGCTCCAGGCGCCAGGCGGCCAGCTCCGCGGGGCTGGCCGCCAGCGCCGGCTCCACCGCGGCGAGCTGCTGCATGAAGGCCGCCAGGTCCTCGTCGCGCGGGGGGCTCTCGGTCAGGAGGCGCACCACCTCGGCCAGGCGCGCGTCCGGGCCCAGCTGCGCGCGGGCGTAGGCGAAGAGCTCCCCGGCCTGGTCGTAGCGCGGCTTGGCCAGCAGGCTCTCGAAGGCGGTCACGAAGTTGGCCAGGTGCAGCCGCGAGGGGTAGGCCGCGTGGGCCTCGCGGACCAGCCGGTGGTCGCCCTCGTTGCGGCACTCGGCGTACTTGGCGCCGATCTCCTCGGCGGCCAGGCGGGCCAGCCCGGCGTGGCCCGCGCCGAAGTTGCGGCGGGCCTCGCGCAAGAGCTCCAGGGCCCTGGCCACCGGCGCGTCGGAGTCGTGCACCGCGCGGACCGCCTTGACGTACACGGCGGCCAGGCCCTTGGCCGGGTAGGCCCGGTGGACCTGGCCCAGGCTGGCGTAGGCCCCCGCGCCGCAGAAGGCCTCGCCCAGCCGGCAGGCGCGCTCGGCGATCTCCGCGTCGGCCTTCCAGTGCCCGCGGGCGAAGGCCAGAAGGTTCAGGGCCTGGGCCCGTCCGGCGCGGCCGCGCATCTTGAGGGTTTCGTCCAGGGCCTCGAGGTAGGCCTTCTTCAGCCCGCTGACCCCCGCGGCGGCGATCACCCGGGGCACCTGGGCGAACTCGCGGCGCCGGCTGAAGGCCGCGCAGGCCTCGTCGGCGTGGTAGACCAGCTCGCGGTTGCCGGGCTTGAGGCGCCGGGCGGCCGCGCGGAAGAGCCGGGCGCAGTTCTCGGCGTCGCCGGCCTCGGCCGCCAGCCGCGCCCAGTCCAGGAGCGGCGCGGGGGTCGGACCCAGGCGCCCGACCCAGGCGGCCACCAGGCGCTCGAGGTCGCCGGCGCGCTTGTCGCGCACCAGGGCCCAGCCGACCTCCTTGAGGTTGCGGCCCAGCACCGCCGAGCCCCCCGGGGCCGACAGCCGCGCGGCCAGGTCCCGGGCCAGGCGCACCTGGTCCCGGCGCCCGGCCAGCTCGGCGACCAGCGCGCCCATGTCCCACACCCAGGGCCCGCGGAGCTCCCCGCCGGCGCCCTCTTCCAGCTCGGGCAGCAGGCTGAAGACCCGGCCGGCCTGGCCGCTGCGCCCGGCCACCGCCATCTCGCACAGCAGGGCCTCGGCGCGCGCGGAGCGCAGGAGCTCGTCGGCCTCGCCCCCGGCGGCCTGCCCGGCCAGCTTGCGGGCCAGCTCGTAGTGGCCCAGGGCCTCGTCGGGGTGCTTCTTGATCTCGTGGTAGAGGCCCAGGCGGCAGTGGGCCACGGCCTGCTCGGCGAGGCTGGGCGGGGCCCCGCCCCCCTCGGTGGGGTTGACTATCGCGTTGTACTCCTCGATGGCCCCGTTGTAGTCGCCGCGGAAGAACATGCTGTCGGCGCCCACCAGCGCGCTGGCCAGCCGCGGCAGGAGCAGCCGCTCGACGACCAGCAGCCGGGGGCGGAGCACCTCCCGCCCGCCGCGCAGCACCACGTTGAGGTTCTTGTAGCGCCAGTGGGAGAGGTTGAGGTGCGCGTAGGTCAGCTCGGTGATCTCGGCGGCCTCGCCGGAAGCGGAGACTTCCTCCAGCCGGAAGCGCAGCACCATCCCGCGGCGCTCGGCGGTGGCCCGGTAGGTCTTGCCCACGGTCAGGGGGGGCATCCGCCGGTCGGCGACCACCTTGGGGCCGACCGAGGTGCCGTCCGGGGCGGTGGTGGCGGCCAGCTCCAGCCGGCCGGGCGAGAGCCGGAAGACGCCGGTCACGCGGTCGCCGCCGAAGCCCAGCCCCAGGGGCCGCCCCCCCAGCGGCGCGGCCAGCTCGAAGGTCAGCACCGCGCGGGTGCTGCCGTAGATCAGCTTGCGGGAGACCAGCTCGCGGTCCGGGACCACCGCACGGCGCTGCAGCGCGGAGACCGGATCGAGGTAGGCGTCCTGGTAGGAGCCGCGGACCGCCTGCCAGTCGGCGGCCCGGGGCCCGGCGGCGAAGTCGCAGCGGTCGACCTCCTTCCACTGCGGCTTGCTGCCCTCGACCCGCTCGATCTCCTGCTGCTGGAGGATGTAGGTGACGTAGCCGTAGGCGGCCGCGGCGACGAGCAGCACGGTGGCGGCCATGGTCAGGGCCACCCAGTGCTTGCGGAGCTTCTTGCGAGCCCGGTAGAGGAAGCTGGGCGGCTGGGCGCGGATGGGCTCGCCGCTCTGGTAGCGGCGGATCTCCTCGCGCAGCTCGCCGGCGGTGTGGTAGCGCCGGGCGGGATCCTTCTCCATGCACTTGACCACGATGATCTCGAGCTCGCGGGGCAGCCGGGGGCTGACGCTGCGGGGCGGGGGGGGGTCCTCGTTGATCACCGCCAGGACGATCTCCAGGAGGTTGGTGCCCCCGAAGGGCGGCCGCCCGGTGAGCATCTCGTAGAGCACCGCGCCCATGGAGTAGAGGTCCGAGCGCTCGTCGACCCGGGAGATGTCCCCCTTGGCCTGCTCGGGGGGCATGTAGGCGGGCGTGCCGATGGTGGTGCCGTCGCGGGTGTGCTTGGTCTCCGCGCCGGAGCTCTTGGCCAGGCCGAAGTCCATGATGTGCACGCCGCCGTCGGAGTCCAGCATGATGTTGCTGGGCTTGATGTCCCGGTGGATGACCCCGCGGGTGTGGGCCGCGGCCACCGCGTCGGCGACCTGGGAGATGATGTGCAGCGCCTCGGTGACGGTCAGCTGGCGCTCGGAGAGCACCCGGCTGAGGGTCTGGCCCTCGACGAAGTCCATGGTGAAGAAGTGCCGGCCGCCGACCTCGCCGATGTCGTAGATGGGCACGATGTTGGGGTGCTTGAGGCGGGCCAGGGCCTGGGCCTCGCGGGTGAAGCGGCGGACCTCGGCGTCGGAGGCGTGCTCGCCGGCCAGCAGCACCTTGAGGGCCACCTCGCGGCCCAGGCGCTTCTGCTCGGCGCGGTAGACGATGCCCATGGCCCCGCGGGCCACCTCGGAGATGATGCGGTACTCGCCGAACTCCTGGCCGCGCAGCGAGGTGGTCTCGGACGGCCGGGGCCGCTTGGGCCCCGGGTCCGCCGGCGCGGGCGCCGGCTCCGAACCGGGCTCGGACTCGACGGTCTCCGCGCCGGGGTCCACCGGCGCGGGGTCCCGGGTGAGGTCCGGCTGGCGCTCTTCCGGGCGCTCTTGGTCAGCCAAGGGCGGGCTCTCCCTAGCAGTCCGTTGAAAAATGGAGCGCCGTGACGGCAGGCGCTCCCGAGCGATGCGAGGCCCGAGGGTGAGCGCGATGCCTCTGGCATCGGGCGAATCCCGAGAACGAAGCAGCGCGACGGGACCGCCTGCCGCCCTTCGGGTTGGGCCGTAACGGTCCGTCTTCTTCGTCGAGGACCCGAAGACGATGCTTGGGCATCGACTTCGGGACCTCTCCTCGAATCTGAACCATTCTGTCTCCAATCACGGCCGCCCCATTTTTCAACGGCCTGCTAGGGCCGGTCCGCGGCCGGGGGCAGCTCCGCGAACATAACCCCCTGTATTTTAACATTCTACGCGAAGAGGGGGCCAAAGTCAAAAGCAGCGGGGAACGCCCCGCCCCGGCCCCGGCCGGCGGGGGCCTCCTGGACCTCCCCCGAGGTATTAGACGCGGCGCGCGCGCCAAGGTTTTGGAAATTCGGGACTTAAATACCCGGGGCCGGGCACGGCCCGGTTCGTTCGGGGGGCGCACCTTTGGACGGACCTGAGTCACTGAGCGCCAGCGGTTTGCGAACCCTGAAAAAAAATAAGCGGCCCCGGCCCCCCAAGCCCATCGGGCCGTGCGGGCCGTGCTTCCTGCGCTGAAAAGGAGGAGAACGAGATGAAACGTTTGATTGCGATGGCGGCGGCGGTTGCGCTGCTGGCGACCGGCGCGATGGCCCGGGCCGAGATGCGCCCGGGGAAGGAGCCGGTGCTGGGACCCCTGGTGATCGTGGTCAGGAAGCCCAAGCCCAAGAAGTGCTCCAAGTGCGGGGGCACCGGGTTCACCACGGGCAAGTGCGGCATGTGCGGGGGCACCGGGACGAGCCACGGCAAGAAATGCCGGACCTGCGCCGGCACCGGCCGGACCGAGAAGCTCTGCTCCTGCGGCGGCAGGTAACGAACGAGATGCAGTCGCCCCACGCGGGCGAGGCATCACGGCGGCCGGGCGTCCCCCAGGGACGCCCGGTTCTATTGGGGGGAGCAGAGGGCCAGATCTGCTTTCCATATCATACTGTGCTACAACATGTTATGCACAATCACTGAAATCCATGAACCATTAAGCCTCTGCAGTGTATAGACCGCTAGGAGTCCGTAATGAATACCGCCGCTATACCGCTCATAGGCGCTGGCAACGGCCCCGCCTCCAGCGGTCTGGCCGCTTTCTTGCGCGCGGAAATCGCCAGCGGAGATTATCCCGGCGGCTCCTTCATACCCGGGGAACGGGAACTCGCCAGGACGCACTCCGTCGCGCGAATGACCGCGCGCCGGGCACTCAAGGCCCTCGAGAGCGAGGGACTGGTCTCCGCGCGGCCCGGAAAGGGCTACCAGGTGATGGCTCGCGCCGGCGACCCGTCTCTTGGCTGCCCGGTGGCCTTCCTGCTGTCGCGCGAGAGCATCATCGGCGGCTGGGACTTTCTGTACCGCGCGCTGGGGGACAATCTCCAGCGCTGCGCCGAGGAACGCGGCTGGGAACTGTTAAGTCTGCTCTCCACCCGTGACCGCATCGGCAAGGTGCTGACTCAGATCAAAGAGACTCGCGCGTGGGGCCTGGTTATCGACTCGGCCTATCCGGAAGTCCTGAGCGCCGCGACCAGCGCGGGCATGCCGGTTGTGGCGATAGACAGCTGGGATCAGAACGCGGGCTACGACGCGGTTGTCCAGGACAACTTCGCCGGAGGCGCGCTGGCCGCCGATTATCTCATTGAGAAGGGGCACGAGAGAATCGCCTGGCTGGGATCGGGCTATCGGACGTATCACGCCAACTCGCGGTACGGCGGAGCGGCCTCGGTTCTGGCCAGGAAGGGACTGACGTTCTCCCACACAATCTACGAGTCGCTCGCGAGCGACGACCTTCTGGCCCACGCCAGGAAGCTCCTCTCCGGGAAGAATCGGGCCACCGGCCTCCTCGCGCTCTGGCGACCGCTCGCCGCCGCGGTGCACCAGGCGGCCCGGGACCTGGGCCTGAAGCCGGGCAAGGATTTCGATTTCGTCGGCTGGTGCGCCCAGGAAGTCTACGAGAAGCAGTTCAAACCGATCTTCAACGGCGGCTACGTCCCCCCGACGGTAACCTGGAGCGCCGCCGCCATGGCGGAAACGGCCATCAACCGGCTGGAACAGCGCCGCACCAGACCGGACATGACGCCGGCACGGATCACCGTGCCGGCGAGATTGGTGAAAGGTAAGGCGTGAGATGGCAGGCGCGCGAAGCGCGGTCGATCTCGGCGGGGCCCCAAGGGGTCGCGATGAGATCGAGGTCTTAGTCAAGACTCCGCCACGGATGGCGGAATCTCGACGATTCGACAGGATGTCGAAATTGATCATTCGGGGGTAACAATGAATCTGAAGATACGTGCGGCTGTGACGCTGGCGTTCCTGTCATCCATCGCTCTGGCCGGCGAGGTGAAGTTCGCCTCCCCGCCGACGGCAACCAGAGTCAACGGCAAGACCAAGATATCCTTCGCGGCTTCATCTCCGACCGACATCGAGGTGAGCATCCTCGACGCCAAGGGCAAGATCATCAGGCACCTCGCCGCCGGAGTCCTGGGCGGAAAGGGGGCCCCGCCCGCGCCGCTCAAGAGGGGCCTTAGGCAGGAGATCGAGTGGGACCTGCGCAACGACGCGGGGAAGCCGGCGAGCGGCGGGCCCTTCAAGTTGCGGGTGCGCCTGGGAATGAACGTCGAACTGGACGGCTTCGTCGGCGAGGACCGCTATTACGTCGGCGCGCTGCGGGGCATGGCCACCGATCCGAAGGGCAACCTCTACGTCTACTCGTCGTCGGCCGGGAACAGCGGCAAGCCCGGTCGCGGATCCTACCTGCAAGTGTTCGATCGCAAGGGCGAGTACCGGCGCACGCTGATCCCCACGCCCGCCAACCTGCCCGGGGGCAAGGTCAAGGCTTTCAACATGGTTGAGGCCCCGGGCAAGCACCTGGTCCCGCGCAACACCGACGGCGTCTGGCCGGTGCTGCGCGGTGCGCCTGGAGGCAGGATAGCTTCGCGAATCGGGAGCGACGGCATCCTCCACTTCGCGGGCGGCAGCTCTCTGGGACGCCTCGGCCCGGACGGCGGCGTCGCCGGCGACTGGATCTCCCGCCCGTTCTGGACCAAGGCCAACCGGCCGCACATCACCCTCTACAAGTGGCACATGGTCAGGAACTCGTTCCTGACCCTCTCGCCGGACGGGAAGCACGCCTACGTCACCGGGATCTACCAGAAGAACCCCTGGCCCAAGGGCAGCCCCGTCAAGTACCCCAAGGGGCGCGTCTACCGCATGAACCTCCGCGCCGGCGGGGGCATCGAGAAGTTCGCCGACATCAAGGGAGCCAAGAGCACCGGGGCCAGCGCCTTCGACAAGGACGGCAATCTCCTGGTTTGCGACACCGGCGGGAGCCGCGTGGTGGCTCTGAGCCCCGACGGCAAGCAACTCGGCGAGCTCAAGGTGAAGTCCCCCAAGTACCTGGCGGTTCACAGGAAGACCGGCGCCGTCTACGTCATGAGCGTCGCCAAGAGCGGCTACCACCAGGCCTACAAGAGCGTGGCCAAGTTCGCCGGCTGGAAGAACGGCGGCAAGGAACTGTGGCGACTGAATCTCCGCGGCGCGGGGTACGAAGCGGTCTTCGCCCTCGATGATGGTGCCGCGGTCCCGGTCCTCTGGGTGGGCTTGAGCCGCTCGGCGGGAGGCTGGAACATCGACAAGCCCTCCCAGATACTCCGCCTGGAGGACCGCGACGGCAAGTGCGCCGAGACGCCCCACGGGATCACCGGGGACAACACCCACGCTGGCGTCGTAACCCGCCTGGCGGTCCACCCCGAGAACGACCTGGTTGTGAGCCGTGCAGAATTCTCCGCGGCGGCCGGATACCAGGGGCTAAGTGGCAAGCGCGTCAAGTTGCCGTTCAAGAACGCGACCGACATGGGAGTGGGTCTGGACGGCAACTGGTACATCAACGTCACCAGAAGCTTCAACGGACCGATCCTCAAGTTCGGCAGGGACCTCAAGCCACTGCCCCTGCCCGGACGCGGCGGCAACGGAAAGGGCCCGGCCAACACCGCCGGTTTCGCCTGGGGTCGCTGGGGAGCGGGCTTCGGCACCGCGGGGATTACCGCGGACCCGACCGGCCGCGTGTATTCCCTGCAGATGATCAACGTCCACGTCAACGTGCCCACCGGCGTGGTGGTCTTCGGGCCGGACGGCAGGCCCGAGGATCACAAGTACCTCAAGAACGACCCGCGCATGACCAAGAAGCACAAGTACTTCTCCAGCGTGCTCTTTGACAGCGCCGGCCCGAACCTGTGTAACGCCGGCGGGATCGGGCTCGACTGGCAGGGAAACATCTACGTGGGGCTGCGCGGCAAGCCCGCCGGCCACAAGCCACCGGCCGGCTTCGAAAAGGACCCGGCATACACGGCGGTGGTCGGCAGCGTGGTCAAGGTCAGCCCGCAGGGCGGGGCGGTGCACCTCCTGGGCGGCAAGGGTTCCCGTCCGCCCAGAGCCGAGAAGAAGGTTTCCGCGGGCATGAAGGGCCTGAGGCTCAGGCACGAGGGGACCTATCCCTGCATGGGGAACATGTTCGTCGAGAACGCCACCAAGGCCTATCCCGGCCTGGGCAGCATGAGCGGCGTCTTCGGTAGTGCCTGTTACTGCCGCCAGCCGATGTTCCAAGTCGACGGTTGGGGGCGGCTCTACATCCCCAACGCGATCACCTTCTCGGTGCAGGTGGTGGACAACGAGGGCAACCGGATTCTCAAGTTCGGCCACTACGGCAACACTGACTCGCGCGGCTCGGGAGAAGCGAGCCCGATCAAGACGCCCGAGATCCCGCTCGGCTGGCCCCTGGCGGTGGGTGCCAGCTACAAGGCGATCTACGTGGCGGATGTCCTGAACAGACGCATCGTGAGACTCAGGAAGACATACCAGGCAACGGAGAGTTGCGCTCTCCGCTGATGGCTAACAACTGATGATAGGTCCATAGCTGGAGGCAGCATGAAGATCCGACTCCTGGCCGTCCTGTGTGCATGGGCTTGTCCGGTCCTGTCCGGCGAGAAGGACTTCCCCCAGCCCTACAAGGACGATTCCAAGGTTATCGCCAAGCTGAAGGGCGTGGGCGCGCGCACCGGGCTGATGCTCGGCAAGTTCAAGGTGATGCCCGCCGACGCCGGCAAGTATCACAGCACTCTGAAGAATGGGCCGGGCGTGCGCAACTTCTGCAACAAGATGGTCTATGCCCCCGACCGGGGTGCGGCCATGTACTGCGGCGCCAATCACGGGGTTCCCCACCTCTTGAACGACGTTTGGGAGTATCACCTCGGCAGCAACACCTGGCACATGATCTGCCCGCCCGGCAACGACTACCGCGTTTTCAGGAAGCTCCAGGAACGGGCCAAGAAGGACGCCGCCTTCCGCGAGAAGGAGTTCTCGAAGCGGGCCAGGAAGTGGTGGGAGACCTGTGAGGTGAAGGATGGGTACCTCGGGGCCAAGAAGAACGGCGGCCCGGTCTTCCCGCGGCACACCTGGGACGGAGTGACCTACGACGAACGCACCAAACAACTCTATTGGGCGGTCCTCGACGGGCCGTTCCTCAAGAGCAAGACCAAGTGGTACGCCAAGTACACCGGGCGGGACGAGGCCAAGCTCCTCGCCCAGCTCAAGCCGGGTTCGACCATGTACATATATGATGACACGAAGAAGCGCTGGCGTCTCCAGCAGAACGAGGGGCCCGCCCCGGTGATGCGCGGCATGGGCGGGACACTGGTCTACCTGCCTGACGTCAGGAAGACCATCTGGTACGTCTCTGCGACCAACCGCGTGCCCCAGGACCACGCGATGTGGTCCTACGACGCCAAGACCAACAAGTGGGAGCGGCTGATGTCCTCCAGCAAGGTCCGCAGCCTGGCCATGAAGGCCAAGCCCCAGCAGGCGCCGCGCTCGGAGGTGCAAGCCGCTTACAGCATGAAGCACAAGAAGATCGTCGCGGTGCAGGCCAAGGGAACCTACATCTACGACGTGACCGCCAACACCTGGAAGCGCGGGGCGGACACCCCCGGCTACGGCCACGACGCCCACAGCGTCTTCGCCTACGACAGCAACGCCGACGCCTTCCTGCTCTACTCCAAGGCGCACTGGCGCAGGAAGGGCAAGTGGAACGTCTACGCCTACGACCTCGCCAAGGACAAGTGGGAGACCGTCAAGGTCCAGGGCAAGGCGCCTCCCGACGACACCAAGACCGGCTGGCGCGGCTACGGGTACGCCGGCTACTACGACCCCGGGCACAACGCGCTGGTCCTCTACCAGGAAGGCATCGCCCCCGGAATCTACGTCTACCGCCACGCAGCGAAGAAGGAACCATTCCGGTGACACCCACCGTTATGAACCATTCCGGTGACACCGGGCCTGCTGAAAAAGCTTCCGGGGGAGCACCGAACGCGGGAGTTGACGCAGGGCCGCTTTCGTATCCCCCCAATTCGCGCCGGGTGCAGCGCTGTCCGATTCTGCCCCCTGCTCCAAACACATGCGCACCGGACTTTTTCAACAGCTCCACAGCCACCGTTATTACTTGACTTCCTGTCCCGTTTAGTGTAAATATATACAGTGATGTACGCATTTACAGGATGAGCCCATGACCGATGAACTCACCGACCGCCAGCAGCGCGTGCTCCTGGCCATTCGCGATCACGCCGTCGAGCACGGCTACCCGCCGACGCTGGCCGAGTTGGGCGAGCGCCTGGGCATCCGCAACCCCAACGGGGTGCGCGGGCACGTTCTGGCCCTGGAGAGGAAGGGATATCTGGAACGCGCCCGCGGGGCCAGCCGGGGCATCGCCATCCGGGGCTGGACCAGGGTGCTCGACGCGACCCTGGGTCGGCTGCGCGGGCGGCACCGCTCGGGCGCCGCGGGGGTCCTGGGGCGGGTGACCTACCACTTGGCCTGGGCCACGCGCGGCGCGGAGCCGCTCCTCGCCGGCGAGGCCGCCGGGGCGCTGGAGGAGTGCATCCGGCAGGTGGCCGCCGAGCACGGCTGGGAGGTGCTCGAAGTCGAGGTCCGCCCGGAGCTGGTGCGCCTGGTCCTGACCGTCGACCCGGAGCACTCCGCCGGCGCGGTGGTCAATCACATACGCTGGTACGCGACGCTGCTGCGCTTCGGCAAGCTGCGCGGCCTGGGGGCGGGGCGCGCCTGGGCGCCCGGCTACGCGGCGGCAGGGAGCGCCGGGGAGCTGGCCGGGCTGATCCCCGCGCTGCTCAAGAGGCGAAGGAAGAGGAAGAGAGGGTAGGAGGGGAGGGAGAAGAACGATGAACAAGTTCGGCTCACGGGTCTTCTGGGGTTTCTCACTGCTGGCGGCCGCGGGCCTCGCGGCAATCGGGTGCTACTCTCAGACTGGGTATTCCGGAGCGGCCAAGGCCGATCCCCGACCGGTCGCAGCCGGGTCCGCCGCCCCCAGGGGCGGAGGTAAACGCGGTGCCCCCGTCAAGGCGCCCAGGCTCGATGCGGACCGCAGCAAGCGGCTGGTGGTTTACAACGCCTCCCTGTACATGGTCGTCGAGAAGATCGCGGACTCGCTGGAGCGCATTCGCGGCCAGGCCGCGGCGGCGGGCGGCTACCTCCAGGAGATGGACGCGAGTTCGATCACCGTCAAGGTCCCGGCCGGCAAGTTTCTGGACACCGTCGCCAAGGTCGAGAAGCTCGGCCAGGTCGTCAAGAGGGAGATCAAAGGAACGGACGAGACCGAGAAGATGCGCGACCTGCGCGCGCGCCTCAAGAACGCCGAAGCGATCCACGGGCGGCTGCTCAAACTGCTTGACAGGGCCGCCAAGATGGAGGACACCCTCAAGATCGAGAGGGAAATAGAGCGCCTGACCGAGAAGATCGAGCTCTTGAAGGGCCGGATCCGCTACCTGGAGAACAGCTCGGCCTTCTCGGCGCTGACGGTGCATCTCAACTCTCCCCTTCCGCAGAAGCGGATCGCCACGGAAATACCGTTCCCCTGGGTGCTGCGCCTGGGGGCCGACCTGACCCACGGCAGAGCCACCGAGACCTTCTACGGCGGCAGGGGCCGGCGGCGGGGCGTCAGGTTCGTCCTGCCCAAGGCCTACATCAAGTACTACGAGAGGGACCACGTCGTCCGGGCCATGTCCGCGGACGGCGTACTGCTGCGCCTCCAGCGGCACGGGAACTACGAGGGCGGGAAAGCGGAGTTCTGGTCCCGCTTGATCCGGCGGGTGCTCGTCGAGCGTCGGGCCTTCGCCCTGCGGCCCGAGGCGAAACTGAGGCTCCAGACCGGGGCCGAGGCCCGCGTGCAGGCCGGCAGCAAGGAGATCGGCGGAAAGGACTACGGCTACCTCATCGCGGTGGTCGCCGAGAAACACTACGTCTACACCTTCGAGGCCTGGGGGCCGCGGGCCGGACTCACCGCGGACCGCAAGAAGATAGAGGAGGCCGTCCGCTCGCTGCGGATCAGGCCGTAGGCGGCCTACTCCTTCGTCCAGATGCGGGTGTTGAGGTCCAGGTCCTGGACGATGCCCAGAGCCAGGGTCAGGTCCAGGTAGTACTCCCGGATCATGTGGAAGTCGAGCAGGCTGCGAAAGAACCGCGGCTCGAGCATGTTCCGCCTCAGGGGCACGGCCACGTTCACCCGGGCGTTCGCGAAGGAGACGAGGATCCGGTCGCCGGTCTCGGGCCGCTCGCGGAACTCCACCAGGCGCCGCATCAGGCTGGGGGTCAGGATGTAGCGGGCCTCAACTTGATCGTCGGCGTAGACCGCGAAGTACTTCTCGAAGTCGGGGTCCTCCAGCTTGACCAGCTCGCCCGTGCGCATGAAGTTCCTGTTCTGAAGCAGCCTGCCCAGCCAGCCGCCGAACGCTCGCTCGGCGAGGTCGGGAACCACCACGGTGGTGCCCTTGAACTTCTTGTTGAACTCCGCAGTGAGGAAGAGTCCCTTGAACAGGGGGCGGTATCCGCTTCCACTCTCGCTGTTTCGGGTTTCGTGCCCGGCGTGGACCTCGGAGAACCGGACCTTGGTCTTCCCAAGCCTGCCGCTGACGAAGTCCTCGCCCCGGTAGCGGTCGACGCTGTACTCGAAGAGGTGGCTGGCGCTGAATTGTCTCCGGGGCACGCAGCCCCTCGCGCGGTAGTACAGCTTCGGGTTGATGAACTCCACCACGCGGCGCACCACCTCGTCCTTGAAGCCCCGCTTGTAGCCGCGCAGTGAGAGACCGCCGACGATGGCCACTACCGAGTGAGCGGCAAACAGCACGCCGATGACGCCGAAGAACCCCAGGCGATCGGCGAGGAGCAGCAGGGCAGTCGCGGACAGGGCCAGCATGATCACGGCGGCGATGCCGATGCGCAGCAGCGTCTTCTTGCGCTGCCGTTCGAAGGGCCCTATCGCGGAGACCAGTTCCCGGTCGTAGAACTCCCTGAACTCGGCCAGAGTCTTCACGGCGCTCGGCCCTCCGGCCTCAGTCCTTCGTCCAGATCCGGGTGTTGAGGTCCAGATCCTGGACGATGCCCGCGGCCAGGGTCAGGTCCAGGTAGTACTCCCGGACCACCGCGAAGTCCAGCAGCGTGCCGAAGTAGCGCGGCTCGAACAGGTCCCGCTCCAGGGGCACGGCCACGTGCACCCGGGAGTGCGCAAAGGATATGAAAACCCGGTCGCCGGTCTCGGGCCGCTCGCGGAACTCGACCAGGCGCTCCATCAGGCTGGGGGTCAGGATGTAGCGGGCCTCGACCTGATCGTCGGCGTAGACCGCGAAGCGCCTCTCGAACGCCGGGTCCTCCAGCTTGACCAGCTCGCCCGTGCGCGTGAAGTTCATGCTCTGGAGCAGCCGGCCCAGCCAGCCGCCCAGCACCCGCTCGGCGACGTCGGGGGCCACTACGGTCGTGCCGCTGAACTCCTTGTTGAAGTCCGCGGTGAAGAAGAGTCCCTTGAAGAGCGTGTTCCACTGGCTCTTGCTGCCCTTGCCGCTGCTGCTGCTCTTGTACTGGGCGTGGACCTCGGAGAAGCGGACCTCGGTGCCGCCCAGCCGGCCCTCCACGGAGTCCTCCCCGCGGTAGCGGTCGATGCGGTGCTCGAAGAGCCGGCTGGCGCGGAAGACGCTCTCGGGCACGCGGCCGGCGGGGCTGTAGCTCAAGCCCGGGTCGAGGAACCTCACCACCCGGCCGATCACCTCGCGCTTGAAGCCCCGCTTGTAGCCGCGCAGCGACAGGTAGGCCACCAGCACCACCACCGCGCCGCTGACGGCCAGCACAATGATGACCCCTATGGGACCGAAGCCCGCGACCCCGAAGGCCAGGGCGGCGGCGGCGAAGACCAGCATGACCGCCGCGGCGATGCCGGTGCGCACGAGCGCCCTCTTGCGCTGGCGTTCGAAGGGTTTGATGGCGGGGACCAGCTCCCGCTCGTAGAAGTCGCGCAGCTCGGCGAGGGTCTTCACTGCCGCGGATTAGCTCTCGAACATGTCCCCGACGTCGGGCCGCTCGCGCTCGGCCGCCTCGACTTCGAACAGCGTCCGGCGGCGGTAGCTCATCATCCCCGCGACCAGGTTGGTGGGGAACATCTCCACGGCGTTGTTGAAGTCGGTGACCGCGGCGTTGTAGGTGCGCCGCGCGGCGGCCAGCTGGGCCTCGACCTCGTTGAGCGCGCGCTGCAGCTGCATGAAGTTCTCGTTGGCCTTGAGCTCGGGGTAGTCCTCCACCTGGACCATCAGCCCGCGGAGCAGGCCGCCGATCTGGTCGCTGAGGCGGATCTGCTCGTCGCCGCCGGTGGCCGGGTCCACCGCCCTGGCGCGCAGCTGGGCGATTTTGGTAAGGGTCTCGGACTCATGCTTCATGTAGTTCTTGACGGTGCTGACCAGGTTGGGGATCAGGTCGTAGCGCTTCTTGAGCATCACGTCGATGGTCGCAAAGGCCTGCTCTACGAGGTTCTTCTTGCCGATCAGGCTGTTGTAGATCACGATGAGTACAATGAGCACCAGGCCCAGGACCGCCCCGGCGCCGATAAGGACTGGCAGCATCTTCGCTCCTCCTTCCGGGCTCCGCGAACCCCGCCCCGACCCGGGCGGACCGCGCGGCCTCCCTGATATAGGATACCGCCGAAGACCGGCCGGGTCCAATTACAAAAGAGGGCCTTTTTTGGAAGGGCGCCCCCACAGCCGAATAACCGGCTAAAGGGCGCCGTCGCTTATTCGTTGTACCGGGGGGAGGCCCGCCGGTTTATAATGGAGCGGGGGAGGAGGAGTGCGCCTTGAGCGGAGGCATCAAGTGGCTCGTGCCGGTCCTGCTGCTGGCCGCCGGGGCGGCGGCCGGGGCGGAGCGCGTGGGCGACCCCAAGACCGAGAAGCCACTGATCATCGTCTACCCCTTCGTCAGCAAGTTCGACGAGGGCGCGCTGGGCGCCAAGGTCCGCGAGTGCATCCGCGGCCACGCGCTGAGGAGCAAGAAAGTCACCTGCTTCGACCAGCTCTCCGAGGGGGAGCTCCTGGCCGCCAGCCCCTTCAAGCCCGGCCCGGAGGTCAAACCCGGGAAGGTCGCCGACCACGCCCGGGAGACCTTCAAGGCCCGCTACGCCGTCTGGGGCGAGATATCCAAAGCAAAGAAGGGCTACACCCTGCGGGTCCTGGGCGCGGGCGTCGGGAAGGTCAAGAAGAAGGGGGCGGCGGGCGCCGCGCTCCTGGCCGACGAGACCTACGCCTGCCCCACTGTCCACCACATCCCCCAGCACGCCGAGACCTTCCTGGCCAAGCTGCTGAAAAAAGAGCGCCGCCACCTGGAGCGCAAGTTCGGCGAGGTGGTCAAAGTCCTCGAGACGATTCCCATCAACGGGGACTTCGCCAGGGGCAACTCAAAAAAGGACTGGCCGGCGGGCTGGAACCTGGTGCGGCCGGACCTCGTGTCGCAGGTTTCCTGGGCGGCACGGCCCGGCGGCAAGAAGGGCGACAAGTGCCTGGCCTACAATATGAACAAGAAGACCGCGGCCAACGAGGGCATCATGGCCGCAAGCCGTTACGTCCCGATCAGGAAGGGCGCTTACTACCAGGCCAGCGTCGAGATCATGTCCAGGAAGCCCAAGGTGATTTTCTGGGTCAAGGGCTACACCGACGTCGACGGCGAGAAGCGCGAGACCTACCGCCATCAGGTGCGTTTCTACCCGGAGAAGAAGGGCCGGGCCTTCGAGCGCCTGACCACCAAACCCTTCCGGCCGCGCAATCCCCTGGTGAAGGTCGAGTACCTCCGCCTGATGCTCTACGCCTACCACCCGGCGGGCAAGGTCTGGTTCGACAACGCCTGGCTCAAGCGCGTCGAGGTCAGGGGCGACAAGGAGCCGGGCCCGGCTTTTGTCAAAGAGGGCGGCGGTGAGAAGCTCAAGTAGGCGCGAGTACCGTCTTAAAACCCGTCTGGGAAATTTCCTGGCCGCCTTCGAGGACGGCAGGCTGGCCGCGCTGCGCCTGCCGGGCACCTGGCGGCGCGCGGAGAAGCCGCCGCTCTTGAAGGCGCAAGAGGACATCGCCGGAAAGAGACTCCTCCGCGAGCTGGCCGCGTATCTCGCCGGGAAGCGCGTGAGGTTCACCGTGCCGATCGCGCCCGAGGGCACCGCCTTCCAGAAGCGGGTCTGGTCGGCGATGCGGCGCATCCCCTGGGGCCGGACCGCCAGCTACGCCGAGCTGGCCCGCATGGCCGGCTCCGCCCGCGCCGCGCGGGCGACCGGTCGTGCGTGCGGGAGGAACTCCATCATAATCATCAACCCCTGTCACCGGGTGGTGGCCGCCGGGGGGCTGGGCGGTTTCGGCTCGGGGCTGGCCTGGAAACGGCGGCTGCTGGGCCTTGAGGGCCACGACCTCTAAGGCACTGCGCAGAGCAAAGCCATGACCGCCCCCGGCCCTTCGCCAGCTTCCCCGCAGGAAGCGCCGGGTGCGGATGAGCCGGTGCGAAGGAAGACACGCACCCTGTGGTGGCTTTTGGGCGTGCTTGTCGCTGGCCTGCTTCTTGCCGCGGGAGGGTCCGTAGGTATCAATTGGTGGCAGCGGATTTCGCGCAACGAGAGCGGCGCAATTGGCTCCTGCCGGGCTTATGCCGAGGCCCAGATCATGTCCCGTAGCGAAAGATACCATGGATTGACAGTCTTCCGGTACGTCACTCCCTACTCACGTCTCAGGACTCTCAAGGAACCTGACGGCCAACCTGCATGTCTCATTTCTCAACCATTCACAGCGGCAGAGGGCCCGGAGGGTGTTCCCCATCACGGTTACCTCTTCTGGGATCTCAAGACCATCGGTGGCAAGCCCATAGACTGGGTGGACGATTACGGCCTGTGCGCCACGCCAGCGAAGTACGGAGTCACTGGTCGGAGGACCTTCATCGTGGATAGTAGGGGTACCGTCTGGGGCAAGGACCTGGGCGAAAGCAGATTCGTCACTGACTATCCCCTAGACCCAAAAGCTGCAGGATGGGAGTACGCAGATTGACCACCCCCGGCCTTTCCCCAGCTTCCCTAGACTGTTCACACGGGGGGCTGACTGTTAGAGCAAAGCCCCGCCTGCAGACGGTGGACTTCGGGCCGACCGGCGGGTATAATCGCCCGTCCTTGGGTCGGGGCGTAGCTCAGCCTGGCTAGAGCGCGTGGTTTGGGTCCACGAGGTCGCTGGTTCAAATCCAGTCGCCCCGACCAGCCAAGACACCGAAGCCCTGGTGCTTGTGCCGGGGCTTTGCTCTTGGGGACGTGACGGGAAGCGGTGCCCAACAGTTGCGCCATGCTGCGCGGGAAAGGAGAGGTCTCATGTGTGGAGAGAAAAAGGAGTGCTAGAAGCCCGAGGAGCTCGTCGGCAAGCCCGAGGAGTGTTCCCCTGAGCAGGTCAAGAAGTGCCACGGGGACGCGAAGGAGCCCCCCTGCGTCGAAAAGGACTCCAAGAAGTAGGAGGCTGGTGACGAACGGATCCGACAGCGTCATTGAAGTCCGGGGGCTCTCCAAGAGCTACGGGCAGACCCGGGCACTGGAGGGCATGAGCTTCGCCCTGCGCCGGGGCGAGGCCTTCGCCTACCTCGGTCCCAACGGCGCGGGCAAGACCACCACTATCAACATCCTCTGCGGCCTGCTGCGGCGCGACGCCGGCGAGGTGCGCATCTGCGGCCTGGACATCGACCGCGACCCGGTCGCCGTCAAGGGGCTGATCGGCGTTGTCCCGGAGGAGTCCAACCTCTATCCCGAGCTCACCTGCCGCAGAAACCTGGAATACCTTGGCGAGCTCTACGGCCTCGACCGCCGCTCGCGGAGAACGAGAGCCGGCGAGCTCCTGGAGAGCTTCGACCTGGCCGGCAAAGCGGAGGCTCCTTTCCGGGCGCTGTCCCGCGGGATGAAGCGCCGGCTGACCGTGGCCGCGGCCCTGATCCATGCGCCGGAGGTCGTCTTCCTGGACGAGCCCACCGCCGGCCTGGACGTGCCCAGCGCCCGGGCGCTGCGTTCCTTCATCGGCGAGATCCGCCGCGACGGGACCACCGTGTTCCTGACCACACACAACATGGCGGAGGCGGAAGCCCTCTGCGACCGGGTGCTCATACTGGTCAAGGGACGAACCGTTGCCGAAGGCACCGCGGCCGAGATCCGGCAGCGCGTGGAAAGGGCCAGTGCCCTTTCCGTGAAGCTGTCCGGCGACGTGGGAGAAGCGGAGCTATCCCAGGCATGCCCGGCGGTCCGGTCAGCGACCCGCACGGACAGCGCGTGGCGGCTTGAGGTGAGCGACGCGCACACCGCCGTGGCAGAGATCGTGTCCTTGGCAGAGGAACGGGGGCTCCGAATCTTGGAGATCGCCACGGTCGCCCCGACCCTTGAAGACGCCTTCATGACCATCATCGGCAACAGCGCCGGGGAGACGGGACCATGAGCCAGCTGGCCCGCGCGCTCTTCATCAGCCGCAAGGACGTGGAGAGCTACTACGGCAAGCCTCCGCTGGTGACCTGGGGGCTGCTCTTCCCGACCGTGCTCATGCTCGCGGTGTACCTGAAGGATCCGGCGGGCTACTTGAGCATAGCCCCGGGGATCATCGCCATGACCCTGCTCTTTGGCAACACCTCGATGGCCGCCATCGTGGTCACCTTCGAGAAGCGCTCCGGGACGTTCCAGCGCCTGCTGCTTGCGCCGGTGGCAATCCGCACCATCCTCCTGGGCAAGGCGCTCAGCGCCACCGCCTACGGCATGGCCACGTCACTGGTCTTGACCCTGGGGCTCACGCTTCTGCTGGGGATGCCCGTGGTCAACCCGCTGGCCTTTGCCGCGGGGCTGCTCCTGGGAGCGGGCATCTTCTCCCTGCTGGGGCTGATCGCGGCGGTCATGGTCAAGGAGGTCTTCGAGGCCATGACCCTGCTGAACTTCTTCCGGTTTCCGATACTCTTCATCAGCGGCGTCTTCATGCCCCTGGAATCCCTGCCGATATGGCTCAAACCGGTGGCCATGGCCTCGCCGCTGACGCACGTGGCGGAACTCCTGCGATTCGGGGTCAGCGGCCGCTCTTTCTTCCCTGCGCCCTGGATCCCCGGGATCGCAGCCATGGGCTTCCTTTGCATCAGTTGGGTTGCAGCCGGCGCCTCGTTCAGGCGGTACGCGAACAGATAGCCGAATCAGGAAGAGCTCCTCACAAACACCCCCTCGACCGACACCCGCCTTTCGATGAGCGCCTTGGCGAGATCCTCGAGCCGAACGAGATATGAGCGTGTCCTTGGGAGGCGCCGGAGCGGCTCCGGGCAAGCCGGCTGAAAAATCATAATTCGCCCTTGCGAATATATTGAGCGGCGCATATAGTAGCATCGGGTGGGAGGGGGAAAATCAATGGAAACCGAGAGGATATCCGGTTACGCCCGCCTGCTGAGGGTCGTCGCTCATCCGACCCGGCTGATGGTGCTGGCCGACCTCATGAAGGGAACGAAGTGCGTCAACGACATCCGGGACCTGCTGGATGTTCCCCAGCCCAACGTGTCGCAGCACCTGGCGGTGCTCAAGGAGAACGGGCTTGTGGCCTCGCACAAGGAGGGCGTATCCCGCTGCTACCGCCTCGCGCGGCCTCGATTCATCAAGGACCTGCTGATGAATCTAAGGCGTGAACGTGCGGAGACCTTACCCCGCAGTTCAAGCTCTCGCCGCCTTAGAAAAGCGAAAGTGCCCCGGCTGCCCAAGCCTGAAAACAGGGCCGCTGGCCGGGAATCCCACGCCGACTGAACGAACAGAGGGAAAGGAGCGACGATGCACGCCACCATTCAAAAGCCGTTGGATGAGATTCTCGGCTTCCTGGGCGAAGGGGAGAAAGTCTTCGTCGTCGGATGCAGCAACTGCGCTGAGAAGTGCAAGTCGGGTGGAGAAACCGAAACCCGCACAATGCAAGAGCGCCTGGAGGCCAGGGGAGTGAAAGTGACAGGCTGGGCTGTGCCTCCCGACGGCGGCTCCCTCTGCAAGCTCTCCGCGACCAAGGAACTTCTCGGCGGGGGCCGCAAAGAACAGGCGGCGGCGGCGGATTCTTTCCTTGTTCTGGCCTGCGGCCAGGGGATCCATACGGTGATAGATGCCACCGACGGCGGCCGTGTGCACCCGGGTTGCGACACCATATTCGGCGGCGAGACCATCTCCGATGACTTCATAACTGAATACTGCTCGCTGTGCGGCGAGTGCATCGTGGAGCAGACTGGGGGGCTCTGCCCGCTGACGCTGTGCGCCAAGGGACTGCTCAACGGACCCTGTGGCGGGGCCAGCGAGGGCAAGTGCGAAGTCTCCAAGGACCGCGACTGCGGCTGGCACCTGATCTACGAAAGGCTGAAGGCGCTCGGCAGGCTCGACCTCATGCGCGCCTACCGAGCCCCCAAGAACCATCTGAGATCCGGCAGCCCGCGCAGCCTGAC
>CAZONU010000006.1:0-21419 GCA_964581145.1 uncultured Planctomycetia bacterium
CGGCGAAGCACCCCGGGCACGAAGCCCGCGCCGATGCCCTGGATCTTGTGGCTGCCCGGCTCCCCGCCGGAGAGCACCGCCGACCCGGCCGGCTCGACGGCCACCACCCTCACCTCGTCCAGCCGCTCCTTGAGCACCTGGCCCACGCCGGTGAGCGTGCCCCCGGTGCCCACCCCGGCCACGAAGGCGCCGACCCGGCCGGCGGTGTCCCGCCAGATCTCCTCGGCGGTGGTCTTGCGGTGGATCCCGGGGTTGGCGGGGTTGTTGAACTGCTGGGGCATGAAGGCCCCGGGGGCCGCGGCCGCGACCTCCTCGGCCCTCCTGATGGCCCCGGTCATGCCCTCGCTCGCGGGGGTCAGCACCAGCTCGGCGCCCAGCACCCGCAGCAGCCGGCGGCGCTCGAGGCTCATGCTCTCCGGCATGGTCAGCACCAGGTGGTAGCCGCGCGCGGCGGCGACCATGGCCAGGGCGATGCCGGTGTTGCCGCTGGTCGGCTCGACGATGGTGCCGCCGGGCTCCAGCTTGCCGCCCTGCTCAGCGGCGTCGATCATGGCCACGCCGATGCGGTCCTTGACCGAGCCCGCCGGGTTGGCGCTCTCCAGCTTGGCGAGCACCGTTCCGGCCAGGCCCCGGCCCAGCCGGCCCAAGCGGATCAGCGGGGTGCCTCCCACCGCTTCGGTGACGTCCCTGCAGATGCCCATGGAGTCTTCCTTTCGCCCCTCAAATCTGGTAGTCGGGCGCCGCGCGCCGGCCCGGGCCGCGCTGCCGCACTGCCGCCAGAGTGATGCTGTCGAAGACCCGGGCCAGCGCGCGCTCGGCCTCGCTGAGCACGAAGCCCAGCGCCCGGGTCATCTCCCGGCCGGCGCCCCGCTCCAGGGCCGCGTCGGCGAAGCTGGAGGCCTCCACGTACTCGCCGGAGCCCTCGGCGGCGCGCAGCACCCGGCCGACGGTTATGTCCCCGGGCGGCGCGGCCAGCCGGTAGCCGCCGCCGGCCCCGCGGACGCTTTCCACCACGCCGGCCTTGCGCAGCGACTGGAGGATCTGCACCAGAAAGCCCTCGGGCACGCCGGTGCGGGCGGAGAGGTCCTTGACCCGCACAGGATCGCCGTTGCCGGAGGCTTGGCCGGCGGGCCGCGTGCCGGTCCCCGGCTCGCGGTCGTCGAACTTCCCGGCCAGCTCCACAACGGCCAGCAGCGAGTAGCAGCATTTGGCGTTTATTCTCACGGCCAGAACTCCCCGCATTCTGCCCCAAACCACCGGGGATAACGCGGGATTCTAGAGGGCCGATTCCCAGCGTCAAGCCGGGCCGGGAATAAAGACGAGTGGAGCGCCAATGATTACTGCGGAACCCAAGTCAGCTCGGTCACTTGCCGCGCGTTCAGCCGGCCCGGGGTTCGCCTGGGCTCCGGAATTGTATTGCGCCCGCCGGCGGAGTTCGCGGAGAACCGGGGGCAGGTGCCCGAAATCACATTGTGCACTCGCGCGAAAGTTTCTTTGTGCACCTCGTGGCAATTTTCTTGACACTGGCTCCGCACGGCCTTAGCATTGTGGGGCACCGGGGACGCGCGGGGGGCCCTTCTGATGGAAAAGGCCATCGAGAAGGCTGCGGTACTCATCGAAGCTCTCCCTTACATTAAGAGCTTCCACCACGAGATCGTGGTCATCAAGCTCGGCGGCGCGGCCATCACCCAGGAAAAGGTGCTTCACTCCCTGGTCCATGACGTGGTCTTCATGGAGCAGGTGGGCATGTACCCGCTGATCGTGCACGGGGGTGGCCCGCGGATCAGCCGGGCCTGCAAGGCGGCCGGGATCGAGCCCCGCTTCATCGACGGCCAGCGCTACACCGACGAGGAGACCCTGAAAATCGCCGCCCGCGTGCTGGTCGGCGAAATCTCCGCGGACATCGTCAAGCGCATCAAGGAGACCGGCGGCGTGGCCGTGGCCGTCAACGGGCGGGACAGCTTCTTCCTGCGCGCGGCCAGGCGCCCGGGGAAGGACCTCGGCCTGGTCGGCGAGATCACCGAGCTGGACTGCGAGCTGGCCCGGCGCATGCTCGCCGGGGACATCATCCCGGTGGTGGCGCCCCTGGCCCGCGGCGCCGGCGGCGAGCTCTACAACGTCAACGCCGACTTGGCCGCCGCGCGCGTCGCCCAGGAGCTGGGCGCCGAGAAGCTGGTCTTCCTCTCCGACGTGCCCGGGATTCTCACTGACCGCGAGAACCCCGAGTCGCTGCTCAGCACCGTCACCGCCGCCGAGGTCCGCGAGCTGATCGCGGCCGGCAGGATCGAGGGCGGCATGCTCCCCAAGGTGGAGGCCGGGCTGCGCAGCCTGGCCGCCGGGGTCAACAAGGTCCACCTGGTCAGCGGGATGGTCGCCCACAGCCTGCTCCTGGAGATATTCACCGACCGCGGGGTCGGCACCCAGATGGTGCCCTGATGAAGACCGCCGAGACCATCGCCCTCTTCGAGAAGCACGCCGTCGCCAACTACACCCGGCTGCCGGTGGTGGTGGTCCGCGGGGAGCTCTCCTACGTCTGGGACGCCGATGGCCGGAAGTACGTGGACCTCTTCCCCGGCTGGGCGGTGAGCGGCCTGGGCCACTGCCACCCGGCGGTGGTCGAGGCCCTCCGCGAGCAGGCCGGCCGGCTCATCCACATCGCCAACAACTTCTACAGCGAGCCCCAGGGACTCTTGGCCGAGGCGCTGGCGACGCGCTCCTTCGGCGGCAAGTGCTTCTTCTGCAACTCGGGCGCCGAGGCGGTGGAAGCGGCCATCAAGCTGGCCCGCCTGCACGGCGCGGCCGCCGGCCGCTGGAAGACCGTTTCCATGCTGGACTCCTTCCACGGGCGGACCTTCGCGGCCGTCACCGCCACCGGGCAGGAGAAGTACCACCGGGGCTTGGCCCCGCTGGTGCCCGGCTTCGACTACGCGCCCTTCGGCGACTTGGCCGCGCTCGAGAAGCTGGTGGACGCCGAGACCGCCGCGGTGCTGCTGGAGCCCGTGCAGGGCGAGGGCGGCGTCAACGTGGCCGCCCCGGAGTACCTCGCGGGCGTCCGCGAGCTGTGCGACGCGGCCGGCTGCCTCCTGGTCCTCGACGAGGTCCAGACCGGGATGGGCCGCACCGGGAAGTGGTTCGCCTACCAGCACTACGACATCGAGCCGGACGTCATGACCCTGGCCAAGGCCCTGGGCGGGGGCACCGCCATCGGGGCCCTCGCCGCGCGAGCCGAGGTGGCCGCGGCCATGAAGCCCGGCACGCACGCCTCCACCTTCGGGGGCAACCCCCTGGCCTGCGCCGCCGCGCTGGCGGTCATTGAGGCGGTCGAGCGCGACGGGCTGCTGGACAATGCCCGCCGGATGGGTGCATATCTGCAAGAGAGGCTCAAAGCGCTGGGCGGCCGGCACGACGGCCTGGTCCGCGAGGTGCGCGGCCTGGGCCTGATGGTGGGCATGGAGCTGACCCGCCCCGGGGCGGACCTGGCCGCGGCCTGCCTGGAGGCCGGCCTGCTGGTCAACTGCACGCACGGGACGGTGATGCGCTTCGTCCCGGCCATGACGGTCACGGGGGCGATTCTGGACGAAGGGCTGGAGATCTTCGCGAAGTGCCTGGAGCGCTTCGCGGCGAAAAGCGAGGCGGGGGGAGACTGATGCGCCGCCGGTTGCCGATATGCCTGGCTGTTTTCCTCGCGCTTGCGGGCGCGACCGCTTTCGCCGGGACTCCGGCCAGGCCGGAAACTCCCTTCGAGAAGGCCAAAAGACTGGCGGTGTCCAAGGAGAAGAAGGACCGCGTTCAGGCCCTCAAGTGGTTCAGGGCCCTCGGGAAGCCGGGCACGACCAGGGGCGACGAGGCCCTGTTTCGCTACGCCGAGCTTTGCCTGCGCTTTCATGACGAAGGCGAGAAGGGCATGCTGGCCGAGGCCAGGCGGGCCTACGGAGAGTTCAAGACGAAATCCCGCAGCAAGTGGGGCATCAGGGGAAAGATTGGGCTTTGCAGGTGCGCGGCGCTGGAAGGCAGGCGCCTCCAGGCCATGCTGGAACTCGACCAGTTCCTGCTCAAGCAAGGCCGGGAAGATGCGTTCGTCGATGCGGCCTACTATCTCGGATGCATGTTGGCGCAAGACAAGGAGGACCTCAAGAACCTGAAGCGCGCCCGTGCCGCCTTCAACTACGCGCTGAAGCTCCGGCGGGCCCGGGGCAAGTACTATGTCGGGCTGGTAACCGAAAGGGACATCCGCCGTGGATTGCGTTCCTTGCAACATGACATCGACCGTCTTACATTGGGTGAAGATTTCCTGCTCTACCGCAGGGCGGAATCGCTGCGGCGGAGCGGACGCGGTTTCAAGAAGGCCCTGGAGCTGTACCGGGTCGTTATCAAGAAACACCCGGACAACATCTACGCGGAAGCATCGAGGCTGTACGCCCCGCTTTGCCTTGCCGGGCTCAAGAAGCTCGACGGGGCTCAAAGGGAGCTGTGGGCTTTCTACCAGAAGGACAAGAACGGGCTTTACCGGGGAGAGGCGCTGTTGGAACTCGGCAGGATCGAGCTTGAGCATCGGGTGCGTCCCTTGGAGGCCCGGAAGTATTTTGATCTGCTCAACAAGTGGTTTGAGCGTGCTCGCAAGGAAGTTCCCGACAATGAAATGCGAATCAAACCCGCCGCGCGAAGACTGGTTGCCCCGCCTTCGTCTGAGAAGGCGACTGATTTCTGGGGCAACGTCAAGAAACGAGCAATAGCGCCGGGTCAGTTAGTGAACCGACGTACATGTGTTTGGTATCTGGACGATCTGGAGGAGCAGTGCGCCGGTTTCAGGGGTTTCGTCTATTTCGCGCAGGGCAGGAAGAAGGAGGCCCTTGAGTGCTATGAGAAGATTCTGAAATGCGACAAGGAAACCAAGCGGCAGAACGATGCAGGCATCTGGAATGACTACAAACGGCTCAAGTGGGGAGCGGAGCATGGTTATCTCGACGCTTACCCCCAAGACCTTGCTCGGTATAATGAGCGGCAGCGCTTCGTTGTCCTGCTGGGGGATTTCTACTTCTGCACCCAGCGGTTTGGGAAGGCAGTTGCGCTGTTCAGGCGAATGCTGGCCGGTGAGTTCGGCAAGCTCAGTGCTGTTCAGCGTGACTATCCCCATTTCGCCATAGGCTCGTGCTATTATCGCTCAAGAGGGCGCGGGAAACGTCGGGAGACAGCATTCAGGGAATGGGAGAAGGTCCTCAAGACCCGCGAGGGCACTCTGCTTGAAGACCGCACCCAATATGCCACGGCAAACGTTGGTCACCTCGCGGATGAGGAGAAGATATGGAAGAAGAGCGTCACGCTTGCGAAGCAGTTGGCGTCCTCCGGTCGCAAGAACAGATTCGTGGGCTATTCGGCAATTCTATACGCGAAGATGCTCGTCCATCTTGACCGGCAAAAAGAGGGCTTTGCCCTTTATGATCAGCTCGCCAAGAGCGGGGACACTGAGATTCGTGAGTTGGCCGGGTTCTGGGGCGACTTCTACAAGAAGAAGTTCGCGGATAAGGGGGAGGAATAGCATGGCCCGCAAGATATCGAAGATGTCGTGTGGCATAGTGGTTCTATGCCTGGTGTGCCTCGCGAAGGTGTCGCCTCGGACCCCGGCAGGAGAAGCGGGGCATACAGTCAAGACCAACAAAGGCGAGGTGAAGCTCGATGAGAAGCTCAACAGCAGGAGGCGGGAAAGGGTTTCAGCCGGCTCAATAAAGGTTATGGCCAAGACGGTGATCCTCACCAAGTTGTTCTTGCCGCCGGATGACAAATGGGAGTTTGAGGAGTTCAGGAAGGACCAGATCATAGGAAAGAATCCCTTCAAGCTTAAGTTCGTGGACATAATAATCGCTAGTGATGGCAGCGGTGCTTCCGCCAGCCCGGAAGGGAAGGATAAGATAGACGTTACTGCCACCGTTCCAAAGAAAGGGGCTTCGGCGGGCAAGTTCCCTCTCGCGTGCGAGGGGAATATCAAGCGAGCGGGCGGTGGGGGCTTTATAGGGCCGTTGGGGCCCGGACAGAAACCTCCCCGTCTGCCTGAGTTTCACTGGGCAGCATTGGTTGGAGTGCTCAAGTGCAATCTGCAAGTTCATGACGGGCTCATGAGCAGAAAGGCGCTTTCTGAAGATGAGGAAGAGACCAGGGGCGCGTTCACGATTGCCAATCTCAATGATACTGACAGCGATGGGAAGAAAGACTCTGATCCCAAAGACATTGACGTACCGGGAGAAAAAGACTTGATAAGGCTTGTTATCAACAAGCCTGAACCAGCTGACCTTAGAGGAACGCTTGTACTGTCCATCACCGGCGATAGAAAGCGAGTCCGCACCTGGGAAAGCTCCGACAAAAAGAAAGAAGACAGGCGGCGAAAGTTTAACATCGGGAAGATCAAAAAATGGCCCGTGACCATGTGGCTTGAGGGGCTTCAGCCGAGCAAGAGTCTCGACGGTGAGGAAATCACGCTAAGGCATGGACGCATAGAGCTCGACAAGGCCAAAGTGACATTCGTTTGGGTTGATTTCGTGGAAGCGAAGCACGACAGGATCGATAAGCTTTGGAAGGATACCGGTGAGCCAACAAAGAAACTTATTGACTTGTTGGGGGGAAAGGTTGGCTTGGGAGCACCCGGGGGTGGAATAGTCGGTATTAGAAATATCATTGCCTTCAAGTTCAAGGCGCTTCCTGTAGGGGTAGGAACCGCCAAAACAAAGACTGACTTCGTAAAGTTCGATAGTGCGAGGCAGATTGAAGGCAAAGAGTGGCAGGAGAAGGGCGGGGAGTTAAGAGAAATAGCGAGTTTCAAGTTCCCTACCACAGACGACTCTGTGAATGACGACCCATCCGACCGGGCAGAAACAAACATTCCCAATGCCAAGGGACACTTATTCACCGTGGATGCACCAGGTGCTAGGCTGAGGGCAACTGCCGATAAAGAGATTTGGCGCGAGAATTTCCGTGAATTCTTCAGGGTGCGCTTTGATGACATCAAACCTTCTGGGGGCACACCCAAGAGACCAAAGATAGATGGCACTCGTTGCTCACCGAAGCATGAATGGCACCTGCGACACACGTGGAGAAGAAGAGGTCGGATCTGGGTGAGAACAACTGGAGACGACAAAGAAACGCCTGAGAACGACGTAGGTGATAAGCATATCACTGTCCGTGCAAGGATGAAAGGATAACGGTGATGAACAGTAAAGTGCTCGTTTGCAGTGTGGCGGCGCTCCTGGCAGCGCTGGGATTGGGCATAGTGCTCTGTGGGGAAGCCGGTGAGCCAAAGCACAAGATAGATGACGCGATCATCAAGGGTTTCTCCGCAGATGACATCAGGAAACGACGGAAATCGCTTAACGCCTTGGTCGACCGAAGAGATGCGATCATTTCTCTGGCTCTGAAACTCGCCCGGAAGTCTGATGATGGGAAAACTCGCTTTGGCACGAAAGAATGCGGGATTAGGTTGCTTGGAGAAATGCGCGCAGTTGAAGCAGTGCCCTTCTTACTGGACAATATAGGGTTTGCACCGGCAACCCGTTTTGGGGATCCGTCTGAATATGAAGGGTTACCGGCAGTGGAATCGCTCGTACAAATCGGAAGTCCGGCCGCCAAGGAGATATGGGAAAGGAGATTGGCCTCGGCCGACAAGAAGACCTTGCCGCTCTACCTCATGGTCCTCAAGAACGTATGGGGCAAAGAGATTTGCACTTTGCTGCTCAATGCCAAGTTGAAGACCAAGCTGCCCAAAGGAGCAAAGGCGAACTTTGAGGCGGCACTCAAGTACTTCCAGCCCGAGGAGAAGAAGAGCGGCAAGAAGAAGTAGGGGGGGTCCGGGGCCATAGCATCAGTTAGGGAGGACTGACACCTTGCCGGACGTCGAACAGGAGCTCAGGCGCATGCGCATGCTCCTCGTCGAGGACGAGGAGGACGCCCTCGACCTGATGGCCCGCAAGTTCGAGTTCGAGGGCTTCACCCGCGTGGAGGGGGTGGCCACCGGCGAGGAGGCCCTCAAACGCCTGGCCCAGGCGCGCAGCACCGGGCAGTCCTTCAGCCTGGTGCTCCTGGACCTCATGCTGCCGGGCACCAGCGGCGAGGAGGTGCTCCACAAGATAAAGAAGAACTACCACATCCCCGTGGTGGTGGTCACCGCGCGCAGCGAGCGCGAGAGCCAGCGGCAGCTCCTGGAGAAAGGCGCCGACGACTACATCGTCAAGCCCTTCGACAGCGACATCCTGTTTCTGAAAGTGGAGAAAATCCTGACGCGCTTCTACCTCGAGGAGGAGCTCCGGCGCCTGAACCGCCGCAACCAGCGGCTGTTCCTGAACGTCCTGCAGGTGATGGCCAAGGTGCTGGAGGCCAAGGACCCCTACACCAAGTTCCACTCCGAGAACGTGGCCAAGTACGCCCGCAAGATCGCTAAGGCCATGGGCTACAGCCCCGAGGAGGTGGAGCTCATCCAGGTGGCCGGCATCCTCCACGACTTCGGCAAGATCGGGGTCAAGGAGGGCGTGCTCAACAAGGTCGGGCACCTCACCGACAAGGAGTTCGACGCGGTCAAGCGCCACCCGGTCATCGCCGCCACCATCCTCGAGCCCATCGAGGAGCTCAACAGCATCATCGCCGACATCCGCCACCACCACGAGTACTACAACGGCCACGGCTACCCCAGCGGGCTGCGCGCCGAGGAGATCCCCCTGGGCGCGCGCATCCTCCAGGTGGCCGACGCCTACGACGCCATGACCAGCCAGCGGTCCTACCACGACCCCATGACCAAGGACGAAGCCCGCCGCGAGCTCAAGCGCTGCTCCGGCAGCCAGTTCGACCCGCGCATCGTCGAGATCTTCCTCAAGATACTCGAGGGCGAAGAGAGCGCCGTCGCGGGGGCCGCCCCGGTGGGGAAATCCTGAGCGGGTCATGGCCGGGTCCGGCGAGCTTCGCGACTGGAAGATAGCCCGGGGCGCCAGCCCCTGGGCGGAGGGCTCCGCGCTGGTCGAGGCCGGCCGCACCCGGGTGCTGGTCACCGCCAGCGTCCTGCACGAGGCCCCCGTCTTCCTGGCCGGCTCCGGCGGCGGCTGGGTCACCGCCGAGTACGACATGCTGCCGCGCTCGACGCACGACCGCCGGGTGCGCGACTCCCGCCGCAGCCGCCCCGATGGGCGCGGCCTGGAAATATCGCGCCTGGTCGGCCGGGCCATGCGCGCCGCGGTCCAGACCGGGTACCTCGGCGAGCGCACCGTGACCCTGGACTGCGACGTGCTGGCCGCCGACGGGGGCACCCGCACCGCGGCGATCAACGGGGCCACCGTGGCCCTGGTCGAGGCCCTGGCCTGGATGAAGCGCAAGAAGCTCGTTTCCGGCATGCCCCTCAATGGCCTGGTCGCGGCGGTCAGCGTGGGGCTCCTCCACGGCAAGCCGGCGCTGGACCTCTGCTACGACGAGGACAAGGGCGCCGAGGTGGACATGAACGTGGTTATGACCTCGGCCGGCGGGTTCGTGGAGCTCCAGGGCACCGGCGAGAAGACCGCCTTCAGCGGCGAGCAATTGACGGAGATGCTGGACCTGGCCCGCGGGGGCATTGAAAAGATATTCGCGATC
The DNA here is from genome assembly GCA_964581145.1 of uncultured Planctomycetia bacterium. Lineage (GTDB taxonomy): Bacteria > Planctomycetota > SZUA-567 > JAKLDR01 > JAKLDR01 > CAZONU01. The sequence continues at coordinate 9,598 of CAZONU010000006.1, forward strand.
CAGAAGGCGGCCCTGGGCGAGGAGCTCCTGGCCGAGGCCGGGTTCTAGACGCGCCATGTCCGCGCTCTCCCCCCGCGAGCGGTTCAAGCTGGCCCTGGCCCACCAGGAGCCCGACCGCCCGCCCATCCAGGTGCACCTCACCCCCGAGGTGCGCGCCGCGCTCGAGGATCACTTCGAAAGCCGCCGCGGCTCGCGCGACGTGCTCGGGGCGCTGGAGTGCGACTTCCGGGAGGTGAACGCGCCCTGGCGGGGAAAGCTCCCCCCCGTCCCGGCCGGCTGCGAGGTGGTGGACAGGTGGGGCACCGGCTACCGCCTGGCCAGGAACGAGTTCGCGACGTACCAGGAACCGGTGCACCTGCCGCTGGCAGCAATCGAGACCATGGACCAGGTCCAGAGCTACCCGTGGCCCAGCGTCGATGACTACGACTTCTCGGGCCTGGCCGAGAAGTGCCGGCGGGCGGGGGCCTATGTGACCGTGGTGGGCCATGCGGGCATGCCCGACATCGTCAACGGGGTCGGCGCGCGCGGCCGGGGCATGGACCGGGTGCTCTGCGACGTGATGACCGGCGACGAGGTGGGCGTCGCGATTATTGACAAGCGCGTGGACTTCTTCTACGAGTACTGCCGGCGCGCGCTGGAGGCCGCCGACGGCGGGGCCGACCTCCTGCTCATCGGCGAGGACTGCGGCACGCAGCTGGGCCCGCTCTTCCCGCCGGGGAAGTTCCGGGAGTTCTTCGTGCCGCGCCTGGCGAAGTTCATCGACCTGGCCCACGGGCACGGCGCGGCCTGCATGATGCACTCCTGCGGCTCGGTGCGCGACTTGTACCCGGTATTCATCGAGATGGGCCTGGACGCCCACGACGCCGCCCAGCCGGAGCCGGCGGGCATGGAGCCCGAGGGCCTCAAGCGCGACTTCGGCCGGGAGATGACCTGGTGCGGGCTGGTCTCGACGCAGGAGACTCTCCCACACGGAACCGCCGAGGACTGCCGTGCGGAGGCTGAGCATCGCCTGCGCGTCATGGGCGCGGGCGGGGGATACATTTTCGCGCCGGCGCACTGCATCCAGCCGGACACGCCCCTGGAGAACACGCTGGCCATCTACGAGGCGGCCACCGGGAAGAAGCTGTAATGAGCAAGCTGGTCATCGCCACCCGGAACGAGCACAAGGCGCGGGAGATCGCCGCGATCCTGCGCGACGCGCCCGTGGAGCTGGCCACCCTGCTGGAGTTCCCCGCGGCCCCCGAGGTGGAGGAGACCGGCGACACCCTGGAGGCCAACGCGCTGCTCAAGGCCCGGGCGGCCGTCGAGCTCACCGGCCTGGCGGCCGCGGCCGACGACACCGGCCTGTTCGTTGACGCGTTAAAGGGCCGGCCGGGCATCCGCGCGGCGCGCTACGCCGGGCCCGACGCCAGCTACGAGGCCAACAACGAGAAAATGCTCGGGGAGCTGGCCGGCGTCCCCGCCGCGGAGCGCACCGCGCGCTTCGAGTGCGCCGTGGCCCTGGCCGTGCCCGGCAAGGCGCCGCTCTTTTTCAAGGGGCTCCTGCCCGGCAGGATCATCGAGGGCCCGCGCGGCGAGAACGGCTTCGGCTACGACCCCATCTTCCAGCCCGATGATATGGAAGGGACCATGGCCGAGCTCTCCCCCCAGGCCAAGAACGCCATCAGCCACCGCTGCATCGCCTTCCGCCGGCTGGCCGACTTCCTCAAGGCCGCCAGGGGACAGGTCTAAGTCGCTCCGCAGAAGTTCTCAAGGAGTCCGCATGTCCGAAGGGCCGCCCCGGCCCCTCCCTTCCTTGTGAAGGGGGCCGGTGCTTTCCTCTCAAGTAGAGGAAGGCCTCCGGCGGCCATGGGAACCGGCGTGCGGACGGAGTTGGCGAGCGAGCCGGCCGCCGCACGAGGGCGCGGCAGTGCCGAAGAGAAACAGCAGGGGGCCGCCCACAACTAGAGAGGAAGGGAGGCCCCCTGCGCCGCGCCTGCGGGGGCTGGAGCCCCCGAGGCCGGGGGAGCGACTTCGGCCTCAGAACTTCTGCGGACCGACTCAGCCCTCCTCCTTGCCTCCGCCGCACTTGGCTATATAATGTTGAAACCCGGAGATTTCAGTCGGGAGGGAGCCCTTGCCCCGGAAGAGCGTCCTGGTAGGCATCGACCTCGGCGGCACCAGCATCAAAGCGGGATTGGTGAGTCCCGAGGGCCAGCTGCTCGCCGAGAAGCGCGCGCCGACTGAAGTCCCCAAGGGCGCCGAAAATGCTACGGGCACGATGACCGGACTGGCCCGCGCGCTGCTGGCTGAACGCGACCTGGCTCCCGAAAACGTCATCGCCTGCGGGATCGGCTCGCCGGGCCCGCTTGACACGAAAACAGGCTGCATCGTCAAGACCCCCAACCTGACCGGCTGGGACGGCGCGCCGGTCGCCCCGCCGGTGGGCCAGGCCCTGGGCGCCCCCTGCTTCCTGGAGGGCGATGCCAACGCCGCCTGCTGGGGCGAGCACTGGACCGGCGCCGGCCGCGGCGTCGACGACATGGTGATGATCACCCTGGGCACCGGCGTGGGCGGTGCGGTGATCCTCGCCGGCGAGCTGGTCCGCGGCGCGGACGACACCGGCGGGCACATCGGCCACGTGCCCGTCGAGCCCGGCGGGGCCGACTGCGGCTGCGGCCGGAAGGGCTGCCTGGAGGCCTACGCCTCGGCCCCCAGCACCGTGCGGCGCTTCCGGGAGGCGGCCGCGCGCGGCGAAGAGAGCGCGCTGGCGCCCCGCGAGGACCTCACTGCGAAAGACATCCACGAGGCGGCGGCCGGCGGCGACGTCCTTTCGCGAAGAATCATCGAGCTGACCGGCTGGTACGTGGGGGTCGTGCTCGGCGGCCTGGCCAACGTCTTGAACCCCGAGCTGTGCTGCGTCTCGGGCGGAATGATAAACGCCGGGGACATGCTCTTCGAGCCCATGCGCCGCTCGGCCCGCGAGCACAGCTTCGAGGCGCCCGGCAGGCGCCTGAAAATAGTCCCCGCCCAGCTCGGCGAGCCCGCCGGAATCATCGGAGCGGCCGGATGCGCGCTGAGTCGATCCGCAACTTCGCGATAATCGCGCACATCGACCACGGCAAGAGCACCCTGGCCGATCGCATGCTGCTCATGACCGGGGCGGTCGGCGAGCGCGAGTTCCAGGAGCAGGTGCTGGACAGCATGGACCTGGAGCGCGAGCGGGGCATCACCATCAAGGCCAGCGCGGTGACCATGGGTTATGAGTCGGAGGGGAAAGAGTACCAGCTCAACCTCATCGACACCCCCGGCCACGTGGACTTCAACTACGAGGTCAGCCGCGCGCTGGCCGCCTGCGAGGGCGCGGTGCTGCTGGTCGACGCGGCCCAGGGGGTCGAGGCCCAGACGGTGGCCAACGCCTACCTCGCGGCCGAGGCGAATCTGGACATCGTCCCGGTGCTCAACAAGATCGACCTGCCCGCCGCCCATCCCGACGAGGTCGCCGAGGAGATGGAGCACGTCCTGGGCATTCCCGCCGAGGACGTCTTGCACGTAAGTGCCAAGAGCGGCGAGGGCGTCGAGGCGGTGATGCGCGCGGTCATCGAGCGGGTCCGCCCGCCGGCCGGGGGCGGGGAGGAGAAGCTCCGCGCGCTGGTGTTCGACTCGGTGTACGACGACTACCGCGGTGCCGTGCTTCACGTGCGGGTGGTCGACGGGCGGCTGGCCGCCGGGGCGCGGGTGCGCATGATGCAGGGCGGCACCGTCCACGAGGTGGTCGAGGTGGGCCGCTTCGCGCCGGGCATGCAGAAAGTCGAAGAGCTGGCCGCCGGGGAAGTGGGCTACCTCATCGCCGGCATCAAGGGCTTGAAAGACGTCCAGGTCGGCGACACGGTGACGCTGGACAAGGAGCCGGCCGCCGGGGCCCTGCCCGGCTACCGGGAGCCCCAGCCCATGGTCTTCTGTGGGCTCTATCCCGCCAACAACGCCGACTTCGAGGCCCTGCGCAAGGCCATCGACCGGCTGGCCCTCAACGACGCGGCCTTCCAGTTCGCGCCCGAGTCCGGCGGGGCCCTGGGCTTCGGCTTCCGCTGCGGGTTCCTGGGCCTGCTGCACATGGAGATCTTCCAGGAGCGCCTGGAGCGCGAGAGCGGCCTGGAAGTCATCCAGACCGCGCCGAACGTGAGCTACGAGGTGCTGGCCCGCTCGGGCGCGACGCTCACCGTCCAGAGCCCCGCCGAGCTCCCCGAGCACGGCGGGATCGAGGAGTTCCGCGAGCCGGTGGTCCGCGCCCAGCTGATCGTGCCCGCCGAGCACATCGGGGGCATCATGAAGCTGGCCGAGGAGCGCCGCGGCAAGTACGTGCGCACCGAGTACCTCTCCACCAAGCGGGTCATTCTGGAGTACGACCTGCCCCTGGCCGAGATCGTCCACGACTTCTACGACAAGCTGAAGAGCGCCACCCGCGGCTACGGGACCATGGACTACGAGTTCCGCGGCTACTTCCCCGCGCGGCTGGCGCGGCTGGACATCACCGTCGCCGGCCAGCGGGTCGACGCCCTGGCCACCGTGGTGCACAAGTCGGTGGCCGAGCGCCGCGGCCGGGCGGTGCTCAAGAAGCTCCGCGAGTCCATCCCCCGGCACCTGTTCCAGATTGCCCTGCAGGCCGCGGTCGACGGGCGGGTGCTGGCTCGCGAGAACATCGCCCCGCTCAGAAAGGACGTGACCGCCAAGTGTTACGGCGGTGATGTAACCCGGAAGCGCAAGCTCCTGGAGAGGCAGAAAGAGGGCAAGCAGCGCATGAAGTCCATCGGCCAGGTGAGCGTGCCCCAGGAGGCCTTCCTGGCGGTGCTGCGCGCCGGAGAGGAAGGATAGAGGATTTCTATGCGACGGCCCCCATTGGTCATATCCTATATCTTGCCCTTTCGCCAAGCGTTGAGTCTGCGTTGCCAAGTTACCTCAAGAGCTTTGCGGAAACCTCGGAATTGCCGGGCTACGATATAGTCGTCACCTTCCTCTTTTCCGGCTTGAAGTACGGCAAGCGGGCCCACACAGCGACTATCATACCCTTTCAAGTGCGCGGGCGAGTAGGCTATAGGAAGCTGCAACAACCAAATCAAGGTGGAGGCATCCACGGGAGGCATGAAAACCCTTATGGGCAACTCAAAGTATATTCGTTGCGTCTTTGCGCAGTCTTTTAGCCTCAGAAAGACTTTCTTGTCCGACGCAGCAATCGTTACAAGGTTTGCCAGCCGGTAGCCGACGAGAAGTTGGCGTCTTCTTTCGTCGATATGGACTTCTTGCAGTATTACACTTCCTCCGAGTCCACGGAAGTCGGATTCGAGAGGAAAGAGCGGTGTTGCGGCTAGTGATTCCGAAGTGGGCAAGAGCAGCTTGGTGGAGACTCGCCACCTGGCAGTCTTGGATGCAGAGAGCTTAGATTTCAACTGTAGGTGTCTTGACTCGTCTCCCGTAACAAGGACTAGGTCGTGGCCATGTTCGTCGACATCTCCTTGGATTATGTCGAATTTGTAGCTTTGCCCAGCAGACGCCAAATACAGATCTGTCAGAAGGCGATAACGCAAGAGCTTTTCGCGATATAGCGAGTTCTTGTTCAAGAATTCCTTAAGCCCTCCGGTTGGTCGAGCGGGAGTCTTTGCCAGTCGCCTCCTACTCTTCTCATACGGTGTGCTCTGCTTTGCGATGTCAACTCTCCTTATCCCGATTGCGGGCGGTTGCCGCGGCAAAAGGCGCGGGCACAAGTTCGGCTGGGTTACTTCTTGAGCTTCTCAAGTTCCTTGCGGGCTTTGGCGGCGTAATCGCTCTTGGGGTGCTTGTCAATGATCCGCTGGAAGTACTTGCGGGCCTGTTCCTTCTTGCCTGCTTCCAGGAAAGTCTTGCCGAGTGAGTACCACCCTTGGCAGACCTGCTCGGGCGTCCGTTCCGGCTTCGCGGTCTTGGTCGATCCGTCAGAAGACTTCGGCTTCCATCCAGCGGGCTTCGGAATCTTCGCCATGGGGATTGCCATGTAAATCATCTTGCCACCCCAACGCCACGTGCCAATGATAGCGATGAAAGCTCCGCCCTTCTGCTTTGCCCTTCCGCGCGCCGGCAAGTTGCCATACCAGTACCTGTCATCAACCAAGCCTGTCGTTGGGAAGCCCTTGAGGCGGACAGGCCCCGTATCAAGGTTACGCTTAAAGTCCCGCGTGCTATAGGCGTACCAAAGGGAGGCACGCGCCCTGTCAATAATCATGTCGTCTTTACCGAGTATTCGGGATATCCTAGCGCAACTAATTTTGCCGTATTCCCCGACGGCCAAGGCCGGCAGGCTCTCCGTCCATTCTTTCGCGGCTTTTTTCTTGTGCTCTCCGGTTACCTCCTTACCGCCGAAGTCCCTGAACGAGTCTGGAACCTTGCTGTCCTTGCGGCTGGACGGAAAGGTCGGGTCTATGCTCTTGGGTATGGCCCAGTATTTCCCGTCAATCAGAACATGTCCCGGCTTCTCAACGCCCTTCTTGTCAGGACTTGGCGGTTTCGCTGGGGAGACTCCAGGCAGCGGCTTGGGCTTCTCGGCGATCAGGACGAGCGCCTGTACGTAATTGCAGGGCACCGCAAAGTTGAGGTCCTTTCCGCTGCGCCAGCTAGCGGTGGTAACCCCAACGACCTTGCCAGTGTTCACCAACAACGGGCCCCCGCTTGACCCCGGGCTGATGGGCGCGCTCGTCTGGAGCAGCTTGACCCCGCTCTTGAATTCGCGGTATCCGCTGACAAGTCCCTCACTGATGGTGTTGGTAAGGCCTTTGGGGCTCCCGATTGCGAAAACCTTGGAACCTACTTCCGGTGCCTTGCGGGCCACCTTGAGAAAGCTCCGTTTTGGAGTTTCGACCTTGAGCAGCGCTAAATCCCGGCCGGGCAATGATGCCGCCATGCCCGAAACGTTCAGCGTTTTGCCGTCCGAGAGCAGGACCTTTGCTGAAACTGCCTTTGCAATGACGTGGTAGTTGGTGACGAGCAGGCCACCCGCGCTCACGAAGAAGCCGGAGCCCTGCGATACAGCCTTCCCTTCCGCATTGTAGGTGTGGATTTTGATCACTGCGGGAGAAACCTTGGCAAACAACTCTTTGGAGGTTAGCTCTTTGGCTTCCCCTCCCAACGCCACTCCCGAACACAGCAGCAGGAGTCCGGCGATGGACAAGAGCGTTCGTAACGGTTTCATCCGATACCCCCTTGCGGTTGGGTGTGGCACCTCCTGTTAAGGGATATTATCTCCGGTTTCGGGCACCATGCAAGCAGATTCGCCGAGGCACATATACAAGGAAGCGGATTCCTGGGGGACATGACAACTTGAAGTGCCAATCTGGAACATCGAGATGGCGCGCAAGTTGGTCCACCCTACCCCTTGCAAACCCGGCGGTTACGACTAATCTCTAGTAAGTGGAAAGCCGGTCCGGGGGAAAAGTCAGCGGGGCGGCCGCCAACTTGAAGTCACATTCTGTGACTCCAAGTTTGGAGAAGAGGTTGGCATACGCCGTAAGACCTTAGCTTTCGGACCAAACGGAGCCCGACTCATGCCCGACACCGACAAGAAACCCGAGCCCAAGAAGAAAAAGAAGAAGCACAAGGGCCGCGAGCTGGTCGAGTGCCTGCTGGTCGCCGCCGCGCTGGCCCTGACCATCCGCACCTTCGGCTTCCAGATATTCAAGATCCCCACCCGCTCCATGGAGCCCACCCTCTACGGCAACGAGCATTACGGCGACCGGGTGGTGGCCATGATGTGGTACAAGCGCGGCGGCGTCCTGCCCCTCAGGCTGGGGGACATCCAGCGCTGGCAGGTCATCGTCTTCAACCACCACGACGACCGCGGCAAGGCCACCAACTACATCAAGCGGGTGGTGGGCTTCCCCGGGGAGCGCGTGGAGATCCGCGACGGCGACGTGTGGATATGGAGGGAGGTTGACGGCAAGGTCGAGGGCGGGATCGCCCGCAAGCCGCGCGAGCTCCAGGAACAGCTGTGGATCAAGCTGGGCGACCTGGACTTCTCCGGCGACTGGCGCCTGCCCCACTACTGGGAGCACACTCCGGAGGACGCCGCCGCGGTGAAGGATGGTAAGCTGCTGGTGGCCTCCGCGCCCGGAAAGCCGGCCCTGCTCCGCTGGATATCGAAGCGGGACATCGACAACCGCTTCATCCGCAGCACCGTCAAGCGCCTGTCCCCCGGGGAGACCCCCTGCGGCCACGGCTTCCGCGCGGTCTTCGACACTTCCCGCCCGATGGCCTTCTGCCCCCAGTGCCACAGGGCGGTCTACGGGGTGACCGACGACGGCTACCCCGGCGAGGTGCGGACCGCCGACGGCACCGTCCGGGTGCTGGAGGTGGCCCGCACCACCGAGGCGGGCCTGCCCATCGGCGACTTCTGGGCGGTGGAGGCCATGGGCGGGCGCGGCGGCAAGGGCGACCAGGTCGGCGACCTGCGCCTGGCGCTGGACTTCCAGCACCTCGCCGGGAAGGGCGCGCTGGAGGTAACCCTCACCAGCCGCTCGGAGCGCTTCAGCTTCCGGCTGCCCCTGGGCGGGTCCGGCTCCCTGGCCCAGCTGATCGGGCCGCGGGGCCTGAACAAGTCGCAGGAGGTCGCGCTGGGGCCCGGCGGCAAGTCACACCACCTGGAGGTCATCAACGTCGACGCGGAGTTCCGCGCGGTGCTGGACGGCGTGGAGATCGGCCCCTGCGAGTACGCTCCCGCGTTCCTGCCGGACCGCTACGCCTCGGACGTGGAGATCAGCGTCTCCGGCGGCGCGCGCCTGGCGCTCGACAACCTCCGGCTCTACCGCGACATCTATTACGGGTGCGTCACCATCGGCCCGATGCGCCCGGGCACCGCCGACGGCCGCGGGGGGGACGGGGGCGGCAAGATCTGCTCGGTGGTCCTGAACAAGGCCAAGGGCCACTACTTCTTCCTGGGCGACAACTCGCTGGCCTCCAGGGACAGCCGCTACTTCGAGAGTTTCAAGACCGAAGAGGACATAGTCGCCCGCGGGCTCCTGGTGGGCTGGCCGCCCAGCCGCGCCCACTGGATAAAGTAGAAGGGACGACCCTGCCCATGCCGGCCGGCACCGAAGCGGAGAAGAAGGCGCCCGAAGAGAACGGCAAGCTGCTCCTCGAGACCGAGGGCCTGCGCAAGAGCTACGCCGGGCGCGAGGTGGTCAAGGGCGTCTCGCTGGCGGTGCGCGCCGGCGAGATCGTGGGGCTGCTGGGCAAGAACGGCGCGGGCAAGACCACTACGTTTGGAATGGTGGTCGGCCTGGTGCGGCCCTCGGCCGGCGCCGTGCGCTTCTCCGGGAAGGAGATCGGCCGGCTGCCCATGTTCCGGCGCGCGCGGCTGGGCATGGGCTACCTGCCCCAGGAGAGCTCGGTCTTTCAGCGCCTGTCGGTGCGCGACAACCTGCTAGCCGTGCTGGAGACTCAAAACCTGGCCCGCAGGGAGCGCAAGCGCCGCCTGGGGCTGCTGCTCGAGGACCTGGGCCTGGAGAGCCTGTCGGCCTCGGCGGCCTACACCCTCTCGGGCGGCGAGCGCCGCCGGCTGGAGGTGGCCCGCGCCCTGGCGCTCCGGCCGCGGCTGATGCTCTTCGACGAGCCCTTCAGCGGCATCGACCCCATCACCGTGTCCGAGATCCAGTCCATCATCCGCGGGCTGCGCGAGAAGGGCATCGGGGTGCTGCTCACCGACCACAACGTGCGCGAGACCATCTCGGTGACCGACCGGTCTTACCTGATCGACGAGGGCGAGGTCTTCTGCCACGGCACGCCCCCCCAGCTGGCCGCCGACGAGGACGCCCGGCGGCGCTACCTGGGCGAGCACTTCTCGCTGGTGCCCCCGCCGCCGGCCCGGCCGCTGCGGGGGGCCGAGGCTTGAGCCCGGCCGGTCCCCGCGGCCCCGGCTGGCGCGAGGAAATCGCGGCCTTCCAGAGCGGCGGGCGCCGGCTGGTGGGCATTATCTCCTTTCCAGACCCGGAACCCCAAACCCCAAACCCCGCAGTTGTAGTCCTCCACGGCTGGGGCAGCTACCGCGCCGGGCCGCACCGCTGCCTGGTGGAGCTGGCCCGCGAGCTGGCCCGCCGCGGCTCGGCCGCCCTGCGCTTCGACTTCGCGGGGCGCGGCGACTCCGCGGGGGACTACTGGGAGGCCGACCTCGACGCCATGATCGCCGACGCGGTCGCCGCCGCGGATTTTCTTTCCGGGAAAACCGGCGCGGAGGAGCTGGCCGCCGCCGGCCTGTGCAGCGGGGCCAACGTGGCCCTGGGCGCGGCGGCGCGGGACGCCCGCTTCGGGCGCGTGGCCGCGCTCTCGGCGCTGCCCTTCCAGCAGCAGCGCCGGGGGGCCGAGGGCGCCCGGCGCGCCCGGAGCACGCTGCGCGAGCTCCTGCACAAGGCCCTCAGGCTGGACACCTACCGGCGGCTCTTCCGCGGGGAGGTCGCCGCGGGCCGCATCTTCCGGCGGCTGGTCCTGGGCGAGGGCGGCCGCTCGGCGCGGGCCGGGAACGGGTCGGGCGCGCGCCGCAACCTCAAGGACTCGGGGCGCGACATCCAGGCGGAGCTGGCCGGCTTCAAGGGCCGCCTGCTCTTCGTCTACGGCGCCGCCGACGCCGAGGGGTTGTCGGGCTGGCGCGGGGTGCTGGGGCCCTTCCTGGCGGAGCACGGCGTCGAGCACTCCCAGGTGGAGGTCCCCGGCGCGGACCACGATTTCCACTCGCTCGGCGCCAAGCGCCAGGTCATCGAAGCGGCGGCCGGGTTCCTGGCCGGCAGGGCGTCATAAGAACGGGGGCGGCCGACCAGCCGCCCCCATGTGCGCTTTTGTCAGTATGTAACGCGGCTACTTCCTGGGGTTCATCACCCGGCCCAGGAAGAGCACCGCGCCCGAGACCCTGTCGCGGATGATGAATATGAAGGGATGATCGGCGCGGAAAACGGGGGCCGGCGGGGGCACGCTGTCGGCGGCGCCCATGATCACCGCGGTGGCCGCGGCGGCCTCGGTGCCCTCCTCGTCGACGGCCACGAAGGCCTTGTGGATCGCGTCCTGGATGTACATGCACCCGTCGGACGGCGGCTTGATCCCGTTCATGCCCGAGAAGTCCGCGACGCGGCGCTTGAAGGCCAGGCCCATGCCCAGGGAGCTCAGGGCCTTCTTGAGCTTGGCGTCGGAGGTGATCTTGAACTTGGGCAGGTAGACCCGGACCTGCATGTTGCGCACGCCGGCGAGCAGGACGGTCAGCTTGTCGCTGCTCAGCGATTTCTCCAGCGCGGCGATGCCCGCGACCTTCCTGGGCAGGAGCACCACCATGGACATGCGCTTCCCCTGGTAGCCCATCTCCAGTATCTGGAGGTCGCCGGCCTGGCCGTACCCGAAGAAGCCCCGCTGGTACATGGTGGGTGCCCGGACCTTCTTGCCGCCGGCCAGCTTGAAGGTCCGCTCGCGCGTCGAGCGCTTCTTGAACTTGCTCAGCCACTCGGCCTTGAAGTACACCGCGTTGGTCAGCACCAGGTTGGTTTCGGAGTTGAAGGTCTTCGGCGGGATCAGGTCCTTGATTTTGTTCTCGGTCTTCTTCTCCACCCAGGCGTTGATGGTCTTGCGCGCGCCCTCGGGGTTGCCGCCGAAGTCCACCCGCTCCAGGCCCGCGCCGTAGTCGCGCTTGTTAAGCGCCAGGAAGCCGGGCAGGAATTTGTCGCCGATGCGGCCCCACAGGGCGTTGGCCACCGAGAGCTTGAACTTGCCGGCCCTGCCGGCGGCGTTGAGGTCGTCGACCAGGGCGCCCATCGCCGGGTGGAGCTTCTCGTCCGCCAGGGTGAAGT
>CAZONU010000006.1:21429-32150 GCA_964581145.1 uncultured Planctomycetia bacterium
GGGTGAAGTGCAGGACCTTCTTCATGACCGGGGCGGTCTTGGCCCGGGCGCCGGCGTAGGTCATGCCCAGCGCGGTGGAGATGCTGAACGGCGAGAAGCAGAGGTTCTGGCCCTTCCTGGCGGCGCCCAGCTTCCCGTAGAGCTCCAGGCCGAAGGCGTTGATGCCCGCCGCCGCCTGGGCGGTCTCCGCCGCGGTGACCTTGGGCCTGGCCGGCAGCGGCGCGACCGCGACGGGCTTGACCGGTTTCTTTGCTGCGGGGTCGAGCGCCGTCGGCCTGGGTTTCTCGGCTTTGGGCTTGGGCTTCTCGTCTCCCCCGCCCGCCGCCGCGCGCAGCGCGAACGGTCCGGCCGTGGCCAGTACCGCCGCCGCAGTCGCTACCGCCGCCGTGATCTTGATCTTGCTCCAGAACACCATGCTCACTGCTCCTTCCTTTATGGCCAGTACGGATGCTCCGGCCGCGCCCGTCCCGTTGACGGCCGAGACCACGGACGAGAGGAAAGCGCCGGAGACTTCGCCGCCGGAGGCACGCTCAAGCAGCAGCGCCCCCAGCGCCGCCGCGCCGAAGCGCTTCCGGCGCCGGGCGCCCAGCTTGCCGCGCAGCTTCTCCAGCCCCCGCGAGCAGAGGCTGGCCACGGTGCCCTCCGGCAGCGAGAGCCGCCGGGCGGCCTCCTCCTGGGGCAGGCCTTCCAGGTAGCAGAGCACCAGCGCCCGGCGGCAGCGCTCGGGCAGCGAGTCCACCGCCGCGTCGAGGCGCCCGACCTGCTCGCGCCAGAAGACCTCCGCCCGCTCTTCGTGGCTGGCTCTGCGCATGGCCGCGGCCTCCTTCTCGTGGCGCGCCCGCCGGGCGCGGGCCCGCAGCGCGCTGCGGGCGCACAGCGCCGCCCAGCGGTGGAGCCAGGCGCCCAGGCTGCGCACCTCGCGGAGCTTCCCGGCCTTCTCGGCCAGCAGCAGGAAGGCCGCCTGGGCGGCGTCCTCCGCGTCGGCCTGCGAGCCGAGCACCCGCCGGCAGACGCCCAGGACCATGGCCCCGTGCCGCCGGGCGAGCAGGCCAAAGGCCTCCCCGTCCCCGGCCAGGTGGTCGGCCAGGAGCTGTCCGTCGGTGCGTTCGGCGCCGCTCACGGGCTAGCAGTCCGTTGAAAAATGGGGCGTCGTGACGGCAGGCGCTCCCGAGCGATGCGAGGCCCGAGGGTGAGCGCGATGCCTCTGGCATCGGGCGAATCCCGAGAACGAAGCAGCGCGACGGGACCGCCTGCCGCCCTTCGGGTTGGGCCATAACCGCCCATCTTCTTCGTCGGGAACCCGAAGGCGATGCTCGGGCATCGACTTCGGAACCCCTCCTCGAATCTGAACCATTCTGACTCCAATCACGACTGCTCCATTTTTCAACGGCCTGCTAGGCCCCTCCTTCGTCCACCATGCTGAAGCCGGCGGCGGCCGGCGCCTTGCGTTTTTCTCGGGAAAAGCGGCCGGTTCGCGCATCCTATTGATTCCCGGGGCCATGCGAGGGCGGCGCGCCCGCGCGAATTTTCTTCAGGGCCTCGGCGGCGGCCTGGCGGACGTACTTGCTTTTGTGATTGAGTGCCGCTGTTAGCGCATCAACAGCATGCGGGTCCCCGATCTCTCCTAATGCCCGGGCAGCGATCTCAGCTACCTGGATTGACTGGTCGTTGATAGCCTCCTCCAGTCTCGGAACAGCGGAGTGTGCCTGCGGGCCGATCATGCCTAAGCCTCGGGCAGCTTCCGTTCGCCCCCCAACTCCGGCTTCACGCACCAATCGCCCAAGCACGCCAACGGCGGGTTCCCCACAGAACCCCAGCAGCCTGACAGCCACCTCCTCCTCGCTGGGAGGCTCTGAGGCAATCCGCAGCGGCGAAGGGGGCAGGGGTTCGGACGATGCCCCTCCCGCCCACGTGGGCAAGCGGACGTAAAGCGAGATAGCGCGAGTTGCCCGTCTAGCGCCACCCAGACGTTCGATGGCCTCGGAGGCATTAAGGTGTCCCTCGGCGAACTCAGGAACTAGAGAGCGCACCTGCCACACAGGCACAACGACCAGCCAACACACGAGCCCCACTGTGACCAGCAGCGTGAGCGCCACGCCCCAATACACATACAGGCGCTTCGAGCGCTTAACAGGTCCTGGCGAAGGGGCGGGGGTGGTCATGCGCTACTTATCCCTCGTGCACACCACTTGCAGCCTGTTGGACTTCGCAAGAACCAGCTTTCCTCCACGGCCCGACAGAGAGGCCAGGACTTCATACTTGCCCGCGCGCAGTGAGTACGACGCTATCCACACTTTGAGGAAGGCTCGGCTTCCTGGGGCAACGACCAGGTCCTTGTTAGGCCTGCTTGGACCGCTGTGAGTTGCGGTCGTTGGCAGCTTCCACAGCATCCTCTTCTGGTCGTGGACCTCAATCGTCACGACGTGCACGTCCGGTTCAATCTTGGCCGGCATGAACTTAGCCCTGGCTGGCAGTACCTTCACGCCCGGCTTAGGTGGTGCAGGAATATGGCGGAGCATTGCCTTCGACCTCACTTTCAGGGGCAAGTCAGACTGATTGTAAATCTCCACTACAAGGGCGGTGTTCTCAGATTGCTTGACGGCTGTTTCTTTGGCGTACAACCACACTACCAAGTTCTTCTCATTGGGTGGGATCTTGGGTGGCCTAAGACTTTTCGCCATGGCCGCGCGAGAAGCGGTACGTTCGTCAGTGCAGCCGACTGCAAGGACCGCAAGGGCAAGTGCGACGACGACTCGGCTCATTCGTACCATGCAGCCTCCTGTTGCTCCTCAGACTCCCGTGGGCAAGGGGCGGGGGCGGTCACAGCTTCTTCTCCGGCGCGGCCTTGATCTTCTCCAGCGCTTCGGCGGCGGCTTTGCGGACGCGGTTGTCCCCATTCGGGTCCGCGAGCGCCGCTCGGAGCGCGGGAATCGCCCCAGCTGCCCCAGGCCCGATCCTGCCAAGAGCTTGGGCGGCGAAGACGTGAACGGGCGCATCTGGGTCTTGTAGTGCCTCAACCAGTGCAGGCACGGCCTCGCTCGCTCCGGGGCCGATCTGGCCCAGCGACTCGGCCGCGGTGCGGCGAACGGCGACGTCCGAATCCTTCAATGCCGCCGTCAGTGCCGGGACTGCCTCGCTTGCGGCCGGGCCGATCCGGCCCAACGCCCCGGTGGCCGCGTAGCGGACATCCCCGTTTGAGTCCTGGAGCGCCGCAGCCAGCGCTGGGGCCGCCTCGCTTGCGGCCGGGCCGATTTCGCCAAGCGCCAGGGCGGCATAGCGGCGCACACTTATGTCCGAATCCTTGAGTGTATCGATCAGCTCTGGGACCGCCTCTTCGCCGCCTGCCCCGCCCAGATACCAGGTGGCCGTTTCCCGGGACCCGGGCTCGCCAGGGAAGAACCGGGACAGCCTGAGATACACGCTAAGCTTCCGGGCGGCCTGAGCCGGAGGGCCTAGGCGCTTGGGGTCCTGGGCGCGCACCGCGCCCCGCGCCTGGAGGTAGGGAATGACAATCCTCCAGCACACGAGACCGCCTGTGAGAAGTAAGGTGAGGGCGATGGCCCAGAGAACGTATACGCGCCGGCTGCGCTTGGTGTCCACAGTACGGCCTTCCTGTGGCTCCTCAGACTCCCGTGGCGAAGGGGCGGGGGCGGTCATGGGCTACTCCCTCGCCCTCTGTGCTGCCCGAATCTTCGTGAGGGCACTAGCGGCTTCCTGACGAACGTACTCATCCTTGTGGTCGAGGAGTTCCTGAAAAACAGGTTCCGCAGGAGGCCCGCACTCACCAAGAAGCTGCAATACAACCGCGTCATCATCGAAGCTGCCTAAGCCAGGGAGTCGCAAGTATAGGGCCAGGTGCTCCGATGCAGACTTGGCGCCGCCCAGTCGGCCGATTGCCTGTTGGCCCAGAGCCCGCGGCCAGACGGGCATTGTCTCGTGGCTATCGCATTGACTGGTCAGCCACTCCATGGTCCGCTGCACTCTCCACACCGGCACCACCACCAGCCAGGAGACCAGCCCGGCGGCGATGAGCAGCGCCAGCGCGGCGCCCCAATACACATAGAGCCGCTTGGAGCGCTTTCCCGTTTCAGACTTCGGGCTTCCGCTTTCGGAGTTATCGCCGGTCATTGCCATTCATTCCGAAATCCGCAATCCTCAATCGGTACTACCCCTCCCCCTCCTCCCCCTCTCCTTCCCCCTCCGGGGGTCGGACGCGCAGGGACTCGCGGATCTTCTTGAGGCAGGCGTGCATCCGGCTCTTGATCGTGCCCTCGGGGACCTTGAGCACCTCGCCGATCTCCTTATAGCGCAGCCCCTCCACCTGGCTGAGGATGAAGACCACCTTGTGGTCGGTGGGCAGCGAGTCGATGGCCCCCACCAGGCCCTTGACGAACTCGTCCTTGCTGGCGGTCTCATCGGGCTGCTCGGCGAGCACCACCAGCACGTCGCGCAGCGAGGCGCCCGTGTCGGTCTCGGCGTCGAGCGACCTCTCCAGCCGGCGGCTCTTGGTGCGGCGGTGCTGGTCGATCCAGCAGCTCCGCGCCACGCGGTAGAGGTAGCTGCGGAACTTGGCGGTGGGCGCGTATCTCGGCGCGTTGGTGTAGAGGCGCACGAAGACCTCCTGGGCGAGGTCCTCGGCGAGGTGCCGGTCCCAGACCAGCGGAAAGAAGAAGTTGATCAGCTCCAGATTGTGGCGGTTGACCAGCTCCTCGAAGGCCCGCTCCTCGCCGCCGCCGGCGGCCTGGAGGAGCTCTTCGCTGGAGCGATCGGCCATGTCCCGCTTCCCGCTAGCGCTTCTTCCCGGCGGCGACCTTGAGCCTCGCCTTGGCCCGCAGGCCCGTGACGCAGTCGCGCAGCTCCAGCCGCCAGGCGCCGGCCGGGTCGCTCTCGGCCAGCGGTATTCTTAACTCCCCGCGGCCGCCCCCAGTGACCAGGTTC
Source organism: uncultured Planctomycetia bacterium (assembly GCA_964581145.1). GTDB lineage: Bacteria > Planctomycetota > SZUA-567 > JAKLDR01 > JAKLDR01 > CAZONU01. Next base: position 26,368 of record CAZONU010000006.1, read on the forward strand.
TTCGAGTAGTGGCTGCACCACTCCCCGCGAGGGTCGTAGACGTCGCAGCGGACCACGTGCTCGCCCGCCGGGCCGCCGTCGACGTCGAGGGAGACGCGAACGACAGCGTCCTTTCCGGAGCGCGCCGCCTTGACGGCCCTGGCGCTCAGGCCCTTGACGCGATAAGGCAATATCGCGTAGAGCTTGGCGTCCATCGGCTCGAAGCGGTCCTCGAAGCTGTCCGCGAAGCCGTGGTACTCGCCGGTGCGCGCGTCGTACAGGTGGCCCACGCGGGGCATCTCCACGGTGATGCCTGCTGCCCTGTCGAAGCTGTCGAAGTCGACCTTGCCCTCTTCGCCCACGCCCGAGGTCGCGCGCATCGGGCTGATCACCGCGCCGACCATCTCCACCGGGCCGGCCGCGAAGCGGGTCAGGTCGATGCCCGGCAGCTGGCGCTCGCCGGGGTCGGTCCACAAGTTGACCTCGCGCTCGATGCCCGCCGCACCCAGGCAGGCGGCCAGCAGCTTCTGGGGGTCGAGCTGCCTGGCGGTGTCCAACCTGAAACGGTCGAAAACGTAGCCGCGCAGCCGGGCGTTGAGGTAGACCGCCAGGCCCTTGCCGACGCGGTTGACAATCAGGCAGTCGGCCTTGCCGGCCTTGCCATAGGCGACCGCGCCGCGCGCGGCGCCGAGCGTCGGCTCGCAGGCGCGCAGGGCCAGGCGGCCCCTGGCGAGCCCCAGGGGTCCGCCCTCGCGGGTGACGCTTATCCGCGGGCCGGGCTTGTTGTAGGTGAACTTTTTTCTCCGCACCCCGAAGAGGTCGTCGAGCCCCCCGGCGGGCAGCATCTTGCAGCTTTCGTCCATCACCGCCGGCAGGGTGTCGGCGATAACGACGCCGCCGCTTTCCGCGAACTCGCGTATCTTCTCGCACTCGGCGGCGCCCACCGCCAGGGAGTGGGGCATGAAGAAGGCCCGGAAGTTTTCCTTGACGAGATCGCCGTCGGCCACCGCGTCGTAGGCCAGGAAGCGGTACTGCAGCCCGCAGTCGCCGATGAGCTTGGCCAGCGAGTCGCGGGTGTGGAAGATGGCGTCGTCCTTGAGGTTCTCGGTGTCCGAGCTGTCCCGGTCAACCCACTTCTCGCCCTCGGCCAGGGTGCCCATGAACCAGTTGGCGCGCACCGAGCTCTGCGAGTGGTGCACGGCGAGGTGCTCGGCGACCGGCTCCATGGACATGATCTGCCGGCCGGTGCCGCCGGTGAGCTCGCGGAGCACCGGGGCGAACATCCTGCCGCGCTTGGAGGGTTTGCATTTCGGCCGGTCGATGAAGCGCCCGCGGGGCTCGTCGTTGTCCCAGTGGATCTGCCCGCAGTCGCCATGAAAAAGCTGGTACCACATGCGCCGGGCCAGGCCGGGGTCGTCCCCGAAGTAGGGGGCCATTTTCAGGATTCTGGGCCGGAAGGAGCGCAGCATCTCGTCGTTGCAGAATATGTTGTAAGGCACGTGCAGGTCGACGTTCCTGGCGATCTTGCGGTAGTCGAAGCCGCCGTGGGCCAGCGGGCCCTGCCCGCCGGTGGTGCCGTAGACCGCGTTGGGGTCGGCCTCCCGGGCGAACCCGCGCATCCGGCCGTAGGTGCCGGTTATGACGTCGTCCATGAACTCGCGGTGGTCCGACCACGAGGAGAAGTTGAAGTCGGCCTTCTGTTTCTGGCGCCTGAGAGTATCGTCGGTGGTCAGCGGCGTCACCTGGCGCCAGAGCTTGAAATCCGTGCCCCACTGGGCGTTGAGCCGCCCCAGAGTTCCGTAACGTTTTTCCAGCCAGGTGCGGAAGCGGTCCAGGCAGTGCTTGCAGTGGCAAAAATCAAAAGGCGCGCCCTGGTCAGCCGTGCCGGCCTCGTCGGCCAGGTTGTAGAACATGGGCTTGACGTTCTTGTGCTGGATCACCGTGTTCATTATGCGCTCGCGCATCTTGGCCTGCACCCCGCGGTCCGAGGGGCAGCTGGCCCGCCAGAGGGTCTTGACCCCCTCGGGGTCCAGGGCCACGCTCAGGCCCTTGAGGCGCGCGCGGGCGCGCTTGTAGCGCTGGCGGACCATGTCCCAGTGATAGAGGAACCACTTGTAGCGGCGCTCCGGGTGGGTGCTCACCGCGGGCTTCTCCCAAAACTGGGAGTAGGGCCGGTGGTAGACGGACATCTCGTCGGGCGCGACCTGGTCGACGTAGCAGCGGAAGTCGTTCTCGATGATGTGGTCGAACTCCTGGCGCTTGTAGGCGATCTCGCCGTCGACGCCCAGCTCGCGCAGCGTGCGGTAATAGCCGTAGGGATAGTGCGCCCAGGTGAATATGTGATAGTCGTCCCACTTTCTCGTCGGCCGGGAGACCACGAAGCGCGTCCTGCCCGCGCGCCGGCCGCCGAGCTCGACTTCTAACCAGTTCGCCATGGACACCCGGCCCTCGGGCCCGAACTCGAACTCGAGATACCCGCGCGCCGCGTTCCACCTGCCGGGCGAGGAGCGCACCAGCCGCCCGTAGCTGTCGGTCCAGAGGACCCGCGTGCCCCTGGGGGGGCGCTGCCCCGGCGGGTCGAACTCGGCGCGGCCGGCCACGGTCTCGCCCGCGCGGAAGTACTCGCGGTCGGCCTCCCAGCGGTAGTACCTGGGGGCCTTGTCGACGATGATCTTGAGGACCTTCATGTTAAGCGCTCCCGTAACGCGGCCCGGCGCGGGGCCCGGCCGCCAGCCCTGTGCTTTAGCCGTCCGTTGAAAAAGTGGCTGGTTTGTGGTCTGAGCAGTTGAACAGTAGAACAGGGGACCGCAGGAGAGCATTCTCAACTGTTCGCCTGTTCATCTGCTCTCCTGCTCCAGCAGGCCGTTTTTCAACGGCCGGCTAGCCCCGCGCGGAGTTGCGCCGCGGCAGGACGCCGGTGCGGTAGCCCTCGAAGGCCGCCGGCAGGCAGGTGACGATGTCCCCGGCGGTCATGGATATCTGCCCGTACTTGCGCGCGGCGATGTCCCCGGCGGCCCCGTGGATGAAGGCCCCCAGGCAGCCGGACTCGAAGTGGTCCAAGCGCTGGGCGACCAGCGCCGAGGCCACCCCGGTGAGCACGTCGCCGCTGCCCCCGGTGGCCATGCCGGGATTGCCGCTCTTGTTCGTGAAAACCCTCTGGCCGTCGGTCACGATGGTGGCCGCGCCCTTGAGGAGCACGGCGAAGACCTCGAAGCGCCCGGCGAACTCGGCGGCGACCTCCTCGCGGCGCTCCTCGACGTCCGCGGCGTTGCGGCCCACCAGCCGGCCCATCTCCCCGGGGTGGGGGGTGATCAGCGTGGGCCCGCGGCGCTCGGAGAAGGCCTCGGCGCAGCCGGCGAAGGCGTTCAAGGCGTCGGCGTCGAGGACCAGCACGTGGTCCAGCTTCGCGGATACGGCCCGGACCAGCTCGCCGGTCTCCGGGTCGCGGCCCATCCCGGGCCCCACGGCGACCACCTTGCACTTGTAGGCGAACTCGACTATCCGGTCGAGGCCGGCCAGCGCCAGGCTGCCGCTCTTGGTCTCCGGCAGGGGCAGGCCCATGGCCTCGGTGAGCTTGCCGGCGAAAATGGGATACAGACTCTCCGGGCAGCCCACGGTGACCAGCCCGACGCCGCTGCGGAGCGCGCCCCAGGCGGCCAGGCAGCCGGCGCCGACCATGCCGCGCGAGCCGGCCAGGATGAAGACGTGGCCGAAGTCGCCCTTGTGGGCCTCCAGCCGGCGCTTGGTCAGCTTGGGCAGGTCGCGGAGTTCGAGCTTTTGGGCCATAAGGGGATTCTACGCCCCCCGAGCGCGGGGCGCAAGTAGAGGGGGCGGAGGGGGTGGTCAGGCCTTTTAGACGGTTACTTGACCGCTTCCTCCTTCTTCTCCGCGGCGCGAATCTTCTTCAGCGCCTCGGCGGCGGCTCGGCGGACACTCGCGTCAGGGTGGTTCAGCTGTCTTGTCAGGGCCGGAACTGCCGAGCTTGCTCCGGCACCCATCGAACCCAATACCCAGCAGGCGCATTCCCGTAGCTCTGGCCAGTCGCAGCGGAGGCGCCCCACGAGTCGGACGACAATCTCTTTCTCCGGTAGGTCTCCACTTGTCCCTGAAGACGCCCCAGGAGGCAACCCGCAAAGGCCCCTACGCAGCTCTGTCATGTCCTGCAGCTTCGTGCCTTCGATCCTGGTCAATGCCCAGATTGCCTCAGCGCGAACAATGGGATAACCGCTCCCTACAACGCGTTTCAATTCAGGAACTGCTGACTTAGCCCCAGGTCCTATCTTGCCGAGTGCGCGTGCAGCCAGGAAGCTCAATGCGTCTCTTTCGTCGGTCACCAGTGCAGCTAGTTGCCCCGTCGCGGCTCGCGCGTCTTCCCCGATCGCGGCAAGAGCTCTCATGCTCGCCATTTGCGAACCGGGGTCGTTAGTCCTCAGCAAGTCGCACAAGGGAGCGACTGCATCTGAACCGTCAGCGTGTTGCCCCTCAAGCACCCGGGCCATGGCGTCAGCAGAACTCACGCGGAGTGGAAGGCTGCTGTCTTTCAGCCGCCGGAGGAGAGGCCTGTAAGCCGAACGGCCACAGTGCCCCAGCAGATGTATGGCCATGAATCTGTTCCTGTCTGACACGATCCAGTCGGGCATGCGGGCGTAGCCGGCAAGACGTTCAGCAGCCTTCTCCTCTCCGCCCAGGCGCATGATGCTATGAGCGATAGCACCTTCCTGGTTAGGCCTCAACGATGCAATGGCATTATGTGTCTGCCAAATAGGGATAATGACCTGCCAACACACGAGCCCCGCGGCCAGGAGCAGCGCCAGGGCGACGCCCCAATAGATATAGATACGCCTGGAACGCTTCTCTTGACCGGCGTAGCCTTGGCGAAGCCGGTTCTCGGGCGGCTGCTCGGTCACTTGGGCGCGTCCTTCTTCTTCGCGGCGCGAATCTTTTTCAGCGCCTCGGCGGCGGCTTGGCGGACGGAAGAATCCTCGTCGTTGAGCAGTCTCCGCAGCACGGGTGCTGCATCCTCTCTGCACTCCCCTAGCAGGCGGACAGCCATTGTGCGGTTAGGTGCCAGACACTCCGGGAGAGTCATGTATAATCCGAGCCGCTCGGCGGCTGCTTTCGGCCCGTCGAGAAGCTTGATTATCTCCCCTGGATCAGCGGGCCAATGCTTGGATTCAAAATGGGGAGAGTAATAGTACCAGCGCCCGTAGAGTGTCACGGCTTTCCTCGTCTGCCACACCGGCACCACAACCTTCCAGCAGACTAATCCAAGAGCCAGCAGCAGCGCCAGGGCCACGCCCCAATATACGTAGATTCTCCTGGAGCGCTTGGACTTCTCGGGCGGCTGCTCGTCAGTCACGAGATACTCCTCTGGATACAGCATACCCCGGTTTCCCGGCCGGGTCAAGACGCACCTCAGTTGCCGGTTGTCGGTTGTCAGTGGCCGGTGAATGTTCCTGAATCACACAAAGACACCAAGAGGACGAGTGTTCAGTGCTCAGTGTTCAGGAATCCCGAAAACTGAAAACCGAAAACTGAAAACTGGCTTGGTGTCTTGGTGCCTTGGTGCCTTGGTGCCTTGGTGGTGAGAGAAGAACCGCGTGGCTACTTGCCGGCGCCCAGGCGGACGCCCAGGCTGCTGCCGGCCTGCTCGCCGCCGGGCAGGGCGAGTTTACGTGTAAGGACCGCCGCGCCCCTGCGGGCGACGGTCAGGTTGACGCTCAGCTTCTGGTTCCTGGGGTTGGAGAGAGAGACGCGGAGGCCCTTCTTGTCTTGGCGCAAGAGCAGCAGGCAGGGCTGGTCGG
>CAZONU010000007.1:0-31294 GCA_964581145.1 uncultured Planctomycetia bacterium
CTCTTTCGCCGGGGAGCTAGGATGAGATTTCGAGGCCGTTGTCCGTTTCTGCTGGAGGAGATGTGATGCGCACCAGATTCCTGATTTTCGCCGCCCTGCTTGTCCTGCCCGGCGCCGCCATGCTGCCAACCCGCGCGAGCGCCGGCGAGGGCGTGCCCGGCGCGGTGGAGGTTCCCCGGGTGCTGCCCGACGGCGGCATCGATACCTCCTCCATGGAAGGCATCCTCAAGGGGCTGATCAAGCCGGGCATGAGCGAGGAGCAGAAGACTTTGGCCATCTACCACTGGTTCCGGCGGCTGGTCTTTCATTTCCGGAACATGGGCAGCGACCGCCGCAACGTCCTGCGGGTGGTGAACTCCTATGGGTATAACCTGTGCGGCAGCCAGGCGGGCTGCCTGCTGGTCATCTTCAAGGCCGCGGGCATCAAGGCCCGGCCGGTGGCCGCCCACGCCGGCCCGGGCTACGGGGGGCACACCTTCGTGGAGGTCTTCTACGGCGGCAAGTGGCACGCCTTGGACACCATGACCAACTTCTGCGTCCTCAACCGCGACAAGAAGAAGCCCAGCATCGCCAGCCTGGAGGAGATCAAGGCCGACCCCACCCTGGTCACCAGGGCCGAGGAGGAGAAGCGCACCGTGGGCGGCTTCCTGATCTGCCGGCACAAGCCCGCGCTGCACTACCGCAACCTGGGCCTCGTCCGCAAGATGGGCTGGAAGCGCGACCTGCGCTGGGCCACCCTGGCCTTCGGCACCGGCGGCAAGCCCGGAGACCTGATTACGTTTTGGACCGAGGGGCCCAAGAAGTGGAAGGCCATCGGCAAGCAGGGCTCGACCTACGGCGGCCACTACCGCCCGGGCCTGCTGGACATCACGCTCAAGCCCAACGAGCGCTGGGTGATGCTCTGGAGCGACCTCGGCAAGTGGACGGTGCTGCCCACCTTCCCGGGCAAGGGTCCCTTTCACACCTGCGGGCACTGCGACGAGAAGGACGAGGTCAACTTCAAGTACTTCGAGCCCTACGCCAGGAAGGGCCTGGCGCCCACCAGGGTCTGCTACCGCTACTACGCCAACGGCTACCTGGAGTGGACCCCCCAGAGCGCCGCGGAGGTGAAGGCCGCTACCCGGAGCTCCGGCGGTGCGCTGGTGGTCCCCGTCAAGGCGCCGGGACCGGTGGTGGGCATCGAGTTCGACCTGGAGCTGGCCACGGCCGGCGCCGACGCCGCGACCACGGTGACGCTCAAGTACGGCCGCAAGACCAAGGAGGTCTGGAGGGCGGGGCACGCGACCGGAGGGCTCCGCAAGGTGGTCGTGCCCTACCAGCCGGAGGGAAACCCCTTCTGCGAGTTCGAGCTGCTGGTCAAGACCGAGGGGGGCGGCCAGGCAACGGTCAAGCGCCTCAAGACCATCTACCAGCTCAACATGTACGCGCTGCCCACGCTCTTCCCCGGCAAGAACACCGTGCGGGTCTCGGCCAGGACCAGGAAGCCGGCCGGCTCCAGGCTGGTGGTGGAGTACGCCTGGCAGGACGGCGACGGCTGGAAGGACGCGCGGAAAGTGACCAAAGAGTTCACCGAACTGCCCGGCAAGTTCGAGGTCGACGTGGCCGGCAAGAAAATGCCGCGCATGCGCAGGCTCGAACTCCGCGTGGAGCCCGTCAGGAAGTAGAATCTCAACAGGGGGGAAACAGTGCTGGAAGAAATCCGCAGGGAGCTGCTGGCCAGGTTCGTCCGCGTCGCCGACCACGTGATCCCCCGGGTGGACGTCAAAACCGGCGAACTGGACATGTCCGACCCGGTCAGCCGGCAGAGACACGTCTGCTATCCGCTGGCCTGGCTTTACGTGACCGACTTCCCCGGCAACAAGCACTACCGCAGCGAGGAGGCCCTGGCCGCCTGCATCGCGGCCGCCGAGCACCGCTTCGCCAGCCAGACCGAGCGCGGCGGCTTCGACGAGGACGACGAGAAGGAGCAGGGCAACGAGTGGCAGAGCTACTTCCTGGTGCGCACCGCGGAGGTGCTCGGCCCGGAGACCCTCGGCGAAGAACGTTGGAACACGTGGGCCGGCCGCGTGGCCCGCTACGTCGACTGCCACGGCGCGCGGGCCTTCTTCTACTCCGCGCCCAACCACGACGCCTGGAAGTGCGCGGGCATCGACTTGGCCGGCCAGGTCTACGAGCGCCCCGAGTGGCGCGAGCTGGCCGGCTTCCAGATGACCCAGCTCTTGCGTTATCAACTTCCCCCCGGCTACTGGGACGAGAACCGCCACCACGGCCCCTCCATGAGCTACAACCACACCATGAGCACGCCGCTCTACCTCTTCTGGAAGGCCACCGGGCGCGACGACGTGCGCGCGGCGCTGGAGCGGCTGCTGGACTTCATGGTCCGCTACGGCGTCCCCGACGGCTCGCCGGGCGGGGCGCTGGACGGCCGCATGCACGCCCGCCCGGGGCGGCTCAACCCGGCCATGAGCCTCACCCCGCAGGGACGCCGCTGGAACCGGCTCGCCTGGGAGAACTGGGTGCGCCCGGCCATTTCGGCGGACAAGCCGGTCCAGGGCGACGCCGGCTCGCTGACCGCCTGGCAAACGGATTACCTGCGCTTCGCCGAGGACGGCCCAACGGAGACAGCAGGGCCGGAGACCGACGGCCACCTGGTCGAGGAGCACAGCGGCAACTTCCACGCCCTGGCCCGCCGCCAGGGCCCGTGGCACGCGGTGCTCTCCGGGGTCTTCAGCGACATCCCCAAGGAGAGCGACAACGTCTACCGGCTCACCCGCCAGAGCCGCATCGACCTGTGGCACGAGAAGATCGGGCTGATCATCGGCGGCGGCTCGGTGCACCGCAGCGCGCCGGAGCAGATCGCCAACCTGTTCCTGGACACGGACTACTTCGCCGACGTGGATTTCGGGCGGGTATCCGGGCGCTTCGAAGACACCGTGCGTTCGACATTCTTCCCGCGCTTCATCAACGTGGCCGCCGACGGGGCGAAGTCCCGCCTGGAGCTGAGCTTCGCCCACGCCCAGGGGGTCTTCGCGCTCTCGCCAGCCTCGGAATCGGAGTTCAGGATCGAGTTCAGCATGGAGAGCGTCGCCCTGCGCCGGGCCTTCGCCTGCCTGCCGCTGGTGGTCTGGTCGGGGGGGGAGGTCCTGGTCGACGGAAAGGCGCTGGGCGAAAGTCCCGCCGAACTGACCCCGGTGAAGCGCAAGGTGGAGATGACCGGCTCGCGGCGCGGTGCGGCCTGGGAGGTCGAGCTGCCCGCAAATGTCAACGCGCGCCTCAACGCGCCCTTCACTCCGATTTTCGCCCACCGCAAGACCGTGCGGCGCATGAAAGAGGACGATTACTACGAGGTGGCCCTGCTGGCCGTGGAGCTGGCTCTCGATGGCCCGGCGCTGCCCGGGCCGTTCATCGTGCGGGTGAAGTAGGCGGCTGCTCGCCGGTCAGCTTCTTGGCCAGCGCGGCAAGCCGCTTCGCGGCTTCCTTGTCGTAGCGCGCCGTGCCCCGGGCGAACTTCCAGCGGATGTGACCCAAAGCCATCAGGCGGTTGGCGTTGATGGTCTTGATCCACTGCGCGCGGTCCTTGTGCTTGGCGAACGCCGCGTAAGAGCTGACCGCCGCATGTACGCTGGCCGCGCGCTCCAGGGGCACGTTGCTGTTGAGCACCAGCCCGCAGCGCGAGATGACCGGGCTGTGGTACATGTCGGTGTAGATGTTCAGGGGCATGGCCGCGTTGAGGTACGCGGGGCTCTCCCGGTAGACGATGGTCCAGCCGTCCGACGCAAAGAACTGCTTGCGCCAGATTTTCTCCAGGACGGCGGCCTCCTGGGGATAGAGCAGGTGAGTCTGCGCGGCTCCGCCCGGGTCGGCCGGGTCGCGCATGGTGGAGAGCCCTGACCGGCCGCCCGGCAGCCGCCGGCCGGTGCTGAGCGCTTCGACCAGCCGCCCGGAGGTCCGGGCCTTGAACTCCGCGGCGCCTATGGGCTTCTTCGGCGGGTTCTTCGCGAAGTCCGGGATGGGCAGCGCGGTGAGCGGCGCGGTCCCCCGCGCGGGCGCTTTTCCGCTCTCTGTCTTGGGCGCGCGTGCCGGCGGAAGCTCCGCGATGTAGGTCGTCCAGAGCTTGCCGTCCTTGCGGCAGGTCACGAAGACGTCGTAGATGGGGTGCTTGCCGGTGTTGACCAGCAGGTAGTCCTTGCTGTTCCGAAAGGCCCCCGTAAGCCAGGTGCCCGGCGGTAAGATCGTAACCGCGGGCACCTCGCGGGTGCGGCCCTCGTAGAACACGTAGCGCTCGCACTCCTTCCCGTTGGAGACGTACCAGGCGTCCACCTCGCGAGCGACGCGCGCCCAGTGATCGGCGGGCAGCTTGGCGCCCGGGAGCGCCGCCCCCTTGGGGGGCTTCCTGGTGAGTTCCAATTTGCTCCAGACCAGCTCGAAGCGCTTGTCGTCGGGGACCGGCGCCAGCTTGCCTCCCCAGCGGCGCTGGCCGTGCTTCTTCTTCCAGGCCGCCCAGTCCACCGGCTTGGCCTTGGCGACTTCGCCCGGCGTCCGGTAGGTGTTGACCTGCGGCCACCACGACCAGGCCCGGCCGCGGGCGAAGCGTACCTCCACGCCCAGGGGCACCGATTTTCCCCGCTCCCACTGCGGGTAGAAGTAGAGGATGGGCTTCCAGCGTATCCCGGAGTCCGGCGGCAGGTCCTTGGTGCGCGAGCCCTTGACCGGGACCGGCTTGCCGGGCTTCCTGTCGGTGTACATGTACGCCGGGAAGTCGGGCGCGGGCGGCCCGGCCGCCGACCAGTCGAACTGGTTGACGCCCCACTCGTGGACGTAGAGCGGCTGCGCGGACCACATCCCCCCGCTGGCGGCTATCCCTGCACCCAGGACCAGTGCCAGGAAGGCTCCCCCGGCGGCCAGCATCCCTCTCGCGCGGAACTTCATGACATACCTCCTCCACCCCGCAATGCGGTATCCCCCGCTATATACGTAGACGCGCCAGCGGCGCAACGGTTTCGGCAAATATCCAAAAATCCCGGGAAACGGGCCGGCAACTGCACCCGCCCGGCCGTCTTGACTTGGGCCCGTTTTCCGGGTATTCTGGTCCTCACAGCCGGGGAGAGGGGAGACGGGGAACCCACCATGCGTCCCATCGTGATGATTTCCAGCTGGCCGCCGCGCATGTGCGGCATCGCCACCTTCGCCGAGGAGGCCCTGGAGTTCATCCGCAAGGCCGATCCCGACCGGCCCGCCTTCGTGATCAGCCACACCGACGGCGAGGGCGAGAACGTCTTTCCGCTCATCGACATGAGCCGCGCGGACTGGTACGCCCCGGTGGTCGAGAAGATCAAGGAGCTGGACCCCGAGGTGATCCACATCGAGCACGAGTACGGCCTTTACAACTACATCAACAGGGCGGGCAAGAGCGACGGCAACCGTGGTTTCCTGAAGATGATGGAGCTCTTGGCCGACTTCCCCACGGTGGTCGAGCCGCACACGATTCACGGGCGCATGAAGAAGTCCGAGGAGGAGTTCGTGCGGGATCTGGCCGCGCGCTGCTCGGTGCTGCTCTTCAAGTGCCACTACCAGAAGTGGCGCCTGCAGTGGAACTTCGACAGCCGCGGCTGGCCCATGCCCGAGAACGTCATGATCGTGCCCCACGGCGCGCGGCCCGACCGGCGCTGGGGCATCGACCAGGCCGACGACCTCAAGCGCGAGATGGGCCTGGGCGAGTTCGTCGACAAGCGGATTATCGGGCTGGTCGGCTGGATCCAGTCCAACAAGCGCTGGGACCTGCTCACCAGCATGTGGGAGGACATCTATTACGAGATCCGCGAGGAGACCGGCGAGAAGTGGCACCTCTTCGCCGCCGGCTCCATGCGCGACCCCAACCACAAGGACGACTACGAGAAGTACGTGGACGAGCTCAAGCTGCTGGAGCGCGAGGGCATGGCCCGCTACTTCGAGTTCGTGCCCCGCGGGGAGATCTACTACAAGGTGATGGCCATCTGCGACTTCATCGTGCTGCCCTCCCTGGACGAGACCCAGTCGGGCACGCTGGCGCGGATCATCGCTCTCAACAAGCCCTACCTGACCACCGCGCCGATGGAGGGCCTCACCGCCCAGACGGTGGAGGGCGAGGGCGGGCTGCTCTTCACCACCAAGGAGGGGCTGCGCAAGCAGGTCGTGCGTCTGGCCACCGACGAGGGCCTGCGCATGAAGCTGGGCAACAACTTGAAAAACTACCTCGACGAGGTGGTCAGCTGGGAAGTGGTCGCGCGGCAGTACCTGGAGGCCCACCGCATGGCCGCCGGGAAGGTCCGCCGCGGCAAGGCAGTCTACATCCGCCCGGAGTTCTAGTACGGGTCGGGGGAGGGGACCATAAGGAAAGCCACGGACCCGCCGCGTTCGCGGCCTTATAGGGGGTGCCGGGAGCAATGACGCGCAAGAAGGGCTACCAGCTCAACTCTATCGCGGTGATTGGCAACTACCTGCCGCGGCACTGCGGCATCGCCACCTTCACCACCGACCTGTGCAACGCGCTGGCCGGGGCCATGGACGGCGGCCAGGTGCTGGCCCTGGCCATGGACGACGTCCCCGGGGGCTACGACTATCCCGAGCGGGTCAAGTTCCAGCTGCGCGCCAACGTGCAGGCCGACTACCTGCGCGCCGCGGAGTTCCTCAACGTCAACCAGTTCGACGTGGCCGTCCTGCAGCACGAGTACGGCATCTTCGGGGGCAAGTTCGGCCGGCACATCCTCCACCTGATCGGCGAGCTGCGCATGCCGGTGCTGACCACCCTGCACACCGTCCTGGCCGAGCCGGGCGACGAGCAGCGCGCCATCATCGCCGAGCTGGCCGAGCGCTCCGAGCGCCTGGTGGTCATGAGCGGGAAGGCCCGCGAGCTGCTGGAGGAGGTCTACGAGGTCCCCGAAGCGCGGGTGGCGCTGATCCCCCACGGCATTCACGACGTGCCCTTCGTCGACCCCAGCTTCCACAAGGACCAGTTCGAGCTGGAGGGCCGCAAGGTCATTCTCACCTTTGGGTTGCTCTCCCCCGGCAAGGGCATCGAGAAGATGATCGAGGCCATGCCCCGCATCGTCGAGAAGCACCCCGAGGCGGTCTACCTGGTGCTGGGCGCCACCCACCCGCACGTCAAGCGCGAGTACGGCGACTCCTACCGCATCGGCCTGCAGCAGCGCGCCGGCCGCCTGGGCATGGAGGACCACGTACTCTTCCACAACCGCTTCGTGGAGGTGGAGTTGCTCTGCGAGTACATCGGCGCGGCGGACATCTACGTCACGCCCTACGTCAATGAAGCGCAGATTACCTCTGGGACCCTGGCCTACGCGCTGGGCGCCGGCAAGGCGGTGGTCAGCACGCCTTACTGGCACGCCGCGGAGCTCCTGGCCGAGGGCCGCGGGCGGCTGGTGCCCTTCGGGGACACGGAGGCCATGTCCGACGCGATAACCGAGCTGCTCTCCGACGACCTGGAGCGCAACGCCATGCGCAAGCGGGCCTACCAGTACTGCCGGCCGATGGTCTGGAGCCAGGTGGCCCGGGCCTACAGGGATCTGGCCGGCGAGGTCATCCGCCAGCGGACCCGCGCGCCGGTGCCGCGCGTCGAAGCGGGCAGCATACCGCGGCTGCTCAAGGAACTGCCCGAGGTCGAGATCGAGCACCTCCGCAACATGACCGACGCGGTGGGCATCCTCCAGCACGCCAAGTACGCCACCCCCGACCGCGCCCACGGCTACTGCACCGACGACAACGCCCGCGCGCTGATCGTGGCCAGCACCTACGGGGCGCTGCTGGAGGACGAGGCGGTCCTGCCGCTGGTCCAGACCTACCTGAGCTTCATGCTCCACGCCTTCAACCGCGAGAGCCGCTGCTTCCGCAACTTCATGTCCTACGAGCGCCAGTGGCTGGAGGAGACCGGCAGCGAGGACTCCCACGGCCGCGCGCTGTGGGGCCTGGGCAAGGCGGTCAAGTACGGCCCCAAGGGCGCGGTGCGGGACCTGGCCACGCGCCTGTTCGCCGACGCGCTGCCCGCGGTGGAGGGCTTCAAGTCCCCGCGGGCCTGGGCCTTCGCGCTGGTGGGCCTGCACTCCTATCTTGAGATCTACGGGGGCGACGCCGCCGCCCGGCGGCTGCGCGCGCTGCTGGCCGGGCGCCTGCACGGGCTCTTCAAGGAGCACGCCGACGAAAAGTGGTCCTGGTTCGAGCCGGTGGTGACCTACGCCAACGCCAAGATCCCCCACGCGCTGATCCTCTCGGGCCAGTGGATGCCCGACGCGGAGATTTTCGAGACCGGCATCAAGACCCTGCGCTGGCTGCTCGAGCAGCAGACATCTCCGGAAGGGAGCATTTCGATAATCGGCAACCTCGGCTGGCTGACCAAGGAGGGCGGGCGCGCCAAGTTCGACCAGCAGCCCATCGAGGCCATGGCCCTGGTGGAGGCCTGCGCGGAGGCCTACCGCTCCACCGGCGAGGAGTACTGGCTGAAGTCCGCCCAGCGCTGCCTGCAGTGGTTCATGGGCCGCAACGACCTCTCCGTGCCGCTGTACGACTTCCAGACCGGGGGCTGCTCGGACGGCCTCAACCCCAACGGGGCCAACGCCAACCAGGGCGCCGAATCCACCCTGGCCTGGCTGGTCTCGCTGCTGACGTTGATAGAGATACTGGGCTAACTGTTCTCCGAGAGCAGCACCGCGAACTCCCCGGCGGGTATCACCAGCTCCCCGCCCTCGCGGCGCGAGCCGCCCCAGATGTCCTCGCCGCTCAAGGCGCCCGCTTCCAACCGGGCTTCATTCCCGCCGCCGTTGCGCAGAAAGAGCGCGCGGCGGCCGTCGGAGGTTTCGAGCGTCCGGGCGATCACGCTCTCCGCGTTGCGGCCGCGGGGCTCGACCGGCCGCGAAACTCCGGCGGCGCCGGCCAGCGCGGCCGCCAGCGCGGCGCAGGCCGGCTCCCGGCCGCTCAGTCCCGGCGAGAAAGCCAGGACCAGCGCGCGGCCCGCGCCCAGCGGGCACTCCAGCGCCGGCGGGGCGCCTTCCGGAAAGCCCCCGGGGGGCGCGCTGAGCCACTTCCCGGCGGGCCGGGCGGCACTGCCGGCGAGCGGCTCCAGGACGTCCAGGTAGCTGAGCGCCGGGACGGCGCCGTGGGCGAATACCTCCAAGGTCGCGCCCGGACAGGCCCCGCGCACCCGGAAGTGGCGCTTGAGGCGGTAGCCCAACTCGGCCAGCGCCGGACCCGGAGGGCGGACTTCCAGCCAGGTGTTCTCCGCGCGGAGGCCCAGCCCGGCCTCGGCGACCAGCAGGCCGCCGCTTTTCACGAAACGCAGCAGGTGCCCGGCCAGCTCCTCGCCGACGAAAAAGGGCAGCGGCAGGTAGGCCAGCTTGAAGCCTTCGCAGAGGCTTTCGGCGCGGCGGGAGTCGACCATCTCCACGGGCAGGCCGGCATTGAAGAACATGGCGTAGGCGCCCTGCAGGGCGCGCTTGTAGGCGTAACCCTCGGCGAGCGAGTAGGGGTGGCCCGCGCCGGGCAGCGGGGGCAGGTCGCAGCCGGCGAAGCAGACGTCCTCGATGGCCGAGAGCAGGTCGGCCCGGAAGTCGTAGACCAGGGCGATTTCCGCTTGCGGCACCCGCGAGCCGACGAACAGGCCCCCGTGCTCGGCCAGGAACGCGCCGATGCGGCCGAGCTCCAGGCTGCGCGGGGTGTCCTCGCCGGCGGCGTCGACCATGCCGTCGTCCATGCTCTCGGTGCCCAGGCGCTCGGCGCGGTACTGCCAGGCCATCACCCCGCCGGCGCCGCGGGCGATGGGGGTCAGGAAGACGTGGCGGACGTGCGCGGGCCCCTTCTCGCAGCGGAAGCCCAGGCAGGGGTCGGAGTAGGCCTCGTTGACCCACCAGGCGCGGCCGCGGTTCACCGCGCGGATCCAGTCGAGGTTGAGCGCGTCGGCCTCCGGGCCCATGGTCCCGTCCAGGCCCGGGGCCAGCGAGGTGCCGTACATATCCACGACCCCGGCGGTGAGCAGGTCGTCGGAGGTGTCGCCCAGCGGGTTCTGAATGGGCCCGCAGCAGCCCACATGGGCCATCACCGGATGATGCGGGTCGGCTGCGCGGATCGCGTCGGCCACCAGGCGCACGCGCCCGGCCACGCTGCGCGCGGCCCACTGCCGCCAGAGGAAGACCTCCGCGTAGTCCATGAACCCGGCCGGGGGGGCCACGTCCTCGAAGCCGCCCCAGCACTTGCCCAGGAAGTCGTTGAGCTGCTCGACGGTCCCGAAGCGCTCTTTCAGGTACGCGCGGTAGCTGGCCCTTGAGGCCGGGCAGGCGCACTCCCCGACCGGGCGGGAGCGCGGCTCGTTCCAGGCGTGCCACCACGTCAGGGACGGGCGTTCGCGGTAGCGCTCGACGCCCGCGCGCACGAAGCGCGCCGCGCGCTCGCGGACCTCGGGGGCGTCGAAGCAGGGCATCCAGCCGCCGGGGTAGACCGCCCCGGTGGCCACCGGGGGGATGGGGCTGCCGTCCGGGCGCACCCGCGTCGCCGGGTAGTTTCGGTAGAGCCAGGCGGGGGCGCTCTCCAGCATGAACTTGAAGACGACGTCGAGCCCGTGGCCCTCGGCGAGGTCGAAGAGCCGGTCGAGGTCCTCCCACTGGTAGCGGCCCTCGACGCGCTCGTGCCAGCTCCAGTGCGGGCGGAACTGTACGGTGTTTACCCCCAGCTCCCTGATGTGGGCCAGGTCCGCGTCCCACTCCCCGGGCCGGGGCGTGGGCTGGCGGTAGTAGTGGACGGCCAGGGGAAAGGGGGCGCGCTCAGTCATCGGGCGCAAATACGGGGCCCTCCGCCGCCAGCGTGCCGTCGGGCCTGACCGGCAGGCCGCTGACGTAGGCGCGGGAGACGGTGCCCTTCTCGTCGAAGTGCAGGTCCAGGCTCTGGCTGGGCGCGAAGTCGTAGTAGAGGATGCGCGTCCCGTGCCGGGAGGTGGGCTCGCCCATCAGCCCGGTGACGCGGCGCCTGGAGAGCCGGTGGCGCAGGCATATGGCCCCGACCTGGGCGGCTTTCTCCGGGGAATCGTCCTTCTTGGGCCAGTTCCTCAGCACCCCGAGCTCGTCCCCGGTCAGGCTTTCGCTCCTGCGGGTCTCGACAGCGCCCTCGCGCGGTTCCCGAAGCATCAGCGGGCCGGTGACCAGCAGGCACAGCCAGGCCACGACGCAGGCGGTCAGCCCGGTCAGGAGGCCGACCTTGAGCCACTCCAGGAAGGTGGCCCGCGTGCGGTAGCGCTTCTCCATCATGCCCAGGGCCACGATGTTGGCGGTGGAGCCGATCATGGTGATGTTCCCGCCGAAGCAGGCCCCGAAGAGCAGCGCCCACCAGAAGGGGTGGGACTGGCCCAGGCCCGCGCCGAGCTCCTCGACCACCGGGATGAAGGCGGCCACGAAGACCACGTTGTCCACGAAGGCCGAGCCCAGCGCGGAGGTGAACATGATCACCGGGGTGAGCATCCAGCGCTGCCCGCCGAACGTGTTGGTGAAGGCATCGGCCACCCGGGAGGTCACCCCGGTGTACTCCAGGGTGCCGGCCTTGGCGAAGAGCATCATGAAGAAGAGCAGCGTCCACCACTCGACGTTGTTCTCCACGTAGCGCCGGGCGCGGTCGTGGCGCCAGACCATCAGGAGGCCGGCCACGGCCAGCGGCGCGGCCATCAGCACCGTGTTGGGGGCCAGGTGCAGCAGCGACTCCAGCGGGTGGTGCAGGGCGATGACCGCCAGCATGCCGGCCAGGATGGCCAGGCCGCGGCGGTAGGGCACCTTGACCAGCGGCCCCAGGCGCAGGCCCCGCGCGCGGCGCTGCTCCAGCTTGCGGGAGAGCTCGGCGATCTCCCGGCGGTACCACACGAAGAGCAGCCCCAGGGTGACCGCCAGGGAGATGAGCATCACCGGGAAGGCCCAGAGCACGAAGTCGGTGAAGGCCAGCTCGGCCTTGTGGCCGATCAGCAGCCCCACCGGGTTGCCCAGCATGGTCCCCGCCGAGCCGATGTTGGTGGCCATCACCGCGATGATCACGAAGGGCAGGGGCCGGACCTTGAGCGTGTCGCAGACCTGGAAGACCAGCGCGCACACGAAGACGATGGAGGTGACCTCGTCGACCAGGCAGGCCATCAGCGCGGACAGGACCACCAGCGTGACGGTGAAGACCGGCCCGGTCATGCGCTTCATGTTGACCACGCTCTGGATTATCCAGCTGAAGAAGCCCAGCTCCTTTAGCACCCCCACGGTTATCATCATCCCCACCAGGAAGAGGATGACCGGCAGCTCGCAGCTCTGCACGAAGCCCTCCAGGGTCAGCACCCGGCAGGCCAGCAGGGTGGCGATGCCCAGGAAGGCGATGGCCAGGCGGAAGCGCCAGAAGAGCAGCGTGGCGAAGACGGTGACCAGGAAGACGCTGGCGGAAAGCACCTGGCGGCCGTCGAAGCCCACCGCGTGGGCGCCGCAGGCCAAGAGCGCGGTGGCGGCCACCACGATCCCGGCCCGCACCGCGAGCCCCGCGCCGCCGGGCCTGGCTCCCTCGTATTCCGGCATGGCCGGCTAGTCCCTGAGCACCTTGCTGATGAACTCCTGGATGGTTATGACCCCCACCAGCTTCTTGCCGCGGACCACGTAGACCTTGCGCACGTGGCGGCGGCTCATCTCCTTGGCCACCTGGATGGCCGGGGCCTCCTCCGCGAGCTTGACGTAGTCGGGGGACATGATGTCCTGCAGCCAGGTGCGCTCCTCGTCGCGGAGCAGCTGCGCGAAGGGCTCGAAGTGCAGGATGGGCGAGAGGTCCTCCATCCAGGCGAGGTGCTCCGGCAGGCAGACTTGCAGAAGCTGGTCCTCGGTGACCACCCCGACCAACTCGCCGTCGGCGTCGACCACGGGGATCTCGCTGATGGCCAGCCGGCAGAACTCGTCGATGGCCCGGCTCACCGGGTCGCTGGCCTTGAGGCGCGGGTGGTTGCGGTTCATCATGTGCGCGGCCGATACGTAATCGGGCAGCCGGGTGCCCTCGCGGTCGAAGAGGTCCCAGACCTGCTGGGGGCCTTCCAGCGCAATCAGGTCATCGACGATGTTCTCGTGCTGCGAGCAGGCCCGGGCCAGGGCCGCCTGGGCCTGGAGGTACCCCCCGGGGTCGTCCGCGGGGATGAGGATCAGCACGATCAGCCGCGCCGGCGGCGCGCCCTGGCCGGCCGGCCCGCAGAAGTCGATGCCCTCCGGGCTGGTGGCCACGGCCACGTGCAGGCCGGGCAGGCGCTCCAGGCGCGCGTGGGGCACGACGATGCCCGGGGCCAGCACCGTGGGGCCCTGCGCCTCGCGCGCCAGGATCAGCCGGTAGGCCTCGCCGATGTCGGTGAGGTCCCCGGTGGCGGCGACCAGCTCGACCAGGCGCTTGATGGCCTCGTCGCGGCCCGCGCCGGCCAGGTTGCAGATGACCTGCTCGGGTCCGAAAAGCGATGAGAACTGGATGCCCTTGTCCGGCACGCGAATCCCTCTGGAGGGCGGCGGGGACTGAACCCAGGTGCGGCGCCTATGCTAAGTCATGAGGGCCGCGCACGCAAGGGTCTCTTCCCGGGAGCGGCGGCGGCCTCGCGCCGCATCCGCTTCAGGCGCCCGGCGCCCTTGTAGATGAAGTAGCCGGCGAAGCCGATGAGAAAAACCCCGCAGAGCGCGATCAGCGCCCGGTAGGTGCGGTCGGTGAGCAGCCTGCGGCCCCGGGAGACCGCCCAGGTCACCAGCCAGTACCAGGCCAGGTCCGCGGCGATGTGCCCGGCGAAAAAGACCGCCAGGCCCGCCCAGCCCAGGGTGGCCGCGAAGGTTATGCAGAAGAGCCCGGCGGTGACCCACCAGACGCTCCAGTAGGGATTGGCCAGGCTGACGGCCGCGCCGGAGACGATCGCCCCGGCGGCGGCCAGCCGGCGGCGGCCCGGCGCGCCCTTGTCCCGGGCCTGGGTGAGGCTGGCGGCCCGGGCCTTCCGCGCGCTCCTGAGCATCAAGAGGCCCATGGCCAGGAGCATGCCTCCGCCCACCAAGGCCACCGCCGCGAAGGGCCCGTCGCGCTTGAGAAACTGGCCCAGCCCCAGGTAGACCAGCACCACCACCGCGGCCTCCAGGATCCCGTGCCCCAGGGTCAAGAGCGGCCCGGCGCGGTGGCCCTGGCGGGCGCCCTCGCGGACCGCGGCGACCAGCAGCGGCCCGGGCATCAGCGCCCCGGACAGGGCGATCACGAAGGATCCGGCGGCCAGCCCGGCCAGCCCGGCGACCTCCACCCAGTTCCTGAAAAACTGCGGCAACTCCTCCATGGGTCCAGGGATTCTATCGGCGCGGGCGGCGGGCGGCAAGGGGGCGCGCGGGTTTCCTTGTGGACCCGGCGCGGCGCGCGGCGTAGAATTGCGCCCGCGCCCCCCGCGGGGCGGCCCGAGCAGGAGGAGCGGCCCCTTGCCCGCCGAGAGCCCCCACAGCCAGCGCTTCTACAAGAGCCTGGTCAGCAGCATACGCCGCTCGCGGCGGGCGGTGACCATCATGTTCACCGACGTGGCGGGCTCCACCCGCTACTGGGACGCCCACGGAGACGTCAAGGGCCGCCTGATGGTCGACCTGCACAACCGCCTGCTCTGCCCGGTGATCGAGCGGCTGGGCGGCAAGGTGGTCAAGCACGTGGGCGACTCGATCATGGCCTCCTTCCGGTCGCCCAGGAACGCGCTCAAGGCGGCCATCGGCATTCAGCAAGTCCTGGAGCAGCACCGCACCGAGGACAAGAACCTGGTCCCCGAGGTGCGCATCGGGGTGCACACCGGCAAGGCCCTGGTGGAGCGCGACGACGTGCTCGGTGACATGGTCAACGTGGCCTCCCGGGTGCGGGACTACACCAAGGGCTGCGAGATCTGCGCCTCGGGCAGCACCGCCGCGAAGGTCAAGCGCAAGACCTTCGAGCTGGTCAAGCGCGGGGAGTTCCTGCCCAAGGGCAAGCGCAAGGCCATCACCATCTACGAGTGCGAGTGGCGCAAGTACCCCAGCCTGACCGAGGCGCTGGCCAGCGGCCGCGGGTTGCCGCTGGTCAGGCGCCAGAAGATCGAGCTGGCCGGGTACTTCCTGGCCGCGGTGGCGGTCGCTTATCTCCTGTGCCACCGCTACGTGCGCTACCTGGTGCTGGACCAGGAGGGCCTGGCGCTGGTGGCCCGCAAGCTCAGCTCGGTGGGCGTGTCGATACCGGTGGTGCTCACGCTCGCGGTCGCTCTGGGCCTGGGGCTGCTGGCCGCCTGGAAGTCCTCCTCCTCGCACATTCCCTACCGGGTGATCAAGGGCGGGTTCGGGTTCACGGCCGCCTTCCTGGTCTTCTTCCTGCCGGCGGCGCTGCTGCCGTTGGAGATCGAGTCCAAGTGGAACGAGCCGCTCTACCGCACGCGGCACAACTTCGTGCGTGTGGAGGAGCCCGGGGTGGAGGTGCGCGAGGCGCCCTCGATCACCTCGCCGCTGGCGGGCACCGCCGGGGACGGGGAGCTCCTGGTCCTCCAGGACGTGACCGACAGGGGCCGGCGCACCTGGTTCAAGGTGCTCCTGGGCGTGGGCAGGTCCGGCTGGATTCGCGAGCGGGTGCCGCCTACGGTGGGCGCGCCCGGCCGGCGGCTGGCGGCGATCAGGACCTTCTCTTTCCGGTACAAGGACCTCTACGCGCTGGTCGCCGGCCTGCTGGGCTTCGTCTGGGGGCTGCTCACCTTCCGCATCCGCCTGGCTTGAGGGGGGGGCTTGAGTAAGACGCGGCGGTTCGAGTTGATAATAACCCCGGACCTGCGCGTGCTGCTCTCCGCGTTTGAACGCGTGCTGCGTGTGAAGTTCAAAGAGGAGGAGGTGGAGCGCCTCTTCGTTGATGCTGAGATGGACCCGGACGGAGGCATGGACATGTCCGAGAAGAGCTATTTACTACATGACGGCGGCAAGCTGGTGGTCAGGGGTGAAGTTGGCGAATATGAACCCGAGACCGTAGAGCTTATCATTGAAGGGGCCAGGAAGTTCCACGGCACACTGTCACAGATATGCGAGGATTTCGAATTGCTCTCGGGAGCCTACGAAGGAGCCTACGAACGGCCCAGCGAAGAGAATATGGCGCTCTTCAGGAAGGCAACCGCCGGCATCGTCGATTGGGACAAGTGCCCAGCCGGTCGCGCGGCTCAGTAGCCCAGCGTCGCCCTGACCAGCAGCCTCAGCCCCAGGAGCACCAGCAGCGCCAGCATTATCTTGCGGAAGAGCTTGGGGTTGATGTACCTGTCCAGGAGCAGCCCGGCGGTGACCCCCACGGCCAGCCCGGGCAGCGCGGCCAAATAGCCTTTGAAAACCTGCGCGGTCAGATTTCCGTAAACGGCGTGGGTCGCAAGTATCACCACGTTGCAGACCGAGAAGAAGCCCTGTAAGTTGGCCTTGAACTCCTCGCGGTTCCACCTGCGGCAGCTCCCGTAGACGATCACCGGCGGGCCGTTGGTCGTGTAGGCCCCGCCCAAGAGCCCGGATACGAAGCCGGCGGCGTATGCCCAGGCGTTGTGCCTGAGCTCGGGCATCTTCGGTCGCGTCAAGGCATAAACCGCGTAGGCCACCAGCACGACGCCCAGCAGGCCCAGGACCACATTCTCGTTGAGGCGCGTAAGCGCGTAAGCGCCGATGGGGATGCCGATGAAGGCGGCCAGCGCCAGGCGCCACAGCGCGCCCAGGCGCAGCGCGCGCCGGTAGCGAATCAAGAGCGCGATCTGCATGGTCCCGGAGGCCAGGGCCATGAGCGGCGCGGCCTCCCGCGGCCCGACGATGGTCAGGAGGAAGGGCATGGCCACCAGCGCGGAGCCGAAGCCCGACAAGCTCTGCGTAAAGGAACCGGCCAGCAGGACCAGGGCTATGAGCACGTACTCCATGGGGCGGGGATTCTAGCCGCCGCCGGCCCGCGCGGCAAGCCTGCCGGCCGGCGCTTGCCTCGGAGCGGGCAGTTGGGGTATGATAGGGGACGCGATGAAGAGTATCAGCCTCTTACGGACGGTGCGCATGGGCTTGCTGCTCATCGGGTGGGCGGTTGTTCTTCTGGGGGTATTGGGTTTCCTGCCCATCATTCTCATTATAAGGTCGCTCCCGGACTTCCATGTTCCTTTCGCTCCGGACAGCGTTGTGGTCGATTCAGAGGGGAGGTTCTGCTCCAGCTCAGGAGCGTATGGCCGCATTCAAGTCTACGAGGCCGACGGGACCTTTCGCAAAGGGCGGTTCCTGCCGGAAAATTCGATAACCGTGAGATTGTTTGTGGACAAGCGCAATCGCATCCATGCGGTCCACTATTCCAGAGGAGAGGGCCGTGATCTCCATTATGTGTACAATTGGGACGGCGTGCTGCTCCGAGAAGACGACTGGGCCCCGGGCACATTCCTGAGGTGGAATCAGGACGCTATCGCCGGCCAACCGCAACGTCGCGATCAGCATGGCAATTACTATTCGGTCAAGGGCCTGGCAGTTGTGAAGCGTGCCCCTGGGGGCAATGAGCAGGTCCTGGTTTCCCCGCCATTCTA
Organism: uncultured Planctomycetia bacterium; assembly: GCA_964581145.1. GTDB lineage: Bacteria > Planctomycetota > SZUA-567 > JAKLDR01 > JAKLDR01 > CAZONU01. Next base: position 17,558 of record CAZONU010000007.1, read on the forward strand.
CCTGTGGTGGATGGCTAGTCCCTCGCTGGGATGGATTCATGCGGCGTGCGGCATGCTGTTTACAGCCCTCGTGTCCATGCTGTTCCCAGGTCCGACGCAGCTCGCACTGCTGCGAAGAATATCAGGGGGTGTGGCGGTCGGGGCCGGGGAAAGCACAGCTGTCGACGAGGGCGGCCGGACGGCATCAGCGACACTGGACGTGCGCTGTGTGCCGTCCGGGGTCACGATCCTAATCAACGAAGTTACGGGCTTCCGGCGCGTGGAACTGTTCGGCGGTTCTCTCTTGAAGGGGCTGGTTCTTGCCCCACTGCTTCTCTTCGTCTTCGTGGTGCTGCTGCGCGATGCGTGGACATACGTCCGCGATCCCAGCGTGTCTCCGTTGATGCTGCTGTTCCTCGTGCCTTTCTGCATAGTCCCCGGAGGAATGACGTACATCGTTCTGTCCCGTAACTTCGTGCTGCGCGCGGTGGACATGCGCGAGGGGGTCCTGGCTCTCTGCCGGCGCGTATGGCCGTTCCCCGAATCGCGTCGGGAGGTGCGTGCGTCCGAGGTCCTGGACGTAGCCGCCGACTCCAAGTCGCTTGTATTCAAGTTGGCGTCGGGCGAGTGCCGCTTCGGCAGCGGGATGCCCGCCGAGAAACTGGCCTGGCTCGCCCGTTTGCTGAAGAGCTGGCTCAATGAGAAGCAACCCTGTGCACAATAGGCCCTGGGGCGCGGCCGGGGGTTCCGGCGACGGGGGCTCAGCGGCCTGAGCGCCTGGAGTATCGATCATCCCGTCCGCCGCTTGCTTCCATACAGTCCATCGGGGTATCATATATGGGACACGAATGGCGGAGGGGAGCCCTGAATGCCGGACGTCTTCGCGCTTTACGAGCCGGGCGAGGAGATCGGCCAGTACCGGATCGCCACCCGCCTGAGCCGCAGCGTCGAGTATCCCTGCCGCATCTACCTCGCCGAGCACGGGGTGCTCAAGCGCCAGGCCGAGATCGCCATCCTCACCGAGGACGACCCCGCCCTGGTCCGGGAGTGGTACCGGAACGCCCGGCTCATGGGCCAGCTCAGCCACCCCAACATCCCCGCGCTGTACGACGCCGGGGTCCACCACGGCCGCCTGTACCTGGCGGTGGCCTACGTGGGCGGCGTGTCCTTCTACCAGCTGGTGACCATGAAGGCGCAGCTGTCGCTGTCGGTCATCCTCAAGGTGATGGCCGCCGCGGCGCGGGCGCTGCTCCACGCCCACGAGAAGGGGGTGATCCACAAGAACATCCGGCTGCGCAACATCATGATCTCCCCCGACGGCGAGGCCTTCCTGGGCGGCTTCTGGGGGGCCCCCGAGGGCGCCGCCGACGCGGTGCCGGGAGCGGAGGACTTCCGGGTGCGGCGTTTTTACGCATCGCCCGAGCAGCTCCTGCGCGAGCGCGCCTCGGTCGCGACCAACCTGTGGGACTTCGGGGCGATGATGTTCCACCTGCTGACCGGCCGGCCGCCGTACTACAACAAGGACTTCGCCCGGGCCCGCCAGAGCGACGCCCCCGCGCAGCCGGTGGACTTCTCCCGCCTGGAGGGCAAGGCCCCCGAGTTCGTGGTCGGCATCGTGGAGCGCTGCCTCTCGGACGACGCCGCCGGCCGCTACCAGTCGGCGGGCGAGATCGTGCGCGACATCGAGGCGGCCCTCGACTACCTGGAAACCACCGGGAGCCAGACGCTGGAGCTGGCCACCCCCCGCAAGGGCCAGGCGCTGCTCCTGCACGTCGAATACCAGGAGGCCGAGCGCCTGGGCGCCTACCGCGAGTACGAGATCGGCGAGCACATCAGCCGCGGGCGCTACGGCGACGTGTACCGGGCCAGGGAGCTGCTCTCCGGCGAGGACGTGGCCCTCAAGCTGCTGCGCCACGAGCGGGTCGCCGACCTCGACGCGGTGGCCCGCTTCCGCCGCGAGGCCGCGCTGCTGGCCCGGCTGTCGCATCCCACCATAGTCCGGGTCCACAACTGGGGGCGCTGGGGGCCCTCCTTCTTCATCGCCATGGACCTGCTCGCCGGCCCCACCGTGGCCGAGCTGCTGGCCGAGTCGGGCCGGATGAGCGCCGCCGACGCCGCGCGCCTGGCCCTGGAGGTCACCGCCGGCCTGGCCGCGGTTCACCAGGCCGGGGCCATCCACCGGGACCTCAAGCCCGCCAACATCTGCCGGGTGGGCGACAGGTACGTGGTCTTCGACTTCGGCATGGCCCACATGCCCGAGGCCGACAAGCTGACCCTCAGCGGGGTGATCCCCGGCTCGCCGGCCTACATGTCCCCGGAGCAGGCCTCCGGCGAGCCCTTGACCAGCTCCTCGGACATCTACGCGCTGGGGGTGACCCTCTACGAGGTGCTCGCCGGCAAGCTGCCGCACAGGGCCGACTCCACGCCCGAGCTGCTGCGCAGGATAACCCGGGACGCCCCCGCGCCCCTCCAGAAGCTCCGCCCCGACCTGCCGGTCGCGCTCGGCGGCATCGTCGCCCGGATGATGGCCAAGAAGCCCGGGGGCCGGCCCACGGCCCGGGAGGTCCACGACCTCCTGGCCAGGGGCGCGGTGCAGTGTTAGAGTGTCCATGGGAGGCCGGATATGAGTCACGATCAGAAGAAACGCCGCAACCTGCTGGGCTGCTGCGTGGCGGCCGTGGTTTTGTCCGCATCCGCCGCTAGCGCGGGGGAGGACTCCTCCTGCGCGGGCGTCTGCCGCGCGCATCCCGAGCGCGTCAGGAAGCTCTTCGCCGCGCTCGACCTCGAACGCAAGGAGCTCAAGCCGGTCAAGGCCGCGGTGGGCCGCAAGGACTGGCCCGCGGCCTGCAGGGCGCTGCTGGCCCACTACCGGGACGCCAAAGACGCCGGGTGGCTGCGCCTGCCGCCGGTCAAGCCCGGCACGAAGCGCGATTCGAGGGCCGACCCCCTGCTGAAGGACACCTTCACCATCCAGGCGGTCACCGCCAGGCAGCCGCGGCTCAAGAACGGCCGCCTGAACTGGGCCCACCGCGGGCCGCGCAACGACCAGGAGTGGGCCTGGCTGCTCAACCGCCACGGCCACTTCGGCAGGCTTCTGGGGGCCTGGCGGAAGACCGGCAACCCCGCCTACGCCCGCTGCTTTGACGGGCACGTCCGCGACTGGGTGGCCTCCAACCCCTACCCGGCGAAGAGCACCGGCAGCGCGCAGTGGCGCGTCCTGGAGGTCGGGCTGCGCCTGCGGGCTTCCTGGCCGCGGGCCTTCTACGGATTCCAGCGCTCGAAGGCCTTCACCCCGGCCGGCCGCATCCTGATGCTCAGCAGCGTTCCCGAGCACGCCGACTGCTGCCGCCGCTTCCACGCCGGCGGCGGCAATCACGTGCTCATGGAGATGTACGGCCTGGCCAACGCGGCGGTCTGCTGGCCGGAGTTCAAGAACGCCTCGAAGTGGTTCAGCTACGCGGCCGGGCGCATGCTGCCCGAGATGGGCCGGCAGGTCTATCCCGACGGCGTCCAGAAGGAGCTGACCAGCCATTACCACTGGGTGTCCCTGGTCAACTTCGAGCCCTTCACGGACCTGGCCCGCAGGTCGGGCCGCGCGATCCCAGCCGAGTACCTGAAGGGCGTCGAGCGCATGTGGAACTACCTGGCCTACTCCATGCGGCCCGACGGCTACGGCGCGCTCAACAACGATTCGGATCGCGACCGCAACCGGCCGCGGGTGCTCAAGGCCGCCGAGAAATACAAGCGGGCCGACTGGACCTACATCGCCACCAGCGGGAAGGCGGGGAAGAAGCCCGCGGGGCCGCCCTCGGCGGTTTTCCCCTGGGCGGGCCAGGCGGTGATGCGCAGCGGCTGGGACGCCGCCGCCCACTGGGCCTTCTTCGACGTGGGCCCGGCGGGCATCGGCCACCGCCACGCCGACCGGCTGCACCTCTCAATCGCGGCGTTCGGGCGCGACCTGCTGGTGGACGGGGGGCGCTACTGGTACAAGGGCGGCTCCTGGCGGAGCTACTTCACGGGCTCGGCCAGCCACAACCTGATCCTCCCGGACGGCGCCGGGCAGAACATGGGTCCGTCCTCGGTGCGCAGCCCCATGAAGGGCAACTACGCGCTCGCCCCCGAGTTCGACTACGCCCGCGGGTCTTTCGATGCGGGTTACAGGGGGCTCGAGGGCAAGGCCGCGCACACCCGCGCGGTCCTCTACGTCAGGGGCGGCTTCTGGGTGGTGGTTGACCGCGTCCGCTCCGACCGGCCGCGCCGGCTCGCAGCCCTCTGGCACTTCCACCCGGAGTGCAGCGTCGCCGCCGAGGGCCTCTCCGCCGCCTCCGCCGACGCCGGCAAGGGCAACCTGCGCATCGTGCCGGTGGGCGGGCCGGGCTGGAAGCTGGAGATCGTCAAGGGCCGGACCAAGCCGGCCATCCAGGGCTGGTACAGCGAGACCTACAACGTGAAAAAGGCCAACGCCACGGCGGTCTACACCGCGAAGGTCGGGAAGGCCGCGACCTTCGCGTGGGTCCTGGTGCCGGCCAGGGGGCGCGTGCCGGCGGTGGAGATCGAGGCGCTGAAGGCGCCCGCGGGCGCGGTGCGGGTCAAGGTCACGCTGCCCGGCGGCAAGGGGGTCGAGGTGGCCGTGCGCCTGGCCGGCAAGGCCCCCGTGCCGCTCTCCGGCGGGTTGAAGCTGGACGGCGACTGCGCGATCCTGCGGCCCGGGGCCAAGCCCCTGGTCGCCGGCGGCCGGGTGACGGACGCGGCGGGACGCGCCGCGGCGGAGCATCGCTACGGGAAGTGACCGCGGGGCGGGCGGCAGATAGCGCCGGACGGATTCCCGTGGACAAAGCGGGCCCGCGAGCGTCCCATATGCTGTTGACCGGGAGGACGGAGCTGTGAGCTGGCCTCGGGCCACGTCCAGCGCCCAGATGCCGTTGTAGTAGGGCTTAACGTTCCCTCCACCGAAAACGACGCAGCGCCTGCGCTTCGAGTCGTAGGTCATGGCGCAGTAGCCTCCAGAGCCCCGGGGCGGCTTTTCCCCGGTGCAGGCCAGCTTCTTCCACTCCGCGCGGAACGCGGCCCGCGGCGCGCGCTCGCGGCGATTCAGGGCTGTGATCTCCGACTCGATCCACTTCCGGTCGAGAATCCCCCTCACGCGGACGTTGTCGAACCAGATCGTTGCCCAGCTCAAGATGGGCGGGAAGCACTGGCAGGCCTGGAACCCGGAGATGAAGAAAACGCTGCTCGAACTCCAGGAGAAGAAGGGCGCCGACGACGGCTCCTGGGCGCCGAGCCAGGGCTACGGCATGTGCGCCTGCGTGGGCCGGACCATGTCCACCGCCCTGGGGGCCATGACCCTGGAGGTCTATTACAGATATCTGAGGATATACGAGTAACTTTCGCCGCGGAGACGCGGAGCGGTCCGGTATCACCGGGATGGCCCCCAACGAAGGACTTGACTTGGGGTGCAGGAGGCACCATACTTACTATAGACAGAAAAGGGAGACGGCCGTGGATGATCGCGTTTTCGAGGGCGTGACTGAGGTGCTCTTTCGTGTGGATGGCAAGGAACCCGTGGATTTCCCAGGGGCCAACGGCAAGCGCATCCGGGTCAAAGCCAGTTGGTTTGAGTCTGTGCATCGATGGACAGATATCCTGGTTTGTGGGGATATCCGCGCAGATGCATGCTCGGGTCGGGGCACTCTCACGTTCAAGACGGAGGGGAAGAAGGCGGTTGTGGAAGGAGCCGAACTCATTGACATTGAAAGCAATCAGTCCGGCGTATCCCTACTGCGCGTTGATGGCCCGGGGGACCCGGTACGCTTCGAGGATTGAGCCCTTCATAACTTGGGCAGGACGGAAACGGGGCGAGAGGTCGGTGTGCAAACCGGCCGCCGAAATGTCCCGACGCTAGGAGGACAGTGGATGAGTAATTGCACACGCCTCCTGATGGTCGCAGCAGTTGCGGTACTCCTGGGGACTAAGTCGCAGGCTGACACCGTCACCATGAAAGATGGCAAGGCCCACAAGGGTAATGTTATCTTGCAGACGGATGACGAAGTATGGCTCAAGACACCAGAAGGCAAGACCCTTCGGCTCAAGCGGACTGGCATCAAGAAGATCGAGCAAGATACTCCACCAAAGGCTTCCAAGTTTTCGTATTACGTCGTTCCCGTCAAAGGCGTAATAGGCAAGGACCTCACGTCAAAACTGATGGAGACATATCTGCATCAGGCGAAGCGTTTTTCTCCTTCAGTCGTCGTGCTGGAAGTGGACACGCCTGGCGGTAATACAGCCGAAGCGGGCAAAATTCTATCGCTGATGATAAAATCTAAGGATCTCCGCTTCGTTGCATTGGTGAGAGAAGCTGGATCAGCGAGTATCGCAATCACGTTGGCCTGCCGGGACATATACATGATTAAAGGAGCCAAGATCGGAGCCGCAACGCCGTACAGTGTGAACCGCCGGGGACAACCAGTTGTGTTGCCAAAGGACATTGCCGAGAAATTCCAGTCATGGTGGAGGGCGACCTGTCGCACGGCGGCCCAACACGGGGGCCATTCTCCTCTAATAGCGGAAGCCATGATCGACCGGGATTTTGCCCTGACGATGCGAATCAAGGACGGACAGAAGGTATTCGAGCGGGACGGGAGGGGGAAAATCTTAAAGCCAAGGGGCAAGGTCTTGACCCTGACGGCTGAGGAAGCTGTCGACTGGGGGCTTGCTAAGGGTTTCGTTGACGACTACGCGGACCTTGGGAGGCAGTTGAGCATGAAGGGTTGGCGGCCTGTTGGAACGACTGCCGTCAGGATCGCTGCGGCCAGGGCCGAGTATCTGATCCGCACCCTCCCAGAGGGGCACCCCGATCGGGTCATTCTGGAGAAGAAGCAGCAGGAGATCCGCCTGCAGGCCGTGGAGAACCTGCGCAAGGCCATACCCGACGCCGAGAGGGCCTATTCCCAGGCCCTCAAAGAGTGGCCCGACGCCTCCCAGGCCCTCAAGAAAGCCTACAAAGACTTGCGCGACCCCCGCGTCAGCAACAAGCCACAGCTGGCAGAGCTGCAGAAGCTCAAGGCGGCTGAGGGCAAGAAGGGGCAGGCCTACGTCAAGTACGTGATCGCCTCGCAGAAGTACATCCGCGGTCTAGTCAAGAGCGCCGAAGCTTGGAAAAAGCACAGCACCGGCCAGAAGGCCCTGGGCGAGAAGATCGTCAACGTGGTAGAGGGCTGGACCAAGCACCAGGGCAAGCAGATGTACGACGCCCCGCCCGAGGGCGTACAGATGTGGATGAACCTGCACCTGGGCCGCGGCTACGTCTTCGCCGGCAAGGTTGACGAGGGCGTCAAGAAGGGCTTCAAGAAGGTCCTGGACATCGCCCCCGAGCGCTTCCCCAAGAGCGCCCAGCCCTGGGCCTGGCGCGTGCGCCTGACCTCCATGATGTTCATGGCCATGGCCTTGTACGACAAGGCCGAGAAGACCGGGGCGCGCGAAGACTACGAGGCCGCCCGCCGGGCCATCGGCCCCGAGTTCGGCCGCCACGCCTCCGGCAACGTGCTGGGCATCCGGGCGATGATCCTCAGAGGCCAGGTGCTGGGCAAGCTCAAGCAGCGCAAGCAGGCCATCGGTGAACTGAACCGGGCCCTAGTGAAGATCCGGGCGCTGGCCGCCCGGGGGAACAAGGACCCGGAGTCCAAGTACGCGCCAGACTTGAGATCGCGGGCGCTTGAGGCCTTGGCGAAACTGAGTAAAGAATGAAGCAGCACTCCGTTCCTCAATGCTATCTGAAGGCGTGGTGTGACCCGGATGTGCCCGAGGGCCAGGTACCCTACGTATGGCTGTTCGGTCCTGACGGGGCCAGTTCAAAACGCAAGGCTCCCCGGAACATATTTGTGGAAACCGACATGTATACGGTCAGGAGGGTAGACGGATCAAGGGACTTGACCCTTGAAAAGGGGCTCAGCCAACTGGAGTCCGATTTCGCCTACATGCGTCGAACGAAATTAGAATATGACCAGGAATTGGATGTCATGGAGAGGATCAAGCTCTGCGCCTTCGTTGCCGCCATGGAAGCCAGAACCAAGCCAATGCGTGACCACTGGCGCGAGAACTGGAAAGAGATGCAGCAGCAGATGGAGGATCTCAATGAATGGGCCAAGACGGCTACCCCCGGCCAACTCACGGCGGCTTCCCTTGGTTCAGGACTCGACGATGGCCGCACACTCGGACCGGACGATGTCGACAGACTGGTGCGCGAACCGATACAGCACATGCTACATTCGGTACTGCAAACGGTGACGCCCATTCTGTGCCGGTTCGACCTAGCCGTACTCAAGGTATCGGACGATGTTGGATTCATCACTTCGGACCATCCGTGCATATGGGTCGATCCGGAGGCGTCCAAGCGACCATTCCCATACAATCATCTTGGCTTGGCTTACAAGTCATTGCTGATCGTCTTGCCGTTGTCTCCTCGACGGTGTCTGTTTCTTAACCGCATGGGCATCGCGGGAAGGCATGAAGTGCCTTTGGGAGTGGCGGACTCCCTCAACTCGTTAGTGTGCGCCCATGCAGGTGAACATATCGTAGTCAGACGTCGCGTATTTAAGGCCGCGTGGTCCCGGCCTACTGAGACACCCGAGCTGCAACAATAGTCTGACGGGATTTCCGCTTGGAATCCGGGACCGCTTACCGATCTCCTGGGCCATTCCGGGTATCCTCCCGGCGGCTTGCGTTTCGTGTTTGCGCGCATCCCTCTGGATGGCAGTAGTTTATGTATATTTAGCCTGACGGCGCTATTATTTTCCCGATTATTACCTTGACATTCCCCCCATTCGGTGATATATTAGCTATAGAAAGGCATTGCAGGGCGCCAATTTATGGATGAAGAACAGTGATCAGAATATCAAACCGCCAAGACACGGAGAAGCCATTGAACCACCAAGACACAAAGACACCAAGAGGGCGAGGGTTCAGGGCTCAGTGTTCAGGAATCCCGAAAACTGAAAACCGAAAACTGAAAACTGGCTTAGTGCCTTGGTGGTTAGAAATGCTCTTAGCCATAAGCGGAAAATCTCTGAAAAAACCGCCGCTGAAAACGCGTCACTTAGCGTCTTCCGGGCGGCAGAAACTCCCGCTCCATGGCTAACAACCCCTATTACTAGTGGAGGGGTGCATGTTTTTGAACCACAGCTAGACCAGGAGGGCTTATCTAACCAGAGGACACGGAGTACACAGAGGGGTGATTGGGCTGGGGGAAGAGGTGTTGTCGCTCGGAGCGGCACCTTCAGGTGCCCGACGAGAGGCAAGGCAGTTGCCGGAACCACGCCAGGAGGGCGGAACCTCGACGGTTTGACAGGAGGTCAAAAGACATCGTTCAGTGGGGGTATCGCAGAACGTGATACGTAACGCCGCCGGGGAACTGTCCCGCGAAGTGCTCATCACCGCCGCGCGCCAGCGCGCCCGGGGGATTTCCTGGGAGATTATCGCCAAGGAGACGCCCCATTCCGCCGGCGAGCTGTGCCGCTTCGCGGTCAAGCACCCCGAGGCCTGGCGGCCGCTCTACGTCCGGGCCGAGAAGTTACGCTTACAAGAGGCCGAGGGCCGGACCCTCGCACACCTTACTGCGTTACTGAAGGGCGACGACGAGACCGCCGCCGAAAAAGCCGGCCGCGAGTTACTTATCCATCGAAGACACGTGGAACGCAGCAGGGGGGACATGTACCGGAAGTCCGCCGAAGGCGGAAGCGGTACGTGTCCCCCGACTGCGGAGCAGAACGGGGAACGCTGGTTCGCCCAAGACCCCGCACCGGAAGAACTCCACCGCCCAATACTCTACGCCGCCAACCGGGTGGCCCACGGCGAGGACTACGCGGCCATTGCCCGCGAGGTCGGTTGTCCCCACGAAGAAATAGCGCGCTGGGCGTTCATATACGCCAAGACCTGGGACCGCGCCTACTGGCCGGCAAGATTAGAAGCCGCCGAGTTCGGCGCCGCGCTGGCCATTAACAGACTGCTGGACCTCGTTGCCGGGCCGGACGCGGCGCTGGCCGCCCGCGCGGGCAGGACGCTCTTGATACACAGACGCCACATGCATTGGGCGCGCAATAATCCACCACAGAGACACAGAGACACCGAGGAAGATGTGAGTCTGGACGCGGCGGAGGCCTCCAGCAAGACGAACGTGCTCCTCCGCGACCCAAAGGGAATCTCCGTGCCTCAGTGCCTCTGTGGTGAGAGAGGTTGGAGAATCCGCGACGGCCCCCAGTGAAAGGGCCGCCCCGGTGGGCGGCTCGAAGAGCTGCCCGAAAGCGAGAACGGGCGCGTGGGGGGCGCGGGCCGCGGAGGCGTGGACTCGTGCTACGTAGCGAAGCTACCCGGCCTTCGCAGCCATAGCTGCTTCGGCGGAGTAGGCCTTCGCAGAGTAGTAGGCGCGGAGATTACGAAAAGCGTTCGGGATTGTAATTGACGGGGTATTGCCGGCGAGGTAGGTTGAAGTTGATGCGTAAGTTAATCATCTTTGCCGTGGCTACACTGGCGCTGCTCTCCGGCGGCGCGGCGTCGGCCGCGGAAAGCGGGTCCTTCACCGACTACCTCTGGCCGGAGGTGATCCCCGCCCCCTGGGCCCCCTGGGTCCGGCTGCTGGCCGCCGCAATCGCGGTGGTGCTGGCGGGGATAAAGCTGAGCAAGTATGGCGACCTGCTCTCCAAGCGCCTGAAACTGGGCCAGGCCGTCGTCGGCATGATCTTCGTGGCCTTCGCCACCAGCCTGCCCGAGATAGTCACCTGCGTGGGCGCGGTGGCCGTCCAGGAGGCGCCGGGGCTGGCGGTCGGCAACGGCTTCGGGAGCATCGCCTTCAACCTGGCCATCATCTTCGTGGTGGACGTCATGGCCGGCAAGCTCTCGCTTTTTCACTACGTCTCAAAGAGCGCGGCCCGGCCCGGGTGGCTGAGCCTGATCATAATCGCGGTCTTCGGCGGCGCGCTGGCCCTGGAGCGCTTCGTCCCCCAGGTGCCCATGATTCCCGGGTTGAGGGTCGGCGCGGGGTCGCTGCTGGTCCTGGCCGCCTACGTGGCCGGCGTCTGGTGGCTGTCCCGGCGCGCCCGGGGCGAGGAGGCATCCGCCGGGCCGGAAGGCGGGAAGAGGAAGAACGGGGAGGGCGCGGCCATCTCCACCGCGGGCATCTTCGTAAGGTACGCCCTCGTCGCCCTGGTAATTCTGTGGGCGGGGCTGAATCTGTCGGCGGCCGGCGACCGGATCGCCGAGCAGCACGGGCTGGGCACCACCTTCGTGGGGGTGATCTTCCTGGCGGTGGCCACCAGCCTGCCGGAGCTGACCGTGGCGGTGACCGCGGCGCGCGCGGGGCTCCACGAGATGATCCTGGGCAACATCTTCGGGGCCAACATGTTCAACGTGGTGATCATCGCCGTCTCCGACTTCTTCTACCGCGGGGGCACGCTGGCCGGCGCGACGGTGAACCGCGAGGAGGCCCTGCCGGGGGTCATCTCGGTGGCCTTCGCCGCGGCCATCACCTGCGTGGCGATCTTCGGGGTGCTGGCCAGGGTCAAGGCCCGCGTCTGGCGGGCGACGCTGCCCAGCATCGCCATCCTATTGCTCTATCTGGGAATGACCTACTGGCTCTACGCGCTCAAATAGCGGGGACCAAAGAAGCGGCCGCGGGCGGGGGAGCGCTCCCCCGCGCCGCGGCCGTTGAAGTCTGTGGCGTTCCGGGCCGGCTTACTTCTTTTTGTCGAAGTAGCCCTCTTTGAGCCTCTTCTCCCAGTCGGCCTTGACATCCTTGCGGAGCTTGATGGTGCGGCCCTCGACGAAGGCGTAGGGCTGCTCGCCCTTTTTCTCCAGCTCGTCCATCTCGGTGAGGGCGGCCAGCGCGGCCTCGGCCATGCCCACGTCCTCGTCGTCCAGCAGGGCGACCAGCACCTTGGCGGAGGCCGGGTCGGCGATGTGCCCCAGCGCGGTGACGGCCGCCAAGCGCACGTTGCGGTCGTCCTCGTCCTTCATGCGGGTCATCAGAAAGGGCACGGCCATCACGTCGCACAGGTCGCCGAGCATCTGGGCGGCCTTGACCTTCTCCTGGGCGGTGCCGTTGAGCAGCAGGTGCACCAGGCCCTCGAGGCGCTTCTTGCGCTCGGCGGCGATGCCGGCGCAGACCCCGGCGGCGGTCGTGGTCCGCTCGTCCTTGTTCTGGGGCTCGATCGTGAAGCTGGTCGGGGCCGGCGCCACCAGCCCCCTGGGGGTCCTGACCCTGGACCCCTTCACCTTCGTGGGCTTGCGGGGCCCGGTGGTGGTCTTCCCCTTGCAGCCGGTCGCCAGCAGTGCGCCGAGAGCCACCAGGGCGAGTGCCGTGGAAATCCTCATGCCAACCTCCTCCTTCTTTCTTTCAGCCAGCGCCTCGCGGGCGCGCATTATAACCGGAAGGGTGCTGTGAATGCCAGCGCCAAGCGGTGGAAATTATCTCTTCGAGTCCGCGCCCGGGGCGCCAGCCCAAATCCTTGCCGGCCAGCGCGTTGGAGGCCACCAGCCGGGCCGGGTCGCCCGCGCGGCGTCCGGCCTCCTCGGCGGGAATTTCCAGCCCGGTGACCTTCCGGGCGGTCTCGATGACCTCCCGGACCGAGCTGCCCCGGCCGGTGCCCAGGTTAAAGGCGCGCGAGGGCGCGCCGCCGGCCAGCCGCTGGAGGGCCAGGACGTGGGCGCGGGCCAGGTCCTCGACGTGGACGTAGTCGCGGATCGCGGTGCCGTCCGGGGTGGGGTAGTCGCTGCCGAAGATCTTGAGCGGCCGGCCGCCGTCCAGCGCCGCGCGCAGCACGTTGGGCACCAGGTGGGTCTCGACGGGGTGATCCTCGCCGATGGTGCCCGAGGAGTGCGCCCCGGCGGCGTTGAAGTAGCGCAGCGCGGCGAAGCGCAGCTGTCCCGCGGCGGAGAGCTCGGCCAGGGCCTGCTCGAAGACGAGCTTGGTCCGGCCGTAGGGGTTGCAGGGCTCAGTGGGCGCGGTCTCCTCGATAACATCCACGTCCGGCTGGCCGTAGACCGCGGCGCTCGAGGAGAAGACCAGGAGCCCAGCGTCCGACCGGGCCATGGCCTCGGCCAGCGCCAGCGAGCCGGCCACGTTGACCCGCCAGTAGAGCGCGGGCTTCTCGACGGACTCGCCGACCAGGCACCTGGCGGCCATGTGCACCACGGCCTCCGCGCGGGTCTGGCCCAGGGCCAGGTCCAGGTCCTCGGCGCTGAGGATGTCGCCCTCGATGAGCGGAAGGCGCAGGGCCTCGACGGCCCCGCGGTGGCCCTCGGAGAGGTCGTCGAGGACGGCGACGTCGTGGCCGGCCTCGGCCAGCGCGGCGCAGACGTGGCTGCCCACGTAGCCGGCGCCCCCGGTGACCAGGACCCTCACGCCATCGGCCTCCGCTCAAGTATCCCCTGCGGGCGGAATATGATAGCGGCGCGCCCTTTGTCTGCAACTGCGGGGAGGGGGGGCCGGATATTTCACGAGGTCAATGAGCTTGAAGCAATTCAGGGGTTGTGTGCAGTGTGGTCGACTGGCTGCGGGGCGTGAGGGGTTTCCGGGGCGGTTCAGGCTGGAGGGCCCCCTTTCCCCCACGGCATCAGGGGTCTGCCTGGATCACCTGGATGTAGCCGGGGTCAGACGGGCACCAGGCGTTAGGCCGCGTGGCAGAAGAGCCTGGCGTGGGGATAATCCAATGAACGCTCTCGCGTTCGGGGAGTTACCCGCCTTCTCTTATGAAATATCCAGGCCAGGCG
>CAZONU010000008.1:0-3397 GCA_964581145.1 uncultured Planctomycetia bacterium
CCCCGTGGGCATGTACTATTTCAAGTGGACCGGCGAGGGCTTCGCCAAGCAGGTCATTGACTACGGCCCGCCCGGCGAGGCGGCCGGCTGCGGCATCCACTTCGCCCTGGCCGACCTGACCGGCGACGGGCTGCTCGACGTGGTCGCCCCTGGCAAGGACGGGCTCCACGTCTTCTACAACCTGGGAAGCTAGGAGGAAGCGGTCGTGAGCGCGATTTCATCCCTGCAGCCCAGCGGTGTTCTCGCGGTCCTGGAATGGTGCGGCCCGCGCGTCCCCTATCCCCAGGCCGAGATCGAGGGCGACACCTACCCGATGACCTGGGCCGATGACGATGAGATCTACGCCTCGGCCGGCGATCCCAATTGGGGAGAGACGAAGGACGGGCTCGACGTAGAGAAATTTAGCGGCGGCCCGACCGACTACCGGATCACCAAGGTCAATCACATGAACGACTACCTGGGCTGGGGCGGGAACGGCCCCAAGCCCAGCGGCATGATCTGCGTGGGGGGAATCCTCTATCTCGCCTTCCAGAATATGCTGGGGACACGCAGGCCGGTCTTCGGCCTGCGCTGCCAGCACGGCAGCGACGCCCAGGTCGTCTACTCCATCACCAAGGGCCTCTCCTGGGTGCCCGCGTTCCGAAACCTGTCCGTCCCGATGTTCCCCGGGCACAAGTTCGGCGGGCCCGCGTTCGTCAACTTCGGTCGCGACAACGAGAACGCCCGGGACGAGTTCACATACGCGGTCTCGTCCGACCAGTGGGACAACGGCAGCAACCTGCGACTGGGACGCGTCCCCTCCGGCGAGATCGCCCGGGGAGAATCTTGGGAGTGGGTCTGCGCCTTCGACCCCGCCGGTGAGCCTGCGTGGGAAAAGAGACTCGACGAGGCCATCCCGATACTCAGCCTGCACCGCTGGCTGGGACTGCCCGAGATGGTCTACCTCGCAGGGATCGAGCGTTACATGTTATTCACCTGGCGCCTGCACGAGGATTTCACTCCGGGCGCGGGTACCGGCCTGCTGGTCCTGGACGCGCCCGAGCCCTGGGGGCCCTTCTCGGTCGTTCACCTCGAGGAATCCTGGGAGGGACGCGAGTTCACTCCGTACTGCCCGCGGGTGCCGCTCAAGTGGATGGAGAGTGACGGCCTCTCCGGCTGGCTGCAGTTCTCGGGGAGCTGGAGCCCCGAGGGTCAGAAGGCGGGCTACTACCGCTCTAATGTTCGGCAGTTCAAATTAAAGTTGCGATGAAGGGAGATTCCATGCCCAAGATAGCCATGATCGGCGCCGGGAGCGTCATATTCTGCAAGACGCTGGTCAACGACATCCTGGCGACGCCCTGCCTGCAGGACAGCGAAATCTGCCTGATGAGCCGCACCCGGCCCAAGCTCGAGCGCATGGAGGCCTTCGTTAAGCGCATGGTCGAGGAGAACGGCCTGCCCGCCAGGGTCTGGTCGACGCTGGACCGCCGCGAGGCGCTGGAGGGCGCCGATTACGTTATCGTGATGATCCAGGTCGGCGGGCTGGACGCTTTCAAGGTCGACTACGAAGTCCCTCTCAAGTACGGCGTGGACCAGTGCATCGGCGACAGCCTGGGGCCCGGCGGGGTCTTCCGCGCGCTCAGGACGGTTCCGGTCCTGGCGGAACTCGCCGGGGACATGGCCGAGCTCTGCCCCCGGGCCGTCCTGCTCAACTACGCCAACCCCATGGGCGCCAACTGCCTGGCACTGGGGCGCGTCTCCGAGGTGCCCTACGTCGGGCTCTGCCACGGCGTGCAGACCACCCTGGACCTGATCAGCCGCTACGTCGAGGTGCCCAAGGAGGAGATCGAGTTCCTCTGCGCGGGGATCAACCACATGGCCTGGTTCCTGGAGCTGCGCGAGAAGGGCACCGGCCGCGACCTCTACCCGGCGCTGCGCGCCAACTTCGAGAGGCCGGAGTACTACGTCAACGAGAAGGTCCGCGGCGAGGTCATGCGCCACTTCGGGTACTTCATGACCGAGAGCACCGGGCACCTCTCGGAGTACCTGCCCTGGTTCCGCAGCAGCGCGCGCGCGCTGGAGCGCTACTGCGACATGCCCGGCTTCGGGGGCGCCTCCGGCGCCTACTACCAGTACTGCGCGATGCTGGCCGACAAGTACAGGGACGTGGACTACCTCAAGTACGAGTCGCCGGAGATCGCGCGCCGCAGCGTGGAGTACTGCTCCTACATCCTGGAGGCGGTCGAGACCGGCGCCCCCTTCCGCCTGAACGGCAACGTCCGCAACGACGGGTACATCACCAACCTGCCGGAGGGCTGCTGCGTGGAGGTGCCCGTCTTTGTAGACAGCGGGGGCCTGCACCCCGCGCGCGTCGGGGAGCTCCCGCCGCAGCTCGCCGCGCTCAACCACAGCAACATCAGCGTCCAGGCGCTGGCCGTCGAGGCCGCCCTGTCCGGCGACCCCGAATACGCCATGCAGGCGGTGGCCCTGGACCCGCTGACCTCCGCGGTCTGCACGCTGGAGGAGGCCCGGCGGATGACCGCGGAGATGCTCGATGCCGAGCGCGAGTGGCTGCCGCAGTTCGAGGGCAGAGAGCTCAGGAGCGCGCCGGCCATCACCGTCCCGAAAGACGTGCAGCCCGTGGACGTGCCGCTCGACCCCGCGCTGGCCATCGCCAACCGCTTCGGGGAGCTGGCCCGGCGCAGCACCACGTAGATGGAAGGGAATCAGTCATGACGAGAAAAATCAAGCTGGGGTTCGCGGGCGTCGGCAGCATGGGCCAGTGCGCGCACCTGGCCAACTACTGCGCGCTGCCGGACTGCGAGGTGGCGGCCATCGCCGAGCTCCGCGAGAAAACCGCGCGGGAGGTGGCCCGGCGCTGCGGCGTCCCCAAAGTGTACCCGGACGCGGCCGGGATGCTGGCGGGGGAGGACCTCGACGCGGTGGTCGCTTCTCAGCCTTTCAATCGACACGGAATCCTGGTGCCCGAGCTCTTGAAGGCGGGAAAGCCGGTCTTCATCGAGAAGCCGCTTTCGAGCACCCTGGCCTCCGGCGAGGCCATCCTCCGCGCGGTGGAGGAGAGCGGCACCTGGATCATGGTCGGCTACAACAAGCGCAGCGACCCGGCCTGTATGTACGCGAGGGAGCAGGTCGAAGCGTTCGGGGCCTCGGGCGAGCTCGGCGCGCTGCGCTACGTGCGCGCCACCATGCCCCCGGGCGACTGGATCGCCGGCGGGTTTGCCGACCGGATCGACGCGGGCGACCCCCGGCCAGGGCTCGATGTTGAGCCCCCGGCCGGCGACATGGATGAGGCAACCTTCAAGGCCTACACGGCCTTCGTGAACTACTACATCCACCAGGTCAACCTGATGCGGCACCTCTTGGGGGAGCCGTATCGAATCGCCTATGCCTCGCCGTC
>CAZONU010000008.1:3407-19737 GCA_964581145.1 uncultured Planctomycetia bacterium
CTACAAAGTCACCTGCGCCGATCCTTCCGGCGTTGTCCTGGCGGGGAGCAGCGAGAGCGGGGTCGCCTGCCTGCTGGAGATGGCTCCCTACAACACCACGCTCGACTGGCAGGAGACGATGCTGGTCGCTTTCGAGCGCGGCTACGTCAAGGTCGAGATTCCCGCGCCGCTGGCCGCCAATCGCGCCGGGCGGGTCGAGATACTGCGCGACCCCGGCGGGCGCGCGCCGGAGACAGTTCGGCCAGAAATGCCCCCGGTGAGTTCCATGCAGCAGCAGGCCGCCAACTTCGTCGCCGCGGTCCGGGGCCAGCGCGGACCGACCTGCGACGCGGCCGAGGCCCTGGAGGACCTGCGCGTCGCCCGCGAGTACATCCGGCTGTTGAAGGGCAGCGGCGCGGAAAACACGTAGCAGCCGGGAAGTCGGCCCGCGACCGACGCGCCCCGGCATTACTAAGCCGCTGAGCGACAGCTACTTGCAAATCTCGCTGCTCCTTGGGGAAATTCCGTCCCCTCCAGCGAGGGCAAAGCGGCGCCAAGCGCTACTATGTCTTTGACCGCTCGACGGTCTGGGATGTACCGTAAGGAAGAAGCGACTCCCGGCCGTGGGGAGTCCGGAGATACAGGACCATGCCCGAGACTGTGAGAGGAAGAGTTGCTCCTTCTCGCGGCGGCCCGCGCGGAGCTTTGATTCCGGGTCTGTTCGCGTTCTGCTGCGCGCTGCTGGCTTTCCCCATCCCGGGTCTCGCCGGCGAGGCACCAGCCGGGAACGCGGACGTCATCGCCGAGATTGACCGGCTCCGCCGGAGCCTGAAAGACAAGCATCCCCTGCTGGCCGGCTTCATGGAAGGCCTGCGCCAGAATCCCCGTGCCGGACATACGTACCGCATGGTCGCGGAGATGGCCTACCAGGTAGGACAACGCAAGCTGGCTCTGGAACTCCTCGACCTGGGGGTGAGGGTCGCCAAGGACCGAGGCGGGCTGGTCGCGGCCCGACGCAAGCTCTATCGATACGAGTTGGACATCAAGAAGCTGGAGAAGAGCTACAGGGACGAGATCGGGGCCGCGGCCGCCGGCCGGGGGGGCATCTCCCACGACCTGATTTGGGACAGCGTGATGCTCGCCCGGCTGCTGCCCCGTTGCGAGCAGCTCTACCGGGCCAAGCCGGCCAACGACGCGCTCTTCGAGTTCCTGCGCGCCGCCTACAAGGACGGCAAGAAGAGCGACAAGCTGGTGGCCCTCTATTCCCTACGGCTTAACGCGGTTCCCGCGGACGAACAGACGCCTGGCAATCTCCTGCATTTCCTCATCGAGGCGAAGAAGTACGGGACCTTGGCCGATGAGGCCGGTAAGCTGCCGACGGCGGCGCGCAAGAACCGGTATTTCCCTCTCTACCGCATGCAAGCCCTGCTGGCCCTGAGGCGCAAGAAGGAGGCCCTGGCGCTCGGCGCGGCGATTGAGAACGGGCTGCCGAATTGGAAGTGGCACTGGAAGTGGCTGGCGGAACTCTACGTCGAGGCCGGGCAGAAGGGAAAGGCCCTGGCGGTCACCAGGCGGTACGCTCCCTCCGGCAGCCACGAATCGGCGATGGCCTTCGCGAAGTGCGGCTACGCCCGGGCGACTCTGGCCTGCGTGAAGCAGGTGCTCGACCGCAAGGCTCCCGCCTGGGTCATCTTCCAGTGCGTGGACGCCTGCCGCCTGGCGGGAGAGAAGAAGCGGGCCGAGGAGGTCTTCGCCATCGCCGAGGCGCAGTGCATAAAGGAGGCCCGCAAATCGACCCGCGGCATACCGGGTCAGATCACCTGGCGCTACAATCACGAGGACCGCGAGGAACGCTATCTGGAAATGTGCATCAAGATCTGGGGGACCAAGAAAGCGCCCTATGAGTCCACCCTCAAAGCGCTGGTCAAGAAGAAGGGGGCCAAGTACGGGCTGCGCTTCCTGGAGAAACACCTGCCCGCCAACGCCAACAGGCGGGAGTTTCTGCTGCTCTACGCGGGCGCCCTGGAGGACGCCAAACAGTTCCGCAAGGCCATGAAGGTTTACAGGAAAGCCGAGAGGTTGCCCCGCAAGCACACCTACGTGTTTCTCCCGGACCCGTTCTTCGGGCAGCTGCGCTGCTACGAGGGCCTCAAGCAGATGGACGCCTGTGAGGCATGGCTGAAGAGCAGGATGAGAAAGGCGCCCGATCTGATACCCCGGTGCCTGGCCGACCTGTATGAGAAACAAGGCAAGACCCGCAAGGCGGTGAACACCTACCGCCGGGCGAAGCGGCACATGGAAGCGGTCCAGTACCTGCTCGGAAAAGGAATGGTGCACGACGCGCTCGCCTACGCCCGCGCGCTGCCCAAGGGGACGGAAAGGTCCCGCCTGGAGCGGGCAATCAAGCGCCACCAGAAGGACATCCCCGGCCTGATAGAGATACTGAAAGAGGAGGTCAGGCGCTCGCCGCGAGCGGGGGACAAGCACGCCAAACTGGCCCTTTACCTCTTCAAGGTCGGGCAGGCGGGGGAAGGCAGGAAGCACTTTCGGCAGGCCCTCCGCCTCGGTGGCGTCTACCACATCCTTTGGCCGTTCTCGATACTTCCGAGCTGCGACGTGGGATTTTCAAGAGGGGTCGCATACGAGGGGGTGGTGGACGTGTACCTCCGCGCGGGGCTGAGGGCGGAACTGGAGGCGGACTTCAAACCGCTCCTATCAAGGACAAACGCTCACCGGGCGGCACATCTGGAGGCCGTGGCCGGTTGGTACTTCGCGAACAAGCAGAAGGCCAAGGCCGCGCCGGTCTACGAGCGCCTCAGGAAGCTGAACCCCTACGTTGCTGAGCTCTGCACCAGGCGAATCGCCGCTGCGGCGGGCCGGGCGGACCGCTGACCGCTACTCCCACTCCCTGAAAATCTCGATGAACTTCTCCCTGGCCTCCTCGGCGCGGGCCCGCAGGCGCTTGTTGCGCCGGGTCTCGGCGTAGAGCACGAAACCCAGGATCACTACGCCCACCAGCAGCAGCCAGATCCAGTCGGTGACGTTATACGCAATCTTGAAGTGGACCAGCTTGATCAGCCCCTCAATAATGAAAGCCGCCGTGCCCGCGACGAGGTAGGCCTTGCGCCTGAAGAACATGCCCAGCAGCACCGCGGCCAGCGCCAGGCCGAAGGCCGCCAGCATGTGGCCCAGGTGCTCCGGCGCATGCCGGTCCAGCGACAGGACCAGCGAGGGAATCAGCGCCAGGCCCAGCCCGCCGCCGGCGGCCAGGTTGTGGCCCACGGCGCCCCACTTGGGGCGGACCACCAGCTGCGCCCAGAGGAGCACCAGGGCGGCCACCGGCACCGTGTAGAACTCGGTGTAGGTGACCGCGAAGCGGTGCAGCACCAGGTAGTAGCTGCCCAGCAGCATGGCCGCCGCGGGATAGGCCGCGGCCTTCGAGCGCCTCAGCAGCGCCACGACCGCGAAGACCGCGGCGCAGCCCAGCGTCGTCCAGATGGCCACGTCCAGCTCGCGCCCGCCCCGCGCGAGGTAGAGCCCCCTCTTGTAGATCATCCAGGAGATGACCCCGATGCTCACGGCCACGCCCACGAACATCGCCGGGCGCCGCTCGCGGCTGCCCTTGCCCCCGAACCCGCCGACCAGCGACTGGAGCATCCCCAGGGCCACCAGCCAGAGCACGTAGAAGCTGTCGCCCACGCCCAGGTGCCTCAGGAGCGAGAAGTAGGCCACCGAGAAGGCCACCGACGCGGCGGTTCCGAGCCAGACCGAGCCCAGCATGGCGGCCAGCATCCCGTAGAGCGCCGCGGCGAAGGCGAAGGCCAGGGTGGCCACCAGGGGCTTGTCTGGGAACAGCAGCGCCTGCCACAGCGCCAGCAGCGACACGGCCACGCCCACGCCCACCGCGGCCAGCCCGCGCGGGCGCAGGCCCTTCCTGAGCAGCACCAACCCGTAGACCACCAGCACGGGGATAATCGCCATGATCCACAGCGCGCGGTAGGGCGTGCCCGTGGAGAACACCCTCAGCACCAGGAGGTAGGACCCCGCGGCCAGCGCCGTGCCCGCCAGGTTGGCGGCCACCGGGTGCAGCCACTTGCGAGGGTTATTCGCGAAGGCCAGCACCAGGTAGGTCGCGGCCAGCACCGCGGTCGTCCCGATCGCGTACCAGAGGTCCGCCCGGTACCAGAACTCCGGCTTCTCCGCCTGCGACATGGAGAAGGTGAAAGCCATGAACACGGCCAGCGCCGTCGCCGGCGCGCCCATGTCGAAGGCGCTGGAGATGAAGCCCGGCCAGGAGCGCCGCCGCGCCGCGAAGCTCAGCGCGTAGTAGGCCACCGGCAGCGCCGCCGCCGCCAGGCAGTAGTGCTCGACCGGCAGGTCGAGCTCCCGCCAGGCCAGCAGGTAGGCGACGCCGAAGAGGCCCAGCGCGCTGTACTCCAGGGCGCGCGCCCGCCGGTCCAGGGCGGCCTTGACCTGCATTCCCGCGAAGAGCGCCAGGGCCAGCTCGGGCATCAGCACGGCCTGCTCGAAGCCCACCTGCACGCAGACGGCGGCGGCCACGAGCAGGGCGGCGATCACGTGGCCGACGCCCGAGGTCCGGATCCCCGCCCGCCCCCGGGCCAGCGACAGGTAGCCCGCGCCCAGCACGGCGCCGACCGCCACCACCAGCGCCAGGTAGGGGCCGCCCAGCCAGCCCAGCACGGTGAGGATCAGCACCGCCACGGAGGCGGGCACCACCATGTCGAAGGCGCTCTCCGTGAAGGCCCGCCAGCCGAGCTCCCGGCCCAGCGAGCTGACCCCGTAGAAGACCAGCGGCAGGGCCATGCTCACCAGCCCGTAGCGGCCCGCGGCCAGCTCGAACTCCGGGAAGAAGAGCAGGTAGGCCGCCGCCGCCGCGGCCATGGCCGCGTACTCCGCGACCCGCATCCGGCGGTCGAGCGCCAGGTGGACGTGGAAGCCCGCGGCTGCCAGCAGCGCGATCTGCGGCCAGACCGACTCGCCGTGCCCCAGGACCTGCACGGCGGCCGCGGCCATCAGCGCGCAGGCCCCCAGGGAGTGGCCGGCGAGGGACATCGGGTTGCGGAACCGGTCCTCGCCCCCGGCCGCCTGCGCGGCGGCCAGGAAGACGGCGCCGGCCGGGACGACCACCGCCACTGCGGTCAGAACCCCGTATCCCTCCAGGAAGAGCGTCAGGCTCAGGACCAGCGCGGCCAGCGAGGAGACCGCGGCCATGTCGAAGGCGCTGCTGCTGAAGGCCGGCCAGGACCAGCGCCGGCCGGCGGCGCTCAGCGCGAAGAAGCCGGCCGGAAGGGCCAGGGCCGGCAGGCCCAGGCGCCCGGCGGACAGGCCCAGCTCGTGGACCGCGGCCAGGCAGGCCGCGCCGGCCAGGAACATGCCGGTGTACTCCAGGACCAGCAGGCGCTTCGTCAGCGCGGTGAGGACGTGCAGCACCGCGGCCAGGGCCAGAGCAATCAGCGCCCAATGCGACGCCTCCGGCCGCCAGAGGTAGACGCAGCCGGCCAGGACCACCGCGGCGGCCCCGGCCAGCTGGCCCAGGGCCAGGTCCGCCTCCCGGAAGCGCGCCAAGCGCTCCAGGCGCCCCAGGGTCAGCACCGAGAGCAGCGCGGCGGCGGCCAGCAGGGCGCCCAGCACCGTCCACTCCCAACCCAGGGCGCGCGCCCCGAAGACCAGCAGCACGTACCCGGAGGCCAGCGCCGGGAAGGACGCGGCCCGGCCGCGCAGGGTTTGGGCCGCGTAGAGCCCCGCGGCGCCGGCCGCGAAGAGCGCCGCCCAGCGCGCGCCGGGCGCCTCCCAGAAGAGCTGCACGCGGGCCAGCAGGCAGACCAGCCCCAGGGCGGCGGCGCCGTCGGCGAGCAGCGCCAGCGCCGCCGACTGTCCCCGGCGCCCCCCGTCCCGGCCGGCGAACGCGGCCAGGACCGCAAAGGCCCCCGCCATCGCCAGGAAGGCGGCGGGCACAACGCGCCAGGGCGCCTCGAAGCGCCTGAGCAGCAGCGCGCACTCCAGCACGGCCAGCAGGCCGGCCAGCACCGTCGGCACCGCTCCCCGCCGAAAGACCGCGAAGAGCGCGCCGGCGGCCAGCGGCGGCGCGGCAGTGAAGACGAAGACGTCCAGGGCGGACATGCCCCCCGACGCGCCCACGCCGAGCTCCTGGCTTATAAAGGAAACCCCCGCGTAGAGCAGCGCCGCCCCGCCCAGCACCCAGCCGGTCAAGTGATGGGGCCACAGCCAGGCGGTCTCCAGCTTCTTCCAGAAGAGCGCGCTGACCGAGACCAGCAGCACTCCCAGCACCATGAAGTAGACCGGCCACTCGTGCTCGGGGACCTTCAGGGCGCGGAGCGCCGCGGCCAGGATCACCGCCTTGAGAATCGCCGGGGCGGCCAGGATGCGCCCGTCGCGCCTGAGCACCGCCAGCGCCGAGAAGTAGACGCAGCCCAGGGCCAGCGGGGCGATGACCAGGCCCGGATCGCGCGCGGCGGCCAGCTCGCCCACGGCGAGCCACATGACGAAGTGAAGCAGCAGGCACGCGGCCGCGCCCACCATCGACAGCCTCTCCGCGGGGGCCAGCAGCTTGTCGACGACGCCGTCCGGCGCGTAGCCGCCGCGCTCGCGGAGCACGCCCAGCGCCAAGTAGCCGCCGAAGAGGAGCAGCAGCGGCCCGGGCCAGGTCTCGAGCCCCATATCCAGGGCGTTTAACAGGTAGCAGGCGGCGGCCACGCTGGCCAGATACGCGATCCAGAAGAAGAGCTTCTCCCGGGTCGCGAAGGCCACGCCCAGGGCCACGACCATGCAGGCGCCGGAGCCCAGCAGGCCCAGCACGCTGGCCGAGAGAGAGCCTGCCAAGTTGTACTCGTAAACCGAGTAGAAGTCTATGGGGACGGCGATCACCGCTAGGGCCAGCAGGGCCGTCCCGGTCACTTGCAGCTTGGTCTTGAGGCGCAGCAGCAGCCCCCCGCCCAGGAGCAGCACGGTATAGCCGACCAGTACCGCCACCTTGGTGCGCCCCGCCCAGCCGCCCCAGGAGGAGGTGATGAACCCGATAAGCCCGATGTTGAAGACCAGGATGCCCAGGTTGGCCAGCAGGCGCAGGTTGCGCTCCACCGTGTACCACGGCGGGCGCGGCTCCTCCGGCACCGGCGGGGGAGGGGGCGACGGAGCAGGGGGCGGGGGAGACGCAGCGGGAGCGGGCTTCGGCGCAGGCTTGGGCACCGCCGCCGGCTTGGGGACCGGAGCGGGCGCGGGCGGCGGCTTCGGAGCCGCCTTCTTCTCCTCTTCGCCTTCCGGCGCGACCGGCAGCACCGGGACCGCCGGCTCCTCGGCTTCCTGGGGTGTCGGGGAAATGAGCTTGGCAACGGGGATACCCGGCGCCGGCGCCGGGCGGGAGAGCTCCTCGATGCCGGCGCGGAGCTCGTCCATCTCCTCGACGACCGCCGCGCGCACCGCCAGCGTCTCGTCGTAGCCGATCAGGCCGGCATCCCGCCAAGCGCGCGTCTCGGCGAGCACGCCCTCCAGGAACTCCATGCGCCGGGCGGCGGCCCGGCCCATCGCCAGGGCCCGGGCGTGGTGCTCGCCGGCCGACCCCGCCCGGCGCTCGGCCAGCAGCGCGCGCAGCTCGGCCAGGGCCTCGGACCCGCCCCGGCCCCCCCGCTCTCCGCCCCGGCCACCGGCTGTCAAGGCTTGCTCCTAACTGTAATCACTCACTGAACTACATTCAGTTTATCAAACCCAGGGGGATTTGTCAAGGGGTTCTCCGCGATTTTTCGGCCCGCTGCGCACGAATCTCCATAACTGACGGCGCACGAGCGGCTTAGGTGCCCTCCTTTGATTCGGGGGCAGCGTCGGACTTCCCGTTTGGAGGTACGCAATGCGGCTGGTCCGGAGCCGCTGGGCGTGGAAATCCGGGGGGCGTGCGCCGGGGGTCCGAGCCTTCCTGGCGTCGCTTGGTTCGAGCCCGGCCGACCAGCATCACTCCGGCGGCGGCGGCCAAGCCGGCGGCAAAGGCCAGCAGCGACCAGGCGACGGTGGCGTCGAACCGGGCCGGCCAGACGTTGGCCGCCTCCGGGATCCGCTCTGCCGAAGCGTAGTCCTTGAAGGGCCAGAGCGTCCACAGCGACCCGACGATCAGCCCGACGAGGAATCCCATGGTCTGGGAGTGAAAGCGCTTCAGGAGCCAGGCCAGGAGCCGCGTGAAGGCCGCCAGTCCGGCGCCGGCCCCGGCGCAGAAGGCGCCCAGCAGACCCGCTCCGGCCCAGGGGAAGGCCCGTGGCGAGAACCCGCCGATTGCCCAGGAGTTGAGCGAATCCAGCGCCTCGATGATGTGCCCGTACTGTCCCAGTATCAGCAGCAGGAACGATCCGCTGATTCCCGGGAGGATCATCGCGGAGATCGCCAGGATGGCGCAGAGGAACGTCACCAGATAGCCGGCCTGCCCGGCTCCGGCGCAATCGACGAAGCTGATTCCCACCACCAGGGCGGCGCCGGCCAGGGCGAATCCCGCCTCGAGCGCGCCCCGGCGCTTCATCAGTCCGTAGGGCACGGCCAGCGAGGGCAGAACCAGCCCCGCGAAGAAAGCCAGCGTCGGCGCCGGGTGCTCGGCCAGGAGGTACTTGATGGGCCGCGAAGACGCTACTATGGCCGCGATCGCCCCGGCGGCCAGCACCAGCAGAAACGTGCCGTCTATCCGCTTCCACTCCTCGCGAAACAGCTTCCTGCCCGGGGCGCTGAAAAGCCCCCGCGCCCGGCGCAGGGTGAGGAGGTTCACCGAACGGATGGCACCCACCAGCCGCTCGTATATGCCGAGCAGCAGCGCGAAGGTTCCGCCGCTGACGCCGGGAATGATATTGGCGATGCCTATCAGCAGGCCCTTGGCAAAGACCAGCGGCCAGGCCAGCAACGCGAACCTACCCGCCGGCGGCGACCAGCACGTCCGCCCCGGGCAGCGGCCCGTTGTCGGTGATCAGCTGGGGGACCGCCGCGATGCTGTCGGTCCTGGCGGCGAAGGCGATGTCCGCCTCCAGGCCCAGGCGCGAGACGTTGCGCCCACCGAAGGCCAGGGTCATGGCCTCCTGCTCGCGCCCTTTCCACCGGGCGGCCACCGCCAGGACGGCGTGGGCGCCGTCGTCCAGCTCCCAGTCGGCCCCGCGGGCGCTGAGGCGCTCCAGGAGCAGGCCGGCGGCGAGCATGTCCTCCAGCGAGGCGGACAGCTCGGTGCCGGCGCAGACCAAGGCCAGCTCCTCGTCCTGGCGGCGGGACTCGACGGAAAGGACCTCGGCCAGCGCCCCCAGGTTGACCAGCGCGCCGAGGTAGACGGGGTCGGCCTCGGTGGCGCGGCTCAGCGCCTCGGTGCCGTTGGTGGTGGAGAAGAGCACGATCCTGCCGCCGACGATCCCGGGGGTGAACTCCCCGGGGCTGTTGCCCAGGTCGAAGCCCGGCGCGGCCAGCCCCCCGCGCTCCCCGGCCAGCAGGCAGCGCGCGGCCTGCTCCTCGGGGAGGCGGTCCTTGAAGGCGCGCATCTCCTCGATGGCCGCGAAGGGCACCAGGCACTCGGCGCCGGCGGCCAGCGCCGCCGCCGCGGTGGTCGAGGCCCGCAGCACGTCGAAGACCACCGCGGTGTGTCCGGCCAGGCCCCCGTCGGGGACCATGTTGCGGTGCAGGTAGACCTCGGCGTAGCGCATCGGCCCTCCTCGGCGCACCCCCCGGCGGCAATTGTCACCGCCGGGGAGGAGATGTCAACGCTGTGAGAGCCGTATTCGGCGGGTCGCGGTCAGTCCGCCCGGCACCATATGGGCGAGCTCCAGGCGGCTTGCCCGTTCCTCTGGAGGACCTTGACCAGGTACCAGTCGTTCCCGCCGGGGTCCGGGTCGGTCCAGTTGATATCGACATCGGTCTCGGAGGCGCCGTGGGCCTCTCCCAGCCGGACCCGCGGCGCGCTGAATATCTCGCTGATCGCGGCCCACTGGTCGCGCTCCAGAAGCTCGCCGAGCGGCGCGCCCAGCCGGCAGCCGCACTTCCCGCCCTGCCAGTCCGCCTCGGCCTCGACCTCGACGCGCGCGGCCGCGCCGCCGGCCACGCCCAGGACCAGCCCGCTCGTCGGCCGGGGGTTTTTTCTCGAGGTGAAGGCCTCGAAGCTGACCCCGCTCTCAGAAATCTTTCTGACCCGGTTGAGCTTCTCGACCGATCCGCCGCCCCCCGCGAAGCAGGGGTAGACCCCGGTGATGCTTCCATGCTTCACCGCCGCGCGGAGTTGCCAGTCGGTGACCCCCTGGTCGCGCATCGAGCCCCAGCCGAACTCGATGCGGACAGTGAAGACCTCATCACCGCCTCCCGGGGGAGGCGCGGGAACGCTGTGGACGACGCGCCCGTTCTTGATCACCCGCACGTAGTCCAGCGCGCCGAGGGCCCCGACGCGGCAACTGAGTTCGCGCGGCGCCGCGGCGGGAAGCACGTCGCCCATCATGCCCTCGGCCATGCGCACGTCGAGCCCGATGCGGTCGCCGGTGACCGCGTAGGTGTGGCGCCTCCTCAGCGAGTCAAAGACCGCCTCGCGGGTGACCTCCTCAGCCCAGATGCCGGCCAGGCCCTCCCCGTAGCTGGCCGGATGCCCGCAGTGGTTGTCGGTGGAGCCCAACACTCCGGCGACGCGGCCCCTCTTCAACTCCTCAATGAAGGTCTGCGAACGCTCCGCTCCGCCCATGGTGTGAAGCAGCATGGGCCTGTTGAATTCCGACTCGATAGAAGAGCCGTGCTCGGAGAAGACCTCGACCACCGGAGAAAGCTCGGGGTCGAAGGCCGCCCAGTCCGCGCCGCGCCAGCCGGCCCGGTAGGCGAAATGGTGGGGGATCATGATCGCCCCGCGGGCGCGGACGAACTCCTGCAGCTCGGCCAGGGACCCCGCCGCGCAGATCTCTCCCTCGGCGCCGGAGAAGATGACGTGATAGTCGCCGAACTCGCTCGAGTGCCACTCGAAGCCCAGGAGGGCCGCGAAGCGGCCGGGGGCGTTCTCGGCCCCGGCCTTTTCCTTTATCTTCCCCCAGTTGTCCCTGACCAGCTCGAAACCCGCCCGGTGAAACTCGACCATCTTCGGGTCATTGGCGGGCATGTCGTGCCAGGGGCCGTGGGGCGTGAAGCAGCAGGCGTCGAGCAGAGCGCCGCGCGCGATTTCGTAAGAGCGCTCCAGGCTGCCCCGCCCGTAGCCGACCCCGTTGTGGTTGTGAAGGTCCGCCCACAGCGGCCGGTCAAGCATCGGCGGCCTCCTCCGGGACCAGGAGCGGATTGCTCCAGGCCCTGCGGCCGTCCAGGTCCTGGACCATCAGGCGCACGTACTCCGCGGCGCGCTTCACGGGGTGAGCCATCTCGGTCACGTCCAGCTCGTCTTTCGGCACCTTGTAGCACTGCCCGGTCCAGGCGTTGGAGACGAACCAGACCTCCCGGGCCTCGCTGAAGCGCGCCGAGGCGCGCCAGCCCGACGGCGCTTCGGGATCCTCCACCAGCCGAAAGTCCTCGATGGACGGCCCCGTCGAGGAGTAGTACCGCCCGGCGGCCAGCGCCGCCATGAAGGCTTCGACTGTTTTCTCTTCCGCGCGGACCATGCTCCAGGCCTGGCAGAAGTCGCCCGCGAAGAAGTCGGACGGCTCCGGATGGTGGCAGTCGTCGGTGGCGATGGCCGGGAGCACGCGCCCGGCGGCCAGGAGCTCGTCCCACAGCGCCTCGCTGGAGGGCTTGGCGTGGCGCAGGCAGGTGGCGTTCCAGACTTCCAGGCCGTCCAGGTTCTCGATCTCGGCCACGTCCGCGGAAGTCAGCCCGCACCAACTGGGATGGGCCTTGTAGACCAGCGCGCCGAGGGCCCGCGCCGTGTCGATGACCTCCTGCACGGGCATCTCCTGCGCGGGGATGGTCGCCGGGAGGTTCACGGCCACCAGGTGGTAGCTGATCCCCCGGTTGCCGACCGGGTGCATCTCCTGACCGGGGAGCACCAGCAGCTTCTCGTCCGCGAGGCCGGCCACGTCGGTGCGCAGGTTGTGGTCGGTGATGGCCAGGACGTCGCAGCCGGCGCGGCGGTACTCCTCGACGGTCTTGGCCGGTGACCAGCGGCCGTCCGACTCGGTGGTGTGGGTGTGCAGGTTGGCGCGCAGCCAGATGCCGTCGCACTCGAAGGGGTTCTCGGGGGTCATGAGCTCTCCAGGCGGTCGATCTCCGCCAGCTGGGCGCGCTGGAACTCGTCGGCGCGGCGGTTCTCCTCCTCGGGGTCGCAGACCCCGCGCAGCTCGGCCTCCAGCTCGGCGGCCTTCTCCGGCGCGCGCGCGTAGAGGTTATCGAGCTCGTCGGGGTCGCGAGCTAAGTTAAAAAGCTGATGGGGCGCGGCCATGTAGTAGATGAGCTTCCAGTCGCCCTTGCGGATCATGTAGGCGCCCGAACGCGTCCCGTGGCCGTGGTACTCGCTGAAGACGGCGCGCTCCGGGTCGCTCTCGGGAATCTCGCCCAGCGGAGTGCCCAGCCAGCCTTCGGGCTGCTCGCGCCCCGCCGCGCGGAAGACCGCCGCGCGCAGGTCGTGGAGGTCGGTGGGGGTGTTCACTCGCACTCCCCTCCGGAAGTCCGGCCCGGCGGCCAGCATGGGCACGCGCACCGAGTCCTCGTAGAGGGTGCACTTCCACCACATGCCGAACTTGCCGAGCATCTCCCCGTGGTCGGCGCTGTAGATGACGTTGGTGCTTTCCATCTGCCCGGTGCTTTTCAATACGTCAAGCAGCCGGCCGAGCTGGCGGTCGACGAAGGTCACCACCGCGAGGTAGCCGCGGCGCAGCCCGCGGACCTGCTCCTCGGTGAACTTCCCGGTCTGGAAGTGCTTGCGGAGGTCCTGGGCGTAAGGGTGCTGCGCCGAGGCGGCCTCCGTCCCGCAGCGAGGCAGGTCGCCGCCGTCCGGGTACATTTCCCAGAGCTCCCCGGGCGCGAAGTGCGGGAAGTGCGGCTTGTGCAGGTTGATGGAGAGCACCCAGGGCTTCTCAATGGAAGCCGCGCGGTCCTCCAGCCAGCCGAGCGCCGCGTCCATGGCGGCCATGTCCTGGCGCATGGACTCGTCCACCTGCGGCCCGAAGCGCCCGGCGCGCTCCTCGGCGCCCTGGCGGACGGCCAGCGGGTCGCGCCGGAAGTTAGTGTCGCCCTCGGCGCTCCCGTCCCAGGGGAGGTGCATCTCCGAGAAGCCCAGGTTCTCGCCGCGGTCGTAGACGTGGGTCTTGCCGATGTGGACGGTGTGGACGTCCGCCTCGGCCAGGACGCGACCCCAGGTGGGCCAGTCGCGGCGGAGCCTCAGCTTGCAGTTGTTGTAGGTCTGAATCTGGTGCGGGCGCCGGCCGGCCATGAAGGCCGAGCGGCTGGGCACGCACAGCGGCGAGGGGCAGTAGGCATTTTCGAAGACCGTGCCGGTCTCGGCCAGCCGGGCCATGCTGGGGGTCTGAACGCGGGGATGCCCGTGCACCGAGCTGAACCGGGGGTTGTGCTCGTCGGCAATGAGCAGAACAGTGTTGGCCATCGGGACCTCTGTCATGACGGAAGCGCGTGAACTGCAATATTAGTCCCCCTCGGGGACGAATCAAGTGCGCGGGCGCACGGGGCTGCGCTTCAGGCCGCGCCGGTCCGCTGGCGGACCCGGGCGTTGTACCTGGCCACCTGGATGGGGATGGTGAACAGGTCGACGAACCAGCCGATCATGAAGAGCCCGCTGGTGAACAGGTAGAGGAGGCCCATCCCGAACTTGTCCAGGTAGAACTTGTGGACCTCGAATAACCCCAGCAGGTAGGTGACCCACAGCTCCCGTTCTCTCATCGTCGCTTGCCTTTCGCTCAGTACCAGCCGAGCTGCTCCTGGCGCGACTGGTAAACCAGTCCCAGGGCGCGGCAGCCCACCATCGTGAAGTACAACATTGCGAATGCGCCGAGCACCGTGCCGATAATCGGAATGAATTTGAGGCCGAACATCAGCGCCGTCCCGACCGGCGCGATGATCATCCAGATGCCGGCTGCGGTCCAGTACTGCTTTCCGGCGGCGCGGATGCTTCCCAGGACCACCACCGGGTTGACCGCATCGAAGAAGCTCTTGCGCACGAAGAAGATCAGCATCATCATGGGGAACACGGTGAAGCCCAGCTCGCCGAGCGCCAGAAAGCCCAGCACGGGGACCAGGAGGCCGTTGAAGAAATCCCGCGCGAATATCAGGAATATCACCGCCGCCGCCATGGGCACCAGGCAGAGCAGCAGTAACTTGAGCGGCAGCACGGCCACCCACGGATCGAAGTTGGGCCAGTCGGGAGCATCCTTTTGCCCCATCGCCGAGCTGTTGACTACCCTCCCGAAGTACTGGAGCAGGTAACCCATGAATATGAACGCAACGACAAAGGCGATGAACCAGACGGGAATGGGCGTGTATCGCATGACCAGCGCCACGTAGTAGTAAAGCAGCGTATAGAACACCGTGCCGCCCACCAGCACGTACGGCCCGCTGCCGAGCAGGGGATACTTGAACGGGCCGGTGGGCGTGCCGGCCAGGTTGACCGCCGCCGCGGGCAGGTCCATCTCGCGGATCTCCTCCGGCGCCGCGATCTCCTCCAGCTTGGCCCGGGCGTAGCGGTTGTTGCGGTCGATGGTCAAGGCCCGCTGGAGCATGTTGACGGCCTCGTCGCGCTGGCCGAGCTCGGCGCAGAGGCCGCCGGTGCGGACCAGCAGGTCGACGTCGCTCCAGTCGCTTTCCTGGAGCTTCTGCCGGTAGTCCGCCAGCTTGGCGGCGAGCCGCTCGCGGTCCTCCTCGGGGAGCGGCTCGGCGCCGTTCCCCCTCTCGGTCACCGGTACCGCCTCGGCAATCGGCGCCGGATCGGCCGGACCGTCCTCGAAGCGCATGGTCCTGCCGCGGCGGGCAGGAGTGCCGTTGGTCCCGTTCTCGTGCACAGCTTCCTCCGATTACATAATAGCGCAGAGGCAGCCCCAGTAGCAATTACAATCCGCGGGGAGTTTCGTAACGCCGGGGGGCTCAGGCCTTTTTGAAGACGATCTCGCCCTTCTTCAACTCGCCGCGGAGCTTGCCGCCCTCGGCGCCGAACTTGCCCTCCAGGAGCGCGCGGGCCAGCTTGTCCTGGACCTTGCGCTGAATAACGCGTTTCAAGGGCCGGGCGCCGAACACAGGGTCAAAGCCATCCCGGGCGAGCATCTCCTTGGCCTCCTGCGAGAGCTCCAGCTCCAGGCCCTTCCCGGCCAGCACCGCGCCGAGCCCGGCGAGCTGGATGTCCACGATCTTGACCAGCTGGGCTTCGTCCAGCCGCCGGAAGGTCACCGTCTCGTCGATGCGGTTGAGGAACTCCGGCCGGAAGGTGCGGCGCATGGCCTCGCTCATCTGCTTGCCCAGCTCCTCCTCGTCGTCGATCTCCAGCACGAACTGGCTGCCGATGTTGCTGGTCATGATCAGCACGGTGTTCTTGAAGTCCACGGTGCGGCCCTTGCCGTCGGTCAGCCGGCCCTCGTCGAGCACCTGCAGGAAGACGTTGAACACGTCGGGATGGGCCTTCTCGATCTCGTCAAAGAGGACCACCGAGTACGGCCGGCGCCGGACTGCTTCGGTCAGGTAACCGCCCTCCTCGTAGCCCACGTACCCCGGGGGCGCGCCGATCAGCCGGGCGACCGCGTGGCGCTCCTGGTACTCGCTCATGTCCACGCGGACCAGCGCCTTCTGGGTATCGAACAGGAACTCGGCCAGCGCGCGGGCCAGCTCGGTCTTGCCCACCCCGGTGGGCCCCAGGAAGATGAAGGAGCCCACCGGCCGGTCCGGGTCGGCCAGCCCGCTTCTGGCGCGCCTCACTGCGTCCGAGACCGCGCGCACCGCCTGGTCCTGGCCGACCACGCGCTCACACAGGCGCTCCTCCATGTTCAGCAGCTTCTGGACCTCGCCTTCCAGCATCTTGGAGACGGGGATGCCCGTCCAGCGCGAGACGATCTCGGCGACGTTCTCGGCGTCGACCTCCTCGCGGAGCATGGCCCCGTCCTTTTGGAGCTCGGCCAGGCGCTTCCCGGCGGTTTCCATCTGCGCCTCCAGCTCGCGGACCCGCCCGTAGCGGATCTCCGCGACCTTCTCGAGGTCCCCGGCGCGCTGGGCCTGCTCCTCCTCGGTGTGGGCGGCCTCAATGGCCTCCTTGATGCCGCGCAGCTCGGCGATGGCCTCTTTCTCCGCCGTCCAGCGGGCCTTGGCGGCGGACAGCGTCTCGCCCAGGTCGGCCAGTTCTTTTTCGAGCTTGGCGAGCCGCTCGCGGCTGGCGGCGTCCTTCTCCTTGAGCAGGGCCTGCTTCTCGATCTCCATC
>CAZONU010000008.1:19747-30602 GCA_964581145.1 uncultured Planctomycetia bacterium
GCGCAGCCCGCTGGCGGCCTCGTCGACCAGGTCGATGGCCTTGTCGGGCAGGAAGCGGTCGGTGATGTAGCGCGCGCCGAGCGTCGCGGCGGCGACCAGCGCGGCGTCCTGGATCCTGACGCCGTGGTGCACCTCGTAGCGCTCGGCCAGCCCGCGGAGGATCGCGACCGTGTCCTCGACGCTGGGCTCGCGGATGGTCACCGGCTGAAAGCGGCGCTCCAGGGCGGCGTCCTTCTCCACGTGCTTGCGGTACTCGGTCAGGGTGGTGGCCCCGATGCAGCGCAGCTCGCCGCGGGCCAGGGCGGGCTTGAGCATGTTGGCCGCGTCGGCCGCGCCCTCGGCCGCGCCGGCGCCCACTATGGTGTGCAGCTCGTCGATGAAGAGGATGATCTCGCCGTCGGAGTCGGTCACTTCTTTGATGAGCGCCTTGAGCCGCTCTTCGAACTGGCCGCGGAACTTGGTGCCGGCCACCAGCGCGCCGAGGTCCAGCGCGACCACCCGCTTGTTCTTGAGGCCCTCGGGCACGTCGCCGGCGGCGATGCGCCGGGCCAGGCCCTCGGCGATGGCGGTCTTGCCCACGCCGGGCTCGCCGATCAGCACGGGGTTGTTCTTGGTGCGCCGGGAGAGCACCTGCATCACCCGGCGGATCTCCTCGTCGCGGCCGATGACCGGGTCGAGCTTGCCCTCCCGGGCCATCTCGGTGAGGTCGC
The DNA here is from genome assembly GCA_964581145.1 of uncultured Planctomycetia bacterium. Taxonomy (GTDB): domain Bacteria; phylum Planctomycetota; class SZUA-567; order JAKLDR01; family JAKLDR01; genus CAZONU01. The sequence goes on from CAZONU010000008.1 coordinate 20,458, forward strand.
GCCCGTAGCGCTCCAGGGCGCGCATCTTCTCCTCGGGCTCCTGGTCGGTGACCCGCGCCGACCCGCGCAGCTCGGCGAGGGCCTTGAGGATTTCGGACTTGTTGGCGCCCTGGCCCTTGAGCGCGCCGGCCGCGGGGCCCTTGCTCTCTGACGCGATGGCCAGGAGCAGGTGTTCGGTCGAAACGTACTCGTCCTTGAGGCGCTTGGCCTCCTTCTCGGCGGCGGCCATTACCGCCTGCAGCCGCGGGCCCATGTAGGGCTGGCTGCCGGAGACCTCGGGGAGCTTGTCGAGCGTGGCCTCGACCTCGCGCTTCAGGGCTTCAATGCGCACGCCGAGCTTCTTGAGCAGCGGCGCGACCAGCCCCTCGGGCTGGACGACGAGCGCGGCCAGCAGGTGCTCGGGAGTCACCTCCTGCCTGGCGGACTCCCCGGCGGCTCCGGCCGCGGCGGCCAGCGCCTCCTGGCTCTTGATGGTCAGCCTGTCCATGCGCATGGCGCTTTCCCCCTGCCTTCACGTCGAGGCGTAAGTCAGACTATCAGGAGACTTAGCGCAATCTCTATGCCATGGGCCGCAGCGCCCCTTTTCGCTTAAGGCGCTCTATATCAAGGGCTTACTGAACAGGAGCGGGTGCCTTGGCGTGCCATTTTGGCACGTTCTCACATCGGCCGGCCAAGCTGGCAGGAAACGCGGAGTCCGCTGTAGGGCGCGTTAGCTACTCTTTCTTATCCTTCTTGGGGGCCGGCTTCTTTGCGGCCTTGGGCACGAAGGGCTCGGCCAGGTCCAGGTCGAACTTGGCCTTGGTCCCGGCGGGTCCGCTCACGCCCTTGGCCAGGGCCGCGAGGATGCCCTTGCAGCGGTCGGCGATCTCCACGTCCTTGCTCTCGCTGCCGGCCTTGACCGCCTCCAGGGCCACCTTGCCCATGGCCCGCAGGGCCTTGTCGGCCTTCTCGCGATCGTCGTACCCGTCGGCGCCGAGCTGCTTGACCAGCTCGGCCGCGCGCTTCCTGGCGGCCTTGATGCGCTCGGCCTCGGGCTTGACCGGGCCGGGCTTCCCGCCGCGCCGCTTCCTGACCGCCTCGACGGTGCGCTGCCAGGTTTCGGCGAGCTCCTCGGCGCGGCTGTTGCGCTTGAGCTCGTCGTGGTTCACCGAGTAGTGGCATATCTTGATGATGCTGCAGTTCAACATGTTGTTGATGGCGTCGCGACAGGCGGCGTTGACGTGGCGGCCGCGGAGCTTGTCGAACGCCAGCCCCTTGACCAGGACTTCCATGAGCCCGGCCGGCAGCTTGGGCTTCTTGTCCTTGGGCGCGGCCAGCCAGGCGCGGGCCAGCCGGTAGGCCGAGCTGGTTTTCACCGCGAGGTCTTTGGAGGCGAAGCCCTTGGCGGGGTCCCTGGCGGCGACCAGCAGTTTTTCGAGCAGCGCGGAGCCTTCCTCGACGAAGCCGCCGCCCTTGGGCGGGTCGCCGGCCAGGATCAGCTTGCCCTCCTTGGTCCTGATGCACAGAAAGGCGCCGGTCGCGCCCTCCCGCGGGGGTTTTATCGAGTCGCTCAGCGCCGTCCAGCGCCCGTCGAAGGCGATGGTCGCGGTCTTGCCCTCGTGCTTGCCCTTGTGGACCTTGGCCACCTCCAGCTCGATGCTCTTGGCCTCGAGCTTCTTGATTTTGCCGCTGAGGGCCAGGTCGCAGTGGTCCAGGACGTCCTCGTAGGGGACCGTCGAGGGCCCGCTGGGGTAGGGGTCGCCCGCCTTGGGCTTGGCCGGGAAGCCGGCGGCCGAGGCGCTCCCGCCGAAAATGAACAGCGCCGCCAGGGCGCAGAGCGCAGCATGAGATCGCGGCATGAATCCTCTCCGAAAGGGCCTGAAGTCGTTCATGATACCAACAACCCTATCCGGAAAGCGTCACGCCGCAAGTGCCCTCAGCGGCGCTCGCGGGCCCGGCTGGACTTTCGCCGCAGCCCCGAGGGCCTGGCCAGGTTCCAGGCCACGGCCACCACCAGCCCCAGCAGGAACATGGCGGCCAGGGGCAGGGAGACGTACCAGGAATGGACGAACAGCGCGAAGATCGCGACCAGGCAGGGCACCGCCAGGATTACCGCGACGGAGATTCCCCAGCTCAACCGCCCGGCCCGGCCCCGGCCCCAGCGGCTGGCACCGCTGGCCGCCATGTACTCGGAGGCTTCGCCTTCCCGGGTCCCGGCGGTACGGGCCACCAGATGCCCCGCCCAGGGGACGGTGTCGAAGCGCCACGCGCCCGACTCCCTGACCAGCTCCAGCTCCGGCAGGACGAAGCCGGCCCGGCCCCAATCGACCTCCAGGACGGCGCGGGCCCCGCCCGCCCGCACCCGGCGGACCTCCGCATCGCGGTAGGCCTTGCGCAGCCGCGGCGCGCTCCTGCTGAGATAGCCGACCAGCTCCTCGGCCCGGGCCCCGGTGCGCAGCCGCGCCGAGAGCATCCCGTAGACCGCTTCCCAGCGGCCGGAGGTCACGCTGCCCCGCAGCCGGTTGAAGAGGTCCCAGGCGGCGGCGCCGCGCTCGTCCTCCGCGCCCGGCGGCTTCTTGTGATGGCCGAGCTTGCCCCCGGCCTTGAGCCACCCCTGGGTGCTGGGTATGAGCTGCCTGTAGTTGAACGGAGGTATTGCCATCACGCACCTCCCCGGGCTATGCCCGCTGTGCGCGCGCGTCGTCGGCCGGCGGCGCGGCGCTTCCGCTTCCCCTTCCGACCCCGACCGCGAGCCAGGGCGCAGGCCAGGCTGATCACCAGGGCCCCGGCCAGCGGCGCCGACACGTACCAGGCCGCGAAGATGGCGGTGATGATGAAGGCGAAAAAGAAGAAAACGACGCCCCCGATCAGGACCATCCAGTCCAGGACGTCGCCGCTGCCGAACACCGGCTCGCGGTAACGCGCGCGCAGGGGGATGCCGTTGGTCCTGACCTCCGCCTGGGCCTGGCGAACCACCCGCCGGCCCCAGGGCGCGCGCGCGAATTTCCAGGCGCCGCCCTCGCGGACCAGCGCTATCTCCGTGAACTCGAAGCCGGACTTGCCCCAGTCAATCACCAGCGTCCCCGAATCCCCGTCGAGGCGCAGCTCCTTGACCCTGGCGGCGCGATATACTTTGCGAAGCAGCGCCGCGGAGCCCACCAGGAACCTCTCGAGCTCGTCGGGACGCGCCCGCGCGCGGAGCCTGGCGGACAGCGCCCGGCCCACCGCGTCCCAGCGGCCGGTGAGGATGTCGCGCTTGACGTTAAGAAAGAGGTCGCGGGCGGCGTTCTCGTCGGCCTCGCGGCGGGCCAGCTCCGCGCCGTAGGTCTTCCACCAGGCGCTCCAGGCCGCCGGGTCGCGGCCCAGGTCGCCGCCGGAGAGCCAGACCAGCGCGGAGTGGGCCTCGTCGGCGATGCCCGGGCCGTTGAGCGCGAGGGCCTTGATGAGCACGGGTATGTCCTTGACGGTGGGCAGGCCCTTGTGGAAGCCCACCTTGCCCCAGTGGCCGAAGGCCTCCTTGAGGCCCTTGGCCAGCATGGAGAAGGACTGGCCCATGAATGCGGCGCCGCCAGGTGCTCCCATGATCGCGCCCCTTTCCAGTCCGGTCAGCCAGTGCGCTCACTGGACATGTACCAAAGAGCGTGCCAGAGGCAATTTCTTCGCAAGAGGCTTTATAAGGCAGGATAGAAACGTGTAGAGCAGGCGGCCATATGGTGAAAAGTCTTATATATAGCGAAAATTGTCAGGTTTAAGATCGCCTTGCAGCGGAGGGTGTTCTTACCGGCGGCGCCGCGCCGGGTGCCGGCCATCGGTGGACGCGCGCCTGCGGGGCCAGTACATTCCCAGGAATATCGCGCCGGCCAGGCTTACCACAAAAACGGGGATCATCAGGGGCAGCGCGACACCGATGAGGATGACCAGCAGGGAATCCCACGCAGCCAGGCAGCACACCAGCGTCCACAGCCCGCTCGACTTTAACACTGGGGCCCGCCGCCGGCCCGCAGGCGAGCGGCGGCGTGAGACCGTGACGTGCACCAGGACGCCCAACCCCGCGGCGGCCACAATAACCATCGCGGTCCACAGGCGAGGCCCGTAAGCCCAAAAGGGAATCGCGCCGCCGATCTGGGTCAGGACGATGCCCCAGAATGCGCCGGAGCGGAACGCGGCCCTGCGCCTGCGGCGTTTGGGCGGCAGCTCGTAGGTCGCGACCGGCTCTGGAGCCCTGTCAACCAGGCTCGTACCCCACGGCAGCCGGTTGAACTTCCAGCCCTCTCCCTCGCGGACCAGCCCTATCTCCCAGAAGTCAAAGCCGCTGGCGCCCCAGTCGACGACCAGCGTTCCCCGGCCCTCGCCGAGCCGCAGGTCCTTGATCCTGGCGTCGCGGTAGGCGGTGCGCAGAATTCGCGCGGAGTCCATCATGTTCCGGCGCAGATCCTCGAGGGGGACGTCATTTCGCAGCTCCTTTGAGAGCATCCCGTGAGGCGTCTCCCAGCGGCCGGTAAGGATGTCACGCTGCAGCCCCGAAAAGAGCCCCTCCGCCGCCTTCTCAGCGGCCTCCTGGCGAGAGAGGACATTCTTGTGCTCCTCCCACCAAGCTTCCCAGGCGCCGGGCTCGCGGCCCAGGTTCTGGCCGGACAGACCGACAAGCGTCTTGTGGGCCTCGTCGGCCACCCCCTGCTGGTGGACCGAGAGGGCCTTGATTATCAGGGGAATGTCTTTCACCGTGGGCAGGCCCTTGTGGAAACCGACCTTGCCCCAGAGCCCCAGGGCTTCCTTCATGCCCTTGGCCAGAATCGTGAAGGCCCGGCCCATGTAGATTGCGCTGCCGGGTGTGGCCATGGCTGACTTCCTTCCAGCGAGCCTCCGTTCGCTCACGAGCAGTATGATTCAGCAGAATGGGGAAAGCAATTACAATTCGGGGGGATTTGTGTAAGAGCTCCGAGCCCGGCGCGTTACTCGGGCGCCTCTTCCTCCATGGGCGGGAGCTTCTCGGGCGAGCCGCCCTCCCGGCCCTCGTAGAGCAGCTCGGAGACGCGGATGGACTTGTCGATGCCCTCGTCGAACTCGAACCTGATTCTCGGCGTGAAGCGCAGCTGGAGCTCGTCGCCGCAGCGGCGCTTGATGTAGCCGGCGGCGTGGCGCAGCGCGGCCAGCGTCTTGGAGCGGTCGGCCTCGCCGCCCAGCACCGAGACCAGCACCCGGGCCTGCTTGAGGTCGGGGCTGACCTTCACCCGCGTTACGGTCACGAAGCCCAGGCGCGGGTCGGAGAGCTCCTGGGTGATGACCCGGCCGGCGACCTCCTTGAGGGCCTCGGCCACGCGCCTGACGCGCAGCGAGGGGCCGGGGGCCTCGTCGGGTGAGCGGGGCATGGACATGATCAGTCAACTTCCTGCCACGGAGACACAGAGACACGGAGGGGATGAGCGTTCAGTGTGCAGTTTTCAGCGCTCAGGGACGCCGAGAAGCGAAAGCCGAAAACTGAAGACCGGGTTCTCCGCGCCTCCGCGTCTCCGCGGCGAGAATCATCCCTCCAGCTTCCTGGCGATCTCCTGGATCTCGTAGGCCTCCACGGTGTCGCCGACCTTGATGTCCTCGTAGTTGGCCAGCTTGAGGCCGCACTCGAAGCCCTCGCGGACCTCGCGGACGTCGTCCTTGACGCGGCGCAGGCCGCCCAGCCCGCCGTCGTAGAGGATCTTGCCGTCGCGCATCAGGCGCACCTTGCTGGAGCGGGTGATGAAGCCGTCGGTCACGAAGCAGCCGGCGATGTTGCCCGTCCGGGAGATGCTGAAGACCACGCGGATCTCCACGTGGCCCTGGACCACCTCCCTCTTCTCCGGGGCCAGGAGGCCCTCCAGGGCCTTCTTGACCTCGTCGACCACCTCGTAGATCACCCGGTAGATGCGGACGTCCACGCCCTTCTCGGTGGCCAAGAGGCGCGCGGCCCCGTCGGTGGAGACGTTGAAGCCGATGATGATCGCGCGGGAGGCCTCGGCCAGGAGCACGTCGCTCTCGTTGATGCCGCCGATGCCGGAGTGCACGACGTTGGTGCGCACCTCGTCGCCGGAGATGTCCCCCAGGGTCTTGTTGAGCACCTCCAGCGAGCCCTGCACGTCGGCCTTGATGATCAGGGTCAGCTCGCGGGTGCGCCCGGCGATGATCTGCTCGGCGAGGTTGTCGAGGGTCACCGGGGTGCGCACCGCCAGGCTGGCCGCGCGGCGCGCGGCGGCGCGGCGCCCGGCGTCCTTGCGGGCCGCGGCGAGATCCTCCACCACGTAGAAGCCGTCGCCGGCCTGGGGCATCTCGCTGAGGCCCACCACCTCCACCGGGGTGGAGGGCCCGGCCGCGGGCACCTCGCGGTTGTGGCTGTCCGCCAGGCTCTTGGCCCGGCCGTAGCCGTGGGCGCAGAGGATCACGTCGCCCTTGCGCAGCGTGCCGTTCTGGACCAGCACGGTGGCCACGATGCCCCGGCCCTGGGAGAGGTGGGCCTCCAGCACCGTGCCGCGGGCGTTGCGCTGGGGGTTGGCCTTGAGCTCCAGGAGCTCGGCCTCCAGGGCCAGGCGCTCGACCAACTCGTCCAGGCCCTGCTTGGTCGTCGCCGAGCACTCCACCATGCCCACCGTGCCGCCCCACTCCTCGGGGACCAGCTCCATGCCGCCGAGCTGCTGCTTGACCCGCTGGACGTTGGCGCCGGGCAGGTCGATCTTGTTGACGGCCACCACGATGGCCACCCCCGCGGCCTTGGCGTGGTCGATGGCCTCCTCGGTCTGCGGCATGACGCCGTCGTCGGCGGCCACCACCAGGGCCACGATGTCGGTGACGCCCGCGCCGCGGGCGCGCATCTCGGTGAAGGCCTCGTGGCCCGGGGTGTCCAGGAAGACCACCGCCCGGCCGCCGGCCTCCACGCGGTAGGCGCCGATGTGCTGGGTGATGCCCCCGGCCTCGCCGGCGACCACGTTGCTCTCGCGGATGGCGTCCAGCAGGCTGGTCTTGCCGTGGTCGACGTGGCCCATGAAGGTGACCACCGGCGCGCGGGACACCAGGTCCTCGGGATGGTCCTCCTCCACCGGCGCGGCCAGCTCCTCCTGGAGGTCCTTGGCCTGCTTCACTTTGAGTTCACAGCCCAGCTCCATGGAGATGACCTGGGCGATCTCGGGATCGAGCGCGTCGTTGATGGTGGCCATGATCCCCTGGGCCATGAGCTTCTTCATGATGTCGCCGGTGCGGATGGAGATGGCCTGGGACAGCGCGCGCACGGTGATGGGCAGCGAGACGTCCGCGGAGGTGGGCCGCACCACCTTGGCGGGGTCCACCGGCTTGCGCACCCGCCGGGGGCGGCGCGGCGCGCGGCGGGCCGGGCCGCGCGCGGCCGGACGGCGGCGGGCCCGGCGGCCCGCGGCGGAGATGTCCGCCCCGGGTTCGGCTACGGGGATGGGCGCCGGCCGCGGGGCCGGGGCGGCCTTGACCACTCCGTACTTGGGCTCCTTGGGAGGGGCCTCCGGGGCCTCCGGGGCCTCCTCCTCGGGCCCGGCCGGGGCCTCGGCGGGCACCGCCGCGGCATCGCCCTTGATGTGGGCGGCCTGCTCCAGGGCGGCGGCCGCGGCGGCGGCCAGCCCGCTGGGGGCTTCCTTGTCCTTCTTCTTCCGAGAGGCCTTCTTCCCGGGCTTCCTGGCGGGGGCCGCCGCGGCAGGGGCCTCCCCGGCTTTCCCGGCGGCCGCGGCGGGCGCGGCGGGCGCGGCGGGCGCGGCCTCCGGCACGGCCGGGGCGGGCTTCTCTCCGGTGGTGATGTACTTGAAGATGGTCTCGGCTTCGAGCGTGGGGATGTCGGTGAAGTTGTTGTGGAGGACTACCCCGATCTCTTTACAGCGCTTGATCAGGCCCTTGGTGGGCATCCCCAGCTGCTTGGCGAGTTCGTAGGCGCGCAGGCTCATCCGTCACCTCCCAGCTCACTCGCTGGGCTCCTCGCCGGGTTTCTCTGCGGGAGGGTCGGCCTCGCCGGCCGGGACCGGGGCTTCCTCCTCTTCCTGCTGCTCTTCGGCGGGCGCGGCCGGCTCCTCGGCGGGCACCGGGGCCTGCTCTTCGGCGTCCTCGACCCCGGCGGCGGCGGCCTCCTCTTCCTCTTCGGGGGCGGCCTCGCCGAGGCTCTCGGCCACCGGCTGCTCGGCGGCGCGGGCGGCGGCGGCGGCGGCCTCCGCGGCGGCGGCCCGCTCGGCCTTGATCTCCTCGGCGCGGACCAGCGCGTAGGCGTGGACCCGCTCGATGTCCTCCTGGCTGAGGCCCTTGACCTCCAGCATGGCCTCGGGGGGCTTCTTGGCGATGACCTCGATGGACTTGAAGCCGACCATGATCATGCGCTCGACGATCTCGGGGGCCAGGCCGGGGAGCTTCTTCATCTCCACCTGGTTGAACTCGCGCTCCAGGCGGGCCTCCTCCTCGGTGAGGATGTCCACGCCCCAGCCGGTGAGCTTGGCGGTCAGGCGCACGTTCTGGCCCTTGCGGCCGATGGCCAGGGAGAGCTGCTCCTCGGGGACCACCACCCGCGCGCGGCGCTCGTCGCGGTCGAACTCCACGGCGGTGACCTCCGCGGGCTTCAGCGAGTTGCGGATGAACATGTCGGGCACGTCCGACCAGCGGATGATGTCGATCTTCTCGCCGCCGAGCTCGTCGACGATGCTGCGGATGCGCGCGCCGCGCATGCCCACGCAGGAGCCCACCGGGTCGACCCGGGGGTCCGAGCTCCACACCGCCACCTTGGTGCGGTGGCCGGCCTCGCGGACGATGTGCTTGATCTCCACGATGCGGTCGCTGATCTCCGGGACCTCCAGGTCGAAGAGGGCCTGGACCAGCCCGGGGTGGGCCCGCGAGCAGATGATGGAGACCTTCTGCCCCCGCCGGCGGACCTCCAGGATGTAGACGCGGATGCGCTCGCCGGGGCGGTACTGCTCGTTGAAGACCTGCTCGGCGCGGGGCAGCAGCCCCTCGGTGCGGCCCAGGTTGACCAGCACCGAGCCGTGCTCCAGGCGCTGGACCGAGCCGGTGACCACCGTGCCGGCCTTGGCCTCGAACTCGCCGAAGACCACCTCGCACTCGGCCTCGCGGATCTTCTGGATGAGCACCTGCTTGGCGGTCTGCGCGGCGATGCGCCCGAAGCGCGCGGGATCGATCTTGCGGCCGTCCTCGAAGGCCTCGATGGCCCCGGTCATGCGGTTGATCTGCACGATGAGATCGCCGGAGGACTTCAGGCGCTTGCTCGAGGCCGTGCGGATGGCCTGCTCCAGCGAGTGGAACAGGTAGTCCTTCTCAATGCCCTTGTCGCGGTGGATGCTGTCGATCAAGCGCAGGAGTTCCTCGTTCTCGGGCATCTCTGCTTACCTCGTCAGGCCGGCTGGCCGGCCTCGTCACCACTCCCTCCGCGCCCTTCCGACGGGGTCGGCCTCAAAAAATAGGAGCCCCCCGGGGGCCCCCCCTTGGACGCTGGAAGGTCGCGTATACTATTGTACGGGCCGGGGAAACGGCGTCAAGAATAATTCCGGGGAATGCCGCGGAAAGCCGGCCTACCCGCCCTTCTCCTTGAAATGCCGCCGCCACTTCCCGGCCTCGCGCCGGCGGGCCTCGGCGCCGGTGGCATGGTCGTTGAAGCCCACCCCCTCGGGCTTCTTCGCGAAGCCGCACAGCGCGGTGTCGGCTGTGGCCCGGACGAACCAGTCGGGGTCCTCCAGGGCCTTGAGGGCCAGGGGGATGGCTTTCCGGCACTCGATCTCGGCCAGCCTGCGCATGGCCTCGCCGCGGACCGCGTTGCGGTAGTCCTTGCCGACGAGCTTCAGCAACAGCCCGGCACATTCCTCCTTCTTCTCCATGGCCAGCAGCCCGCGGATTGCCGTGTAGCAGACGTTGAAATCGATCTTGTTGTCGCGGGCCAGGCGCCTCAGCTCGGGAACCGCTTTCTTGAGCCGCAGCTTCCCGACCGCCTCTGCCGCGGCGCCGACGAGTTCGGCTTTCTCGTGCCGAAGCATCTTCAGGAGAAAAGTCTCGACCCCCTTGCCCTTCCCGCAGCGCCCCAGGGCCTCGATGGCCTCGCGACGGATGGTAGAGTTCTGCTTGGCGCTTTTCGCAGTCTTCAGGAGCAGCGGAACCGCGGGCGTGCCGATTTCCCCGAGAGATTCCACCGC
>CAZONU010000009.1:0-13245 GCA_964581145.1 uncultured Planctomycetia bacterium
GCGCCTTGTCGGCCGCGTCGAGGAGCTCGCTGGCGGTGCGTCCCTTGCGGTACTCCGCGGCGCCGGCGCTGACGGTGACGTTGAGGCTCTTGCCGTCGAAGACGGCCGCCGTGCCCGCGATGGCCGCGCGCAGGCGCTCGGCGGCGGCGGCGGCCCCTTCCAGGGCGGTCTCCGGCAGGATCACCGCGAACTCCTCGCCGCCGTAGCGGGCGGGCAGGTCCACGCCGTCGCGCAGCGTCTGGCGGATGGCCCGGCTGACCTGGCGCAATATCTGGTCGCCGGCCAGGTGGCCGTGCTGGTCGTTGAATCTCTTGAAGTGGTCGATGTCCAGCATCAGCAGGCTGAAGGCCGCGCCGTAGCGCTCGCAGCGCTTGAGCTCGCGGTCCAGCGACTCGCGGAAGACCCGGTGGTTGGCCAGCCGGGTGAGGCCGTCGGTCTCGGCCAGGGAGCGCATCTCGCTGACCAGCAGCGAGGTGCTGATCGCCGTGCCCAGGAGCTCGGAGAGCTGCACGGCGACGTTGAGGTCGTCGCGGTCGAAGTTGCGGCCGTCGACGCGGTCGGCCAGGTTGACCACGCCCATGATCCGGCGCTGGCCGTCACCGGAGCCGACCATCAGCGGCGAGATCAGGCAGGAGTTGGTCAGGTACTTGTCGCTCTTGAGCCGCTCGATGGGCGCCGCGCAGGCCTTGTCGAACTCGTCGATGTTCTCGATGAGCAGCGGCTGGTCGGCGGCCACCGACATGGCCATCAGCGTGTTGGGCTGCCGGGAGAGCCAGACCTCCTCGCTGATCGGCTCCGCGTGGTTGTGGTTCTTGAGGGTCAGGCTGTTCTTCTCGTAGTCGTAGAGGAACAGCGAGCAGTAGCGCGCGGAGAAGAGGTGGGGAATCTTCTCCACCGCGATGCGGATGACCTCGTCGAGGTCGATGGTGTTGAGCTCCTTGGAGAGCTCGGCCACCTGGGTCGACCGGGTGGTCAGCCGGCCGATGGCGGTTATCTGCCGCTTCTGGAGGTCGTAGTTGGTCCGAATCTGCTCGACGCGGCCCTCGAGAGCCTGATAGGCCTCGAGCAGCTCATCGCGGCTCAGTTCGCTGAGGTCGCGGACCAAAAAAACGTCCCCCCGACCGCCGGCAGGTCTGAATCCCATGTTACCGACCCGCGGGGCGCTCGCAAGGCGAAAAGGACCGCCGGGAAGCACGCATGGCCGCCTCCCATCGCGGCTCAATCACGCGTAGAACGCCGCAAACCCGGCCGCGGGAAAGACACCGGCCCCCAAATCGCGACTCAGGCGGCGGTTACTCGCCCGGCGCGGAGCATTCTGCCGATCGCTTCCTCCTCGGCCCGCCCCCAGGCAAGCTCAAGGCCTCGCTTTCCAACCCATTCCACGTCTTTGCTTTCGCAAGTGGCCGTATCAGGCGACATAAGCAAGTCGATCCCATGGCGCTTTTCCGGCTAACGGAGGAGCCTGTCCGGTGTATAAGACAGGTAGTAATACACGTCTTACACGCTCTGACAGGGAGATTTCAGATGGCCAGGAGAGCCGGAGCCACCCTCACCGAGAAGCTGACCGGGCGCCTCCGCCGGGAGATTCGCTCCGGCCGGCTCCGGCCCGGCGAGGCGCTGCCCTCGGAGGGCCGGCTGTGCAGCCGCTTCGGCGTCTCCCGGGTGACCGTCCGGCGGGGGCTGGCCGAGCTCAAGCGCGAGCGGCTGGTGGAGAGCCGCGCCGGGGTGGGCCACTTCGTGACTCCCGGGGCCGCGCCGGAGTCGCGCACCGCGGGCGGCACGGAGGTCATCTACGTCCACGACGTGGGCCGCGCGGCCGAGGCCCTCGGCCCGCTGGGCGCGGGGATATTCGCGGGGGTCATCGAGGAGGCCGGGCTCTGCGGCCTAGACGTCTTCCAGTGCTGTCTGGAGCCCGCGCGGCTGCGGCACCTCATAGAGGAGAAGGGCACCGTGCTGCGCGGGGTGCTCTTCGACTGGAACGACCCGGACATGGCCCGCTTCATGATCGGGGCAGGCGTGCCCTTCGTGGTGGTCGAGGGCGACTTCGACGAGCTGCCGGTGGGCGCGGTGGTGCAGGACGACGCCGGGGGAACGCTGGCCGCCCTGGAGCACCTCGCCGGCCTGGAACACCAGCGCATCGGCTACCTGGGCTCGGACGACACCTGGGTCCACCGCCGCCGGCGCCTGGGCGCCTTCCGGGAGTTCCACCTGCGCCGCGGGCTGCCCCTCGACGAGGGGCTTGTCACGCTGGTCCCCTTCGAGGAGGGTATGACCGGTCGCGAGCAGGCGGAGAAACTGCTCGCGCTTGAGCCGCGGCCGGGCGCGGTCTACGTCGCCAACCGCGAGCTCCTGCCCGCCCTGCTGGAGGCCGCCGCGGCGCGCGATTTGCGCGTTCCCGGCGACCTCAGCATCGTGGTCTGGGGCCAGCCCGACCCCGGCGCGCCCGGCGAGGACGTGACCTTCGTGGGCTGGGACCGCCGGGAGATGGGCCGGCTGGCGGTGAGGACGCTGGCCGAACGCGCCCAGCGCGGCGCGCGCGAGAAGATGCAGGTGCTGGTTCCCACCAAACTGGTCGAGCGCGCTTCCACTTCGAACTTTCAGGAGGAGGAATGATGACTGCACGCAATTGCCTGGGTCTGGCGTTCTGCGCACTGCTCGCCGCCGGAGCGGCGCGCGGTGCCGAGCTGCCGGTCAACAAGTGGGTAAAGATCGAGAAGGCCACCATCGGGCGACGCTGGTGCGCCTCTCTGGCCTACTCGAGCGAAGTCAAGCGTTTCCTGTCCCTGGGGGGCCAATTGTACTGGAACGCCAAGGGCGACCAGCCTTACGGAGAGCTGGCCCTGGACATCAAGGCCGGCCAGTGGGAGAACTGGTATCCGAAGGGCAAGAGCTTCGGGCCGAAGTTCGGCCCCTGCAAGCCGCCCAAGTTCAAGAAGTACTACGACAACGTCTTCACCGACGTCGCCGGCAACAACCGGGCGAATACGAATGCCCACATGTGGCGCTGGCTTTACGGCTGCAGGGCCTACGATTCCCACACGAAGAAGTTCTACTTCTACGGGGACGGGAAGACCTGGAGCTACTCCCCGGCCGACCGCAAGTGGGCTGACGTGAAGACGGCGGACCACCCCACGAAAAGGAGCGGCGGGCTGCTGCTCTGGAGCTCGATGTGTTACGATTCGGCGCGCAGGAAGATAGTCCTTTTCGGCGGAGGGAATGTGACTACGGAGCGCGGCGACGACGGCACCTGGGAGTTCGACCCCGCTGCCAAAGCATGGACGCAACTCAAGATCGAGAAGCAGCCGCCGGTCCGGGCCAACAGCATGCTCGGCTACGATCCTGTGGCCAAAGTAACCGTGCTCTTCGGCGGCGACCAGCTCGACCAGTTGCTCTCCGACACCTGGGTCTACGACGGAAAGAAGTGGACGCAGAAAAAGCCGCTGCTCTCACCATCGCCGCGCGCGGGCCACGCCATGCTCTGGCTGCCCAAGTCAAAGAAGATGCTGCTCCTGGGGGGATACGACTACGACTCCGGCGGCGGTTACGGCGGCCAACCCTACAAGCAGGTGCCGCTGGACGCCTGGACATACGACCCCGAGTCTGACAGGTGGGATCTGATCAGCGTCTTCTCCAACGGCCGCAAGGGTCCCCCCAATTGCCGCAAATCCTTCCTCAAGGCCGCGGTGAGCGACGCCGACGTCGTCGCCATCTTCGCCGGCCGCGGCGAGACGTGGCTGTGTCGAATAGACGCCAACCGCGTCGACGCCGCGGGGGCAGCCACGCACGCCGTCAAGCCGGGAACGGTTACCCGCCGCGAGAAGTACTACGACCCCAAGTGGTACACCGAGGGACTTCCGGCGGCGGACACCGCCAAGGTCGAGGCCCAGTACAAGGCCCTGCCGGCCAACACGTGGGTGCGCATAACTCCCCCGCGGATTCCCCGCCCGAACATGGATTGGGGTTCTGCGATGTACCTGCCGAAGCTCGACGTCATCGCGCGGTTCAGCGGCGGGCATTCCTCCTACAGCGGCACTTCGCCTCACGTCTACGACCCCAAGACCAACCGCTGGAGCATTCCCTTCGAGCCCGAGTTCCCCATGGACTACAAGGGTCACGAATCCGGAGTGCCCGGCTGCTGGAGCTTCAAGGGCCGCCCCTGGATGCCCGGCCACACCTGGAAGGCCACCGGCGCGGACAAGTCCGGCAAGCGCCTGGTTTACCTGGGACGCAAGTACACCTGGTACTTCAGCCCTGAGAAGAAGGCTTGGGAGCGCGGGAAGGCCGAGCATCCCTGGCGAGATGTGCGCAAGGCCACCGTCGCGTGGACTCCCAAAGGGACCACCGTGCTCAACTGCTACAGCGCAAACAACAACCGCCTGTACATCATCGACGATTCCACCGGCGAGTGGAAGCAGCTGCCCACCAGGGGCACGCTGCCCAAGGCGGCGATCGATTCGCTCGGCACGGTCTATGACGCGAAGCGCGACCGCCTCCTGATCCTCGCCCCGACGGAGAAGGGCAAGCCCGGATCTGTAGTCAGCTACGACATGAAGAGCGGCGAGGTCAGGTGGCTGGAACCCGCCGGCCGCGAAAAGGCGGTCACCCGCATGCGCGAGTGCGTCTACATCCCCGAAGCCGACATGGTCATGACCGGCGGACGCGTCAAGGGCCCCGGCGGCAAGCTGGTCTGGACCTTCTACGACTGTGCCGCGAACAAGTGGCGCGGCTGCGACTTCCCCGGCAAGGGCCCGCTCACCGACTGGCGCGGCAGGGAACAGCCGCACAGCGTGAGCATGGGCCTGATGTACGACACCAAGAGGAAGCTGGTCTGGGTGGTCGGCCAGAACTCCGAGCTCACCGTGCTGAAGTTCGATCCCAAGACCGCCGGGCTCAAGGACCTCAAGTGAACGGAGAGATGACATGCGCCGCCTGACTTGCATCGCAGCGCTGCTGGCCCTGGCGGCCCCCGTCCACGCCGCCGAAGCCGCCAAGTTCACCAAAGGACCGACCGCCCGGCGCGAGGGCAAGGCCGTCAGGATCGAGTTCGCGGTCTCGGCGCCGGTGGACGCCACCGTCTGGGTCGAGGACGGCGCGGGCAAGGTGGTCAGGAGAATAGGCTCCGCCAAGCTCGGCGCCAAGAAGGTCCCCGCTCCCTTCAAGCCCGGCGCGCTGGCGCAGTCGATAGTCTGGGACGGCAAAGATGAAAAAGGCAAGCCGGCGCCGGCGGGCTGCAGGGTGAAAGTAGCCCTGGGCATGAAGGCCCGCTTCGTCGAGATGCTCGGCCAGGACGACCAGGACCTGGCCGGGATCCACGGCATCGGCGTGCGCCCCGGCAGCGGCGAGCTCTACGTCCTGGCGGAAGGCCCCGGCGACGGCAAGCACACCGTGAACCTGTCGGTGCTCGACCGTGAAGGCAAGTACGTCCGCACGCTGATTCCGGCGCCCAACACTCTCACATGGGAGAAGGCTGAGAAGCTGGGCGCCTTCAAGCTCGCGGACGGCAGCTGGATCCCGCGGCTCTTTCACCCGACAGGGAGATGCTTCACGCCGCTCTCGGGTCGACCGGGCATAGGTAACGGTAGCGGCACCCAGCCCGACAACCAGGGACTGGCCGTGACCAAGTCGGGGACGGTCTATCGCGTCAACCGCGTCTGGACGCGCTACCACCTGGCCATGCACGCCGCCGACGGCGGCGCGCCGGGAAGCACGACGATCGGGACATGGCTACCCAAGAAGGTGATTGCGCCCGAGATGGCGTTGAGCCCCGACGAGAAGTACCTGTATATCGTCGGATTGGGCGCTGACAACGACCGCTGGAAGTGGAAGCCCGGCCACGCGGTCTGGCGGACATCGCTTTCACCTGTGGGTGAACCCAAGCCCTTCATCGGTGACCCGGTCAAGAGCGGGGGCGGTGACAAGCTGCTCAATGACCCGCGCGGCGTCGCCGTTGATGCCACGGGCCGCGTTTACGTCTGCGACTACGGCAACAACCGGATCGTCCGCTTTGACAAGTCGGGAAAGAAGGTCGACGAGCTGAATGTCGAGAAACCCGTGGGCTTGGCTGTCAATCCCAAAAGCGGCGCGCTCTACGTGATCGAGAACCTCCCCAGGAAGGGCAGGCGCAAAAGAGTCAAGCTGGCCCGCTACGACGACCTCAAGTCCAGGAAGCCCGCGACCGAGCTGGTTATCGACTGTTACCTCGGCGGTCCGCCGATCGTCGCCGTGGACTTCGGCGCCAAGCGCCCGATAGTCTGGTTGGCGTCGAGTAACAAGTACGGCCGCTTCCGCCTGCTGCGCATCGAGGACCTCGGCGGGAAATTCGGCGATGCCCGGGAGATGGACGCGAACCGCGGGGCCGGAAACATGCCCTCGCTGGGGGTGGACGCTGAAACCGACGATCTCTTCTCGCGGGTGAGCTGGTACAGGTGGCTGGTGTTCGAGGGCGGCACGGGCAAGCCGGCCCGGCTCGACACCGCCCCGGACCGCAAGGGGTCGGTGATGGACGTGGGTCCCGACGGCTCGCGCTGGTGGCTGGGTCGGAACCTGCGCGGCACCAAGATGCCCCTGGTCCGCACCGGCCGGGACAACAGGAAGCACCTTCCGCTCTCCGGCGGCAAGGAAGGGCTGCCCCTTGATTCGGACCACCTCAACAGCCGCGGGTTCTGCGTAGGGCCGGACGGCTCGGTCTACGCGGTGCAGTATACGGGAAATGGCATCGTGCTCAAGGGCTTCAACCCCGGCGGCTCGCCCAAGGGCAAGGACGGTGTGCTGGTGGCCGGCTTCACGCTGGTGGCCTGCTCGCCCAAGGTGGACAGCAAAGGAAGGGTGTATGTCGCCGACTCGCACCGGCCCGCCGGCGCGATCGTGCCCGAGGTGTTCAAGGACAACAAGGTACAGCTGGCCAAGAGCGGCGACGTGCACAACGCCGGGCAGGACTTCTATCCCGTGACCTACGGGAGCATCATGCGCTTCGGACCCAAGGGCGGCAGGCTCGAGGACCTGACCGAAGGCAAGACCGCCGGGAAGGACCCGGTGGTCCTGGTGCCCAGGAGCTACCGCTACAAGGGCCCCGGCGCGCGCGTTTCCGGTTACCCTCAGAAATTCGCGCGGGTCGCCGCCCGCGGCTGCGACCTGGTGCTGCCGGGCATATCACCCGTCACCATCAACACCGGCCACCGGATCTACTGCCGCTGTGGACACGCCCAGTTCGACATCGACGGCTTCGACCGGCTGGTAGTTCCGGACGCGACCCGCTTCCAGGTGCGAGTCTACGACTCGGAAGGCAACCTGCTTCACGCCTTCGGCGGCTACGGCAACGCCGATTGCCGAGGGCCCAAGAGCGCGCATCCGAAGCCCGAAATCCCCCTGGCCTGGGGAGAACTTGTTGTCACCAGCCACAAGTACATCTACGTGGGCGACAACTTGAATCGCCGCATTGTCAAGGTCAGGCTGGACTACGCCGAGACCAGATCCTGCCCGGCGCCGTAGCCTCCGCCGCCCGCACTGGACAGCCGGCTCCATATGCGTAAGCTGCTCGGTCAGCAAAGGGAGGACTCCAATGACCGACCAAACTCCGTCCGGCATCAACCCCCAAGGTGACAACCGCAGCCGCAAGTTCGTCCTGGCGATCGAGTGCATCCTCAACCAGAACGCGCGCGTCATCGGCGCCGCGGCCTGGCCGGCGATGAATCTCGAACTTCTGAGGATCTGCGAGAAGTACGGCGCCGGCGTGGTGCAGATCCCCTGCCCGGAAATGGCCGCCCTCACCTGGGCCCGTCCCGTCGGCGAAGGTCGAAACCTGCTCGACGAAATGCGCACCGAGAAGGGCCGCTCGGGCTGCCGCAAGGTCGCTGTCGAAATGGCCAACAGGGTCCAGGACTACATGAAGAACGGCTATCGCCCGCTGGCGGTCCTGGGCGGCAACCCCAAGAGCCCCGGGTGCGCCGTGCACCACCAGGGCGACGGACTGGCGGAGAACTCAGGCGTGTTCATCCAAGAGTTCTTCGCCGAACTGCGCGGCCGGGGGATCGGCATTCCCTTCCGGGGCATCCGCGATTACGGCCCCGAACCCCTGGCCGAAGACCACCGCTGGCTCGAGGAACTCCTGGCTTCGAGCTGACCGCACTGGACAGCCGGGCCGCTTTCCATAACATCTCCTGAATCTGGCGGGAAGCCCTTCCGCCAATCAGCCGGTCCCGGGGGAAATCACCATGAAACGCACCTTCGCCGTCCTCGCAGCGCTGTTGACAGCCGCCCCGGTCCTCTACGCAGGCGAGCTTGAAGTCACCGGCATCAAGTCCGTCCACCGCGACGGGCAGACCTTCGTCACCTGGAAGGACGTCGCCGAGGGCGAGGCCGGCGCCAAGTACCAGTACTCGGTCTACTGCTCCGACAAGCCCATCACCGCCATCGCCGGCGCGGAGCTGTGCATGCGCGGGGTCTTCCACAACTCCGCCAAGATGTTCGGCTCGGCCTTCTGGACCAAGGACCGCCTGGACCCGGCCAAGCCCACCTGCATCATAAAGGAGGGCGGCAAGCCGCTGGCCAACTGGACCGGGCTGGCCGTGGTCACCGTGAAAAAAAGCGGCAAGAGCTATTACGCCGTGGTGGCCACCGAGGCCGGCAAGCCGGTGACCGGGATCGTGCCCGGCAAAAGCGCCACGCAGGCGGCCGTCGACGAGAAGGTCGCGCCCATACAGCCGATCAAGACCGGCGACTCCAAGAAGCGCGGGCGATACTGGAAACAGTGCTGCATCAGCGGCAAGAAGGGGCTGCCTCTTCAAGTCAACCTGCACGCCAGTAGCGGCCGCGGCGGCGGCGCGGGCGGCCACGGGGACTACTACCTCTACTTCTCCCGCCCGGAGTGGGGCTATCGCGACGGCCTGCCCGGCGTCTTCTCCGTCCACGAGCGCCGCTACAAGACCGGCAACGTCCTCAAGCTGGACAGCCGCGACGCCATCGTGACCCCCAGCGGCAAGCGCGCCATGGAGACCTACTGGTTCGGCTACGTCTGCGTGCCCCAGTGGGCCAGGCACACCGAGCCGCGGGCTTATAACTTCACCGAGCGGCGCATGCTCTGGGTCATCGACTGGACGGTCAAGAAGTACGGCGCCGATCCCGAGCGGGTCTACGCCGGGGGCGGCTCCATGGGCGCCTGGGGCTCGATGACCTTCGCCCTGCGCCACCCGGAGGTCTTCGCCGCGGTCTACCCCAACCGCCCGCGCACCCGCCAGCGCGGCCGGCCGGGGCTGGTCAGGGTTCCGCGCGGCAAGAAGGTCACCATGCCCGACGGCAAAACCGACTACTACGAGCGCATGGACATGGTCCGGTTCGTCGAGAACCACCCGGCCGACCTGCCCTTCCTGGGCTGGTGCTGCGGCCGCCGCGACGGGTTTGCGTCGTGGAAGGAGCAGGCCGACATGGTCAAGGCGCTCACCAGGGCCAAGCACGGCTTCGCCTTCGCCTGGAACAACGGGAATCACTCCTCCGGCAGCTACGCCATGAGACAGGTCAGCAAGTACTACCCCGCCCACAAGTTCGCCCGCAACAAGAGTTATCCCGCCTTCGGCAACAGTTCCATAAACGACAACATGGGGGGCGGCGACCCCAAGGACGGCGACCTCGGCAACGTCGACAGAAAGAAGGGCAAGGTTGAAGTCTTCGGCATCAACCTGGGCTTCATCTGGAAGGACGTGCTCGACGAGCCCGGCAGGTGGTCGGTGAAGCTCTCCAACGACATGGCCAAGGCGGACATGACCGTGGACGTCACCCCGCGGCGCTGCCGGAAGTTCAAGGCCAAGCCCGGTGAGAAGTTCAAGTGGGCGAACTCGGCGGGAGGGGACGGCACCGTCGCCGCCGGGGAAAACGGCCTGGTCACCGTCGCCAAGGTCAAGATCAAGCCCGGCGCGGAAACGGCGCTGACCATCTCCAGGTAGACGAACCCAACGCAGCATCCAGCGAGGGGCGGGCACGGCTCGCCCCTTTTGTTTCGGATTTCATCCGACATTGCTCATGGCGCGGTGTATAGTATTACGGTTAGATTACGGTCGGGAGACGGTTGGATGTCGCCACTTGCTACCTCAAGTCGATCATCTGCAAAGCTTTGCGACCTACTGCGCGAGATCATATCCGCCGGGGAGGTCGAGGTGGGCGATCTCATACCCAGCGTCCGCGAACTGAGCCGCGAGCACAAGCTCGCTCCCAAGACGGTTCACAGGGCACTCAAGGTCCTGGCCGCCGAGGGCCTGGTGGCGGCCGAGCCCGGCCGCGGCTATCGGGTGCTGCGCAAGGCCGCGCCGCGCGGCGGCACTGGGCCCATAGCCTACGTGCTGGGGCAAGATCCTTCACTGCTTCAGAGCGGCGAGTTCCACGACCGGCTCCTCGCCGGGTTCCGCGGCGCCGCCAGTGCCCGGGGCAGGTCGCTGCTTGCCTTGAGCCACCACGGCCGGCCTGTTGGCGAGCTGGTTGCGGAACTCAAGGCAGTCGATACTGGCGGTGTCGCCCTGGACACCACCAGACGCGATCTCGTTGCGGCGGTCAAGGAGGCGGGCATCCCTCCGGTGATGGTCGACGCCTGGGTAGAGGACGCGGGCGTGGACTGCGTAATGCAGGACGGATTCCTGGGCGGGACGCTTGCTGCCAGGTATCTGGCCGACAAGGGCTGCAGGCGCATCGCCTGGTTCGGTCCCCTGGGCAGCGAACCGCACAGCCGGGACCGGCTGGGCGGCACCGTCGCGGGACTTCTCTCTCTGGGTCTGGACCTGCCCCCGGAGATGCGCTTTGAGGCCCATCTCGATGACTACCGCGAGGGGGCCGCGGCCCTGATGTCCCAGGGAGAGCCGCCGGAAGGAATCGTCGCCCTCTGGCTGGAGTTTGCCCTGGAACTGAAGCGCGCCGGCGACCAGCGCGGCATGGTCCTTGGACGGGACTACGAACTCGTCGGCTGGTGCCCCGAGGAACTCTTCGACCACAGGTGGCTGCCCCACTTCGGCAACGACGCCGTCGCCCCCGCAATCACGTGGTCCATCGCCACGATGGCCGAGACCGCCGTGGCCCGAATGAACGAGCGCCGCGAAAATCCGATGTTGGCGCCGCTCAGAGTCAAGATTCCCGCAAGGCTGAAGCTGCCCGACTGAGAGCGCGTGGGGGAGGATCCACAATGCGACCGCTGGCGATTTCTCTCTGCCTGCTGCTGACCCCCGGGGCACTGGCCGGCGAGCAGGCCCCTCCGAAGTTCACCAGGAAGCCCACCGCCAAACGCGACGGGAAGAAGGTCAGGATCGAGTTCGCGGTGGATCGCGAGACCGACGTGGCCGTCTTCATAGAGGACGCCCGGGGGCGGGCGATCCGCCACCTGGTCGCCGGCGTGCTCGGCAAGAATCCGCCGGCGCCGCTCAAGCCCGGCCTCTCCCAGAGCATCGCGTGGGACTTGCGCGCCGACTACGGCAAGCCGGCCGGCGGCGGGCCCTTCAAGGCCCGCGTGGCCCTGGGCGTCGGCGCGAAGTACGACAATATCCTCCTGGACACCACCATGGCCCCGACCGGGAAACGCACCGTCGGAGTCGGGCCCGACGGGACAGTCTACGTAGAGAAGGGCACTAACACTTTCGCCGGCAGCGGGATTATTGCCCTTGACCGCAACGGAGCGTATCGCAGGACGGTCCTGCCTTTCCCATCCAACCTGCCCACTGACAGGGTAAAGGGATTGGAAGTAGTGGAACTCGACGGCCGGCCCGCCCCGCTCCCGCACAACAACGTCTATGGCCTCTATCCCAGCCCGCGCTGGGGCTCGCGCAAGTACCAGATGGCAATCTCGGGCGACGGGCGGCGGATTTACTTCGTTGGCGGATCTCCCGGCAAGTACAACACGTACCCCGTGAGCACCGTCGTATTGCATTCCGACGGCTCTTGTCCGGACGATAGCCTGTCCATAACGCTGAAACCTCCCGCAGGGGTGAAGAAGCGGTTGATGTCAGGACGTTTCGGCGGAGTGGCGCTGTCCTCTGATGAGAAGTATCTGTACGTCTCCGGGCTTTCCGACTACAAGAAGCCGATGCCGGCTGTGTTCCGGATCGCCTTGTCGGCACGATCGGTTCTGGAGCCCTTCTTCGGCGACATAGCCTCCGCAGACAACTCCAAGACGAAACTGAGCACCAACATCCACGGCTTGGCGTTGGACGGCAAGGGTCACCTGCTGATTGCCGACCAGGGCAATGACCGCATTGTTGTCGTCAAAGAGGCGAACGGTCAGTATGTCGCCAGCGTCAAGGTGAACAGGCCGGACTTCATTGCCGTGGACCGATCCACCGGCTGCGTCTATGTGACGTGCTTTACCGGCAAGGGCACCTATGAACTGCAGAAGCTCTCCGGATGGAAGGACGCCAAGGTCGTTGCGAAGATGCCGATGAAATGGAGTGGAAACCGCAGCTACCCACCGGCAATGGCCTTGGATGCCAAGGCAAAGCCACCGATCATATGGCTCCAGGAGGACAGCGGACGCCTGTTGCGGGTCGAGGATCGTGGCCAGAAGTTCAGCGATGCCGTGACGGCGACAAAGAAGCAGAACAGCACCACGGGTTTCATGGATATCACCGTTGACCGTTTCCGGAACGAGGTCTACATGCGCGGTTGCCACCGGGGTGCCAGCATCAAATGGTGGTGGTACCGGTACGACGAGGCCGCGGACAAGTTCGCCCAGGTTGATGTCGGACCGTTCACAAGCTCGGCCGGCCCTCAACTCGTGCCCGCACCTGACGGAACTCTCTACAGCGTGGCCTACAAGAACGGCATCTTCAAGTTCGGGCGCGATGGCAAGCCTTCCCCCTGGACCAAGCCGATCAGGGCTGCCTCCGGAAAGGACGCCGCGCTGCCGGGCAACAAAATGGCACACTGCACCTTCATGTACGTCAGCGAGTGCTGGATGAAGCATCAGCTTGGCGTTCGCCACGACGGGCATATCTTCGCCTTTCAACCGGGGCGCAACGGCAACCGCCCCAGTCGGATGCTCCGCGAATACCTGCCAACCGGCCAACTGGCCCGAGAGGACCCTGTCATTTGGAAGGTGTCCGATGGCTCCATAGGCCCCAAGTTCGATCAGCAGGGCAACATCTACGTTGCGGAGGTTGTCAAGCCGGTGGACCAGCCCTATCCCCCGGAGTTCGTGAAGCTCTTCGGAAAGATAGAGTTGCTGAAGCCACGGCCGAAGAGGGGGAAAGCCCAGGACTCGCTCGCCAACCTCTACGGCAG